>JBGAHN010000214.1:0-8235 GCA_044226145.1 Labilithrix sp. | reverse complement strand
CCGAAGTACGGCCAGCACAATGTTCCATGCGTGTGACGGAAGTGTTCCCAGGCGTCGTCGAGAAACGGCTCACCGACCGAAGTCGCGGTGAGCCCGAGGCCGTCCTCGCCCTGCGCCGCGAAGCGTTCCTGCTACGTGCGCTCGCGGGACGCGGCGCGCCCGAGTTCGTGGACACCGGGGACGACGAACGCGGTCCGTACTTGCGCATGGAGAAGATCCCCGCGCCGACGCTCGCCGAGCGTATCGAAACGCAACGAACACCCCTCGAGCCGGCGTGGATCGATCGCGCGATCCAAGCTTCGTTCGCGGCGCTCGCCGAGGTGCACGACGCCACGGACGACGACGGACCGCTCTCCATCGTCCACGGGGATCTCGCGCCGGCGAACGTCGCCGTCGACGACGCGGGCGCGCGCGCCGTGCTGCTCGACTTCGAGCTCGCACATTTTCGCGGTGCGTCGAACCACGACGGCGCGTTCCGCGGGACGCTCGCCTATGCCGCACCCGAGGTCGCCGGTGGCTCGACGCCGACGCCCGCGAGCGATCTGTTCGCGCTCGCCGCGACGTTCTTGCACGTCTTGACCGGCGCGCCGCCGAGGACGGGCGCCTCGTTCGCGGCCGCGCTCCTCGACGCCGCCGAGCGCCCTCTTCCGCCCGAACGGCTCGACGCGCTGCTCGGACGCGGCCCCGCGCTCGCCCAGCTCCACGCCTGCCTCGCGCACGATCCGTCGCGGCGCCCCGCCTCCGCGCGCGCGGTCGTGCTCGCGCTGCGTTGACCCGATTCGCGGCCAAGGTTCGTGGACGAGTTCGCGAGTGGCATTCGCGGACGGGGTCGCGGGCGGCGCGTCGTCGAACGGGGTTGGTCGGACCCGCCCCGAATGCTACACCGCGGCCATGCACGACGAAGGGCAACGTCTCGACACGCTCTGCATCCACGCCGGTCAAGCGCCGGATCCCACCTCCGGCGCCGTCATGACGCCGATCGTCCTCGCGAGCACCTTCGTGCAGGACGGACCGGGCAACCACAAAGGCTACGACTACTCGCGCGCGGGCAACCCGACGCGCGACGCGCTCGAAGGATGCCTCGCCGCCCTCGAAGGCGCCAAGCACGGCGTCGCGTTCGGCAGCGGCTGCGCGGCGACGAGCACGGTCCTCCTCACGCTCAAGACCGGCGACCACGTCCTCGTCGGCGACGACGTCTACGGCGGCACGTTCCGCATCTTCGACAAGGTCCTCAAGCAGTGGGGCCTCGAGGCGACGTTCCTCGACATGAGCGATCCGGCGAAGGTCCGCGAGGCCATCCGCCCGAACACGCGCCTCGTCTGGCTCGAGACGCCGTCGAACCCGATGCTCAAGATCTTCGACATCGCGGCCATCGCCCAGATCGCCAAGACCGCGGGCATCCCCCTCGCCGTCGACAACACGTTCGCGACGCCGATGCTCCAGCGCCCGCTCGACCTCGGCGCCACGCTCGTCGTCCACTCGACCACGAAGTACCTGAACGGCCACTCCGACGTCGTCGGCGGCGCGGTCCTCACGAGCGACGACGCGCTCGCCGAAAAGCTCCGCTTCTTGCAGAAGTCCGTCGGCGGCGTCCCGAGCCCCTTCGATTGCTACATGGTGCTCCGCGGCCTCAAGACCCTCGGCGTCCGCATGCGGCAACACGTGCAGGGTGCACGCACCTTGGCCGAGCACCTCGCGAAGCACCCGCAGGTCGAGCGCGTCTTCTATCCCGGTCTCGCGAGCCACCCGGGCCACGCCATTGCCGAGCGCCAGATGAAGGGGCCCGGCGGCATGATCAGCTTCGAGCTGAAGGGCGGGCTGGAAGCGGCCTCGGCGTTCCTCTCGGCGCTCCGCATCTTCGCGTGCGCCGAGAGCCTCGGCGGGGTCGAGTCGCTCGCCGAGCACCCGGCGATCATGACCCACGCGAGCGTCCCGGCGGACGCCCGCCGCGCGCTCGGCATCGGCGACGGCCTCATCCGGCTCAGCGTCGGCGTCGAAGCCATCGAGGACCTTCGCGACGACCTCGAACGCGGATTCCGCGCGGCCGCCGCCGTTTGAGGGAGCCGCGGCGCCGTGGCGTGGCGACCGACCCCCGACATTCGCCCCCCACGAAGGATACCCGCACGAAAAAGAGATGCTAGGATGGCATCGAGGGCGCGACGGGGCGTCGCGTTCGACCTGCTTTCTTCTCCCTGGGAGATCACCGATGCTGCGACGTCTTCTGTCCGCGAAAGTTCGGGTCGCTTTGGTCACGACGAGCGCCCTCACGGTCCTGTTCGGTTCGGGATGCGGTGACGACGAGCCGGCCACGCCGCGCGTGACGCTCAACACGGCGCTCTCCTCGAGCTCGGTCGCCGGCGCGCCCGAGTGCGCGAACATCTCGGGGAGCTGGCTCTCCATCGGCACGTTCGGCAACCCGAACGCGAACATCCAGGCGCAGCCGGTCGACGACGGCGGGGAGTTCGCGGGCGGCTCGGTGGCCGTCGACTGCCTCGTTCATCCGACGAACGACGGGTTCGACGTGCGCGCGTCCGCCACGCTCAACGGCGACCAGGGCGGCTCGTTCCGCGTCGTCGGGACGTTCCTCGCCGGCCAAGACAGCCCGAACATCCAGATCTCGATCTCGCGCCTGGGAAGCACCTTCCAGCAGTCCGACTGCACGGCGACGTTCGACGGCGTTCCTTCCGTGAAGGACGGCCCGATCTCGTCGGGCCGCGTGTGGGCGTACGTCAAGTGCCCGAACGCGGTCGACGAAGCGCACCAGCGCGCGTGCGAGGCCTACACGCAGCTGCGCTTCGAGAACTGCTCGCAGTAAGGCTCGAGGTTCGGACGAAGGTCCGAAGGGTCGAGGTCGAGAGAGGGTTCGAGGTCCGGCGTTCGACGCGTGTCGAGCGCCGTCACTTCATGTTGCCGAGGAGCGCTTCGACTTCGAGGCGCACCTCGAACTCCGGCTTCGCCTTCAAGAAGGCCTCGAGGTAACGGCGCGCCGCCGGCTCCTCGCCGCGCGCGAGGTACGCGAGGCCGACGGCGTAGAGCCCGTCGGGATCGCCGGGCGCTTGCTCGAGGGCGATCATGCCTTCCTTGATGGCTTCGCGGTGGTCGCCGAGCTTGCGGAGCACGTGGCAGAGCGCGATGCGAGCGCCGAGGTGCCGCGGCGAGAGCTTCAAGCACGCGCGGTAGGCGTCGCGCGACGGCTCCAGCTCGCCGACCTCGTAGAGGGCCTGCCCGAGGAAGAAATAGGCGTACGGGTTCGTCGGATCGCCCTTGATGAGCTCGCGGAGGACGACGAGGGCCTCGTGGAATTGCTCTTCGTGCAGGAGGTCGACGGCCTCTTCGATGGCCTCCCAATGCGCAGCGTCGCGATCCATGCCCGCGAGGTAGCGTACCGAATCGATGGGGACCACGAAAATGAGACCGCGTCGTCCATACCGCGCGGCGATCCGGCGACGTGCGCGTTCGGCTCAGCGCGGCGCTCCGGCCCGCAAGAGCGGCTGCCCGAAGGCTTGGCGGATCGTGTCCGGGATGCGCGTCGGGCGGCCCGTCGCGAACTCGATGAAGCCCCACGTCGTCATCGCGCGCGCGATGACGACCTCGCTCGAACCGTCGGCGCGCGCGATCTCGGTCGCGCGCTGGCACTTGGCCGCCGAGACACTGTCGATCCAAGTACGCAGTTCGAGGGCCTCACCGCGTAAAACCGGACGCAGGTAGTCGATTTCGTGACGTCGGACGACGAAGACGCCACCAAGCTCGAGGTAGCGCTCGACGCCGAGCCCGACCGCGGCCGAATGCGCCACGGCGACGTCCTGAACCCAGCGTACGTACGCGATATTGCTGGCGTGTCCCAGCATGTCGATGTCGCCCTCGCCCACCGACATCGGCAGGCGAAAAACGACACGCGGCGGATTCGGTGCCTCGGCGGCTGCGTCGTTCATGGGGTTCCGACCCTAGCAAAGGAAGTGGTCGACTTCGCATGGATCGTGCATCCTGCGATCCATACGGCCGCGTGTGGGGACCGCAGCCGCAACGAACCGATGGTGCATCTCGCCGACTCCGAACCCTGCCCCGTCCCGTGCCTCCAGCGAGAGGACGGGATTCCACCACTCTCCGGCACGTACGTCCCGAGCCTCCGCTCGCACGTGACCGAGACGATCGCGACGCTGCGCGAAGTCGCCCTCATGCCGCGGGACATCGTCCCTGTGGTCCCGACCGGCATCGCGCCGACGGACGACGTGGTCGTGCTCGTGCACGGGTTCTGCGCGAGCGCCGGCGTGTTCCGCCCGATGAAGCAGCACCTCGTGCAAACGGCGAAGGCGAAGGTGGCGAGCTTCACGCACGCGCCCGGCACCGGCGTCGAACGCATCGCCCGCGCGCTCGCCAAGCTCGTCGCGCGCTTGCCCGCGAGCTGCCGCGTGCACCTCGTCGGGCATAGCCTCGGCGGCGTCGTCGCGCGTTGGTACGTCCAAGAGCTCGGCGGACACGAGCGCATCACGCAGACGATCTCGCTCGGCAGCCCCTTCGGCGGCACCGAGCTCGCGCGGCCGTTCCGCTTCCTCGTCGGCGCCGATTTGCACCGGGCGAGCCCGCTGCTCGCGCGCCTGCGTCTCCGCGCCCACGAGCACGACGTCCCGCACACGTCGATCGTCGCCGACGCCGACGCCGTCGTCGTGCCGGCGGAGAGCGCCGTCTTCCCGCGCGGCCCGGTGCTCGTCCTGCCGGGGCGCGGGCACAACTCGCTCTTGTTCGATCCCGAGTCGATCGCGCACGTGACGGAGCTCGTTCGCAAGGCCACGCACGTCCCGGCGCGCCTCGCGCGTTAGCGTCACCCCGCGGCGACGTCCTTCGCGACGGCGTCTCCTGCGACCGACTGCGCCGTCGTTTTCGGCCGCAGGGGCGCGACGTGCTTGCAGAACCGGTCCACCGTTGGTACGCCGGGCTCCTCGCCATGAACGTCTCCCGCGTCACCGCACTCGTCCGACGAAGGACACGCACGAGCCTCGTGCTCTCCGCCGTCGGGTGCCTCGCCGCCGTCTTTTTCCCGTCGGACGCACGCGCGGACGTGACCTCGTGGTTCTCCGCGGGCGGCGGCTACACGCTCCAGCGGAACGATCTGCGCAAGTCCACCTCGGACGCCGCGGCGATGAGCTTCGCCCTCGGCGTCGGCTCGAGCCCTCGCGGCGCGGTCGTGGTCGGCGGCCTGATCCGATCGACGACGTACTTCTCGCTCGGCACCGATCTCCACCTCGCCGTGCGCGCGGCGACCGGCGGCTTCGCGCGCGGCGAGTGGGGCGCGGCGCTCGACGTCGGCCCTTCGCTGCGGCTCTGGAGCGACCGGAACTACGGGCGCGTCCCGATCCACGGCATGGTCTACCTCGGCGCGCCGTGGGGCCTTCAGCTCGGCCTCGGCGGCGACGTCTTCGACCTGACCGGGAAGCCGAACGCGCTCGGCGCCACCGCGCTCCTCGAGATCGACTTGCTCCGGCTGACGGTCATGCGCCGCGGCGCGACGACGAAGTGGTGGAGCAACCCGTCGCCAGCCGGCGGACCGGATCGCTGACGCGTCAGCGGCGGTCGTCTTTGACCTCGACGTTCGGCTTCTGCTCTTCGTTCTGCCGAATCGAGTAGCGGACGAGCGCGCGGAGGACGGTGTTGCGCTCGACGTTGCCGACCATCGCCTTGACGTCTTCGTAGATGCTCGGGTCGACGAGTAGCCCGCCGATGGTCCCCTTGCCCGCCTTGACGTTCGCGAGGATCTCGCGGAGATCGTCGGTCATCGCGCTCACGTTGCCCATGACGTGCTGCGTGCCGTCGTCGCCGTACACGATGGCGTGCCCCAGGCCGTTGCCCGTGCGGAGCGCCTCGAGGCTGCGGCTCAGCTCCACCATGGTCTTCGTCGTGCTGGAGCCGAGCTCGTCGTCGTAGACGAGCGTGTGCACGAGCCCCGGGCCGCTCTTCGCGCGCTCGGAGATTTCGCGCGCGTTCGAGGACACGACGTTCAAGTTCGCGGCCGCGCCGTCGAGGCTCGCGAGGACGCTGGAGAGCCGCCGGCCCTCCGCCTCGTCGAAGATCAACCGGTGCGCCACGCCTTCTTTGTGCGCGACGCCGTCGAGGATCTCGTGCATCGCGCGCACGCTGCCGTGCAGGTTCTCGTTGAACGCGGGATCGGCGATCTGCTCGCTCATCTTCTGCACGTTCTGGAGCGTGAGCTTCGCTTGGCGCGCGATGTCTTGCGCGTCGAGCATCATCTTGCCGAGATCCGACGGCGGCGCCGACGGGATGGTCCCGCCCGGAGCGATGGCCTCCTCCGACGGGCTCCCGAGGGTCAGCTCGAGCATCTTGTCGCCGAGCAGGCCCTTGCCCACGATCGTCACCGTCGAGTCCTTGCGGATGCGGACCGCCTCCTGGCGCGCCACCTGGAGGGTGACGTAGACCTTCGCGTCGTTCGGATCGTCGGAGTGCTTCACCTCGCTCACCGAGCCGACGTCGATGCCGCCCATGCGCACGGCCGATCCGGACTTGAGCCCGACGACGTCCTCCCACGCCGCGTGGTAGGTGACCTTCCGGTCCCACGCGCGCCGGTTGTCACCGATGAGGAAGACGGTGACGGTCGCCAGCGCGATGCCGACGAAGACGAACACACCGACCTTGAGCGAACGACCTTTCGAGCTCACGACGACGAGAGTAGCACGTGGACGTCTTCGACTTCGGGCGCCTTGCCATCGATGAAGTCGCGGACGTACGGATCTTGGGTGCGCCGGAAATCGTCGGGCGTGCCTTCCATCAATACCCTGCCTCGACCGATCATCGCGAGACGATCGGACACCGTGAATGCCGTTCCCATGTCGTGCGTCACCACGAGGCTCGTGAGCCCCAGCGCTCGTTTGATGCCGACGATGAGGTGATTGATGCGCGCCGTGTTGATGGGATCGAGGCCGGTGGTCGGTTCGTCGTAGAGGATGACCTCGGGTTGGAGCGCCAACGTGCGCGCGAGACCGACACGCTTCTTCATGCCGCCCGACAAATCGCTGGGGCGCATCTCTTCGATGCCCGGGAGCCCGACCATCTCGAGCGATTGTGCGACACGGCGCCGGATCTCGGTGTCGGACATCGTGCTCCAATTCTGCTCGCGCAGACCGTACGCGACGTTCTCGCCCACGGTGAGCGAGTCGAAGAGTGCGGCACCCTGGAACAGATAGGCGACACGCCGGCGGACTTGGTAGAGCTCGCGCTCCTCCATCTTCGTCACGTCGCTCCCGTCGAAAAGGATGCTCCCCGCGTCGACGTCGAGCAGGCCGATGAGCATCTTCAACATGACGCTCTTGCCGGTACCCGACGCGCCGAGGATCGTGAGCGTCTCGCCCCGACGCACCTGGAGCGACAGGTTCGTGTAAATCTGCTTCGGGCCGAACGCCTTCTCGACCCCGTGGAACTCGATGAGCGGCTCCGCCTTCACGACGGCGACGCGCCCCTCCTCTCGCGTCGCTTCACCGGGCGGGAGCGGCCCGCGCACGTCGGACATGCCACGAGGCTAATCCCAGCCCGCCCCAAAATCGACCGCTTCGTTTCGCGCTCGAAGCGTTCGCAGAGCGGTGCTCAGGCGCGGGCTTCGCGGAGGGGCTTTTTCGCGCTCGCCTTGCGGGCGCCGCCCTTGCTCTTGGGGCCGCCCATCTTCTGGTCGATCCACTCCGTGAGCGGCGCGGCGACGTAGATGCTCGAGTAGGTGCCGGCGATGATGCCGACGACCATCGCGAACGCGAAGTCCTTGATGACGCCGGTACCCCAGATGAAGAACGCGAGGACCGAGAGCATCGTCGCGCCGCTCGTGAGGATCGTGCGCGAGAGGGTCTCGGAGACGCTCAGGTTGATGATCTCGGCGAACGATTTCCCGCGGTGCTTGCCGAGGTTCTCGCGGATGCGGTCGTAGATGACGACGGTGTCGTTCATCGAGTAGCCGACGAGGGTGAGGACGGCGGCGATCGTCGAGAGCGTGACTTCCTTGTGGAAGAGGACGAACGCCCCGAGGACGACGACCGCGTCGTGCACGCAGGCGACGACGACGCCCGGCGCGAACCGCAGGTCGAAGCGGAACGCGAGGTAGAGCATGATGAACACGATCGCGAGGGCGACCGAGTTGCGCGCGCTGTCGCGGAGCTGCTTGCCGGCCTTCGGACCGACCCACTCCACGCGGAGCGCGTGCTCCGGAACGGCGTCGCCAAGCTGCTGGCGAAGGACGTCCAT
>JBGAHN010000014.1:0-61768 GCA_044226145.1 Labilithrix sp. | reverse complement strand
GAGGGTCTCGAGCGATGCGAAATGCGCGCCGGCAACGTCCCGTGCGAACGCGACCCGTTTGGCCGCGGCTCGGGCGCCGGATCGTCTCGAGACGCTTCGGTGCGTGCGGTGACGCACACCGAGGCGTCGTAGCCGCGCGTGCGACGTGCACGTCGCGGTGGTCCTCGACACGTCCACGAAAGAAAGGGAGGAATTCACCATGGCCGACATCGCCGTTCGCAAGGAGAACGGAACGCGCACGCAGCTCGCATCGCACGAACCTCGTTGGGAGCCGCTCCGCGTGATGCGGGAGCTCATGAATTGGGACCCGTTCCGTGAAATGGTCCCGTTCGCGCCGTCCGGTCCCGCGGGGTTCGCGCCGAGCTTCGAAATCAAGGAAACGAAAGACGGGTATCTCTTCAAAGCGGATATTCCGGGCGTCAAGGAGTCCGACATCGACATCACGGTGACGGGGAATCGACTGACGATATCCGGCAAGCGCGAAGCCGAGAAAGAGGAGCAAACCGACACGTATTACACGTGCGAGCGCTCGTACGGCAGCTTCACGCGAGCGTTCACGTTGCCCGAAGGCGTCGACATGAACTCCGTCAACGCCGACCTCAACGGCGGCGTCCTCACGCTGAGCATCAAGAAGACACCGGAAGCGCAGCCGAAGAAGATCGCGGTCCAGTCGTCGTCGAAGAAATCCTGAAGAAGTCCTGAGGCTTCCGACGAGGCGGCTTCGGCGAGGCGAAGAGGCCCGCTCGAACCGGAAGGTCTGTCCGAACGCCGACGCGCGCAGAGCTCTGTGCGCGTCGGTTTTTCTCTTCGTGCACGCGAGCTCTCGCCCGCGCGAGCTCGGCGCTCCCGCGGACGAACCGACCGCGAACTACGCCGCGAGCTCGATGCCGACGAGACGGGCCGTGCGCACCAGCGGATCGTCGGACGTGACGAGGCGGTGCAGCGGCGCCTCCGGGGTGATCGTGACCGAACGGATGCGCCCTTGGTGCACGACGATGCGCTGGTTCGACACGCCTTCGCAGCAGAGCTGGGCGGCGTAGGTTCCGAGCTCGGTGCCGAGCCGCCGATCGATCGACGACGGAGAGCCGCCGCGCTGCAAATGGCCGAGCACCGTCAACCGAACCTCTTGCTCCAAGCCGGCCGACTCGAGCTCGCGGAGCAAGCGCCCGCCGGCGCCGCCGAACCTCGCCAGGTGCCCCGGACGCGCGGGTTGGACTTCCAGCGTCTCGCCGCTCGTCGGCCGCGCCCCTTCGGCGACGACGACGATCGAAAAGCGCATCCCGAGCGCCTGCCGTTCGCGGATCTTCGCCACGATGCGCTCGAGTTTGTAGGGTATTTCGGGGACGAGGATGACGTCGGCGCCCCCGGCGATCCCCGCGTGGAGCGCGATCCAACCGGAGCTCCGCCCCATGACCTCGACGAGCATGACGCGCGCGTGGGCTTCGGCCGTCGAGTGCAGGGCGTCGATGGCTTTGGTGGCGACGTCGACGGCGCTCGCGAACCCGCACGTGACGTCCGTGCCGCCGAGGTCGTTGTCGATGGTCTTCGGGACGTGGATGCACGGCATGCCGAGCTCCATGAAGCGGAGCGCGGTGAGCAGCGTGCCGTCGCCGCCGATGAGCACGAGCGTGTCCACGCCTCGTTCGTGCAACCGCGCCACGATGCGCGGGCCCATGTCTTCGGTGCGCCACGGATCGGTGCGCGACGCGACGAAGAAGGGGTTGAGCCGCGTCGAGCATCCGAGCACGGAGCCGCCCTTCGGGAGGATGCCGCGGACCTCGGCCGTGGTGAGCGGGAAGAGGCCGCGTTCGTCGATCAGCCCCTCGAATCCGTAGCGGCTCGCGATGACGTCGATCGAGCGCCGCCGCGCGGCGTGCACGAACCCGCGCACGATGGCGTTCACACCCGGAGCGTCTCCGCCTCCGCTCAGCAGGCAAACTCGACGGTTCGTGCGCGACGATTGCTCGGCCATCGAGCACGGCGACGCAAATTCCGATCCCGAACACCTCGGTTCACGAGGCGCGCTTCGATCGGGACGGGCGCGTCGTGGCGGCGCTCGCGACGCGAATGGCGTCGGCGTACCGCGCTTCGACCGGCGCGAGATCGACGTCGTCCAAGAACGACGTGAACGCGAAGTACGGCAGGAGCGTGCCCCACTCGCGGAGCCACCTCGGGCGCCACTTCGGTCGCGACAAGACCCCCAGCGCGCGGAGCTCGACGAGCGCCGCGATGTCCTCGAGCGCGAAGCGGCCGCAGATCAGCATTTCGCATTCGTCGCGGAAGCCCGCGCGCACGAACGTCGCGAGGAACGCGTGCACGTCGACGAGGCCCGCGAGGTAGCACGCGTCCTTGGTGAACGCCGCGCCGCCCTCGGGGAGCCCGCCCCGGAAGATGCGCACCGTGTCGAGGTAAGCGTCGCGCGCGGGCATCCCGTGCGTCTCGGTGAGGTAGCGGTAGACGTCGAGGAAGCTCGCGCCGTCCTCCGCCATCGCGACCGTCTCGACGCGCCGCCCGAGCCGCTCCAGGCGCGGCACCGCGAGCGCGTGGTGATAGAGCTCGGCGAACACGGCGAGCCCCTCCTGCGTCGGCGTCGATCGCGGCCCGCCCGACTTGAGGAAGCCGGCGTGCGGCTGCTCGGCGCCGTTCAGCGCGCTGTACGCGTGGGTCTCGATCTCGTGCCGGTAGAGGCCCTCCGCCTCCCACGCCGTGAACGTCGCGTCGGGGCGCACCCGCACGCGCTTCATCCCCGCGATCGCCTTCGACGTGCACTTCGGATCGAGCACCACCTTGATCGGCGCGCCGTGCTTTTCGATCCGAACCTCGAGGAACTCCGCCATCTGCTTCGCGTCGAGCGGTTCGTCCTCGGTGTCCTTGGCGGCGTCCCAGCCGTGCATCGTGAACCGCTCCTCGAGGTGCCTCGCGAGATCGAGGTTGCATACGTCGAGGCCGAAGAACGACGAGCGCGCGCTGCCGTAGATCTCGACCGAAAGCCGCCCGAAATCCCGCGTCCCGACCGCCAGGAGGAGGCGCGCGCGATCTCTGTAAGACGCCACCGTCGCGCGGAGCCAAGCCGGGATCGCACCGTCGCCGTCGATGGACCGTTCGACGGCACGGAGATCGGCGATCTCCTTCTCGAGCCCGTCGCGATCGACGGCGTAGTCGAACGACGGCAGCTTCGTTGCCCCGTCGGCGAAGAACCGTTCTTCCACCTCGAGCGGCCAGGCGATGCCGTCGAGGAGGTTGGCGTTGCCGTCGATGGCCTCGAGCGCCGTCGCGACGTTCGAAACGGCTTCCTTGGCCTGTTTCGCGTTCACGCTCCGAGCGTATCATGGCCGCGCCCGTCGTTCGGCGCGCCGAAATTCTCAGAACGTGCCCTGGAGCGTCGCCCCACTGGTGTTCGGACCGAGCCACGGAGCGACCTCGAACGATCGCGCGGTGGGCGCGCGCGCCGAAGAAGCGCTCGCCGTTCGCGGAGTCGTCGGCTCGAGGAAGTGCCAGGCGAGTCCGACGACGACGGCGCCGAGACCGACCGCACCCACGACGAGGCCCGAACGACGCTGCTCGTCGCCGGAGCCGGCCCGATCGATCCGCGCGGCCGTGTCCGACGTGCTCTCCCCCGGGACGACGTCGCACGTTCGCGAATCCGAATGGCACGACGCCGGGCGCGAGCTCGCGGTCGCGTACACCACCGCGCCGGCCACGATCGCGGCGGCTCCGACCCCGACGACGATCCACGGAACGACGCCGTGGCGAGCTTCTGCGCGAGGCGGTTCGGGGACGTCACCGTCCGGAGCCGGAGGAGCCGGAGCGCGGACGACGTCGTCGAGGGCGGCCTCGGCCGAAGGTCCCGGGAAACGCACGGCGACGATGCGCGCCTTCTCTCCTTCACGGACGATCGCGTGGCTGGACATCGGCTCGCGGTCGGCGGTGGCGAATTGGAACGTGTGCGCGCCAGGATCGACGACGATGGCTTTGCCGTCGAGCTGCTTGGCCACGATTTCGCCGTCGACGGTCACGGTGACGTCGGAGAGGTCGGTCCCGTCGGGATCTTTCGCCTCGAGCACGACGGTCGGCTGGAGCGCCGTCACCTCTTCCCGCCACCGGGCGCAGTCGAGACGCACGATCTTCGGGCATGCATCGACCTGACACGAAGCGAAGAGCCTCGCCGCCTCGCGCAGCTTCCCCTCGGCGCGAACCTCCTGCCCCCGCTCGGAATCGGCGAGGCACGCCTTCACGTCGGCCCGCGCCGCGAACGGCGTGAGACATGCGATGGCCGAGAACAGAGCGGCTGCCGATCGTCGCATCGAACCCCTTCTCTTCGATATCTCACGAACGAAGCGTTCGCTCGTGTGTCCTCATTTTCGATGCTACGCGATCTCGTCATGCGATCGACAGAATTGCGCGATGGGTTTTGTCGTGTCGTTTTTCGATTCGGGATTCCTGAATTTTCTTTCGCGGTTCGCGCGTCGGATTTCGTTCATGTGTCGGCGCATCGTTCCATGAATACTGGAATCGAACGATTTCATGGCCATTTCGACGTCGTCGTGTGCAAAGTGAGATTTGCATGGAGATGAAATAAGATTTTGCTTTCCGTTGTCAGCCTCACATCGATGGATGTCGACGATGTCTCGTTCGACATTGCGCCATCGCCTGTGTGTATGATTGGCAATCATGGCTTCCCTCCGGCGCTCCGTTCGATTTGGATTCGCGACGATCGTCGTGCCCTCCGTGTCTCTCGCCGTCCTTGCGTGCACGCAAATCGACTATTACCTGGTCTCTCCGGACGCGGCGGAGTTGGACGCCGGCGCGGACGACGCAGGTCGGACCGAAGCGGGGACGTCGCCCCTCGAAGACGCCGGGGGCGGCGGCGCCGATTCCGGGAGCGACGCCGCCGTTGCGTGCGTCGACGTGATGAACGATCCGAAGAACTGCGGCGCGTGCGGCAACCCTTGCGACGAGGGCGACACGTGCAGCGATGGTCGATGCGGCGCCTCGGGGGCGCTGTACGTCTCCACGTCGGCGGGTGACGACGCGAACGACGGGCTCACGCAAGCCAAGCCGAAGAAGACCATCTCCGCCGCGCTCTCCGCCGCGGGAGCGGCGTCGGGGGCCCATCACCTTCGCGTGTGCAAGGGCACGTACACCGAACCCGCGCTGCAGATCACCCGGCCCATCGGCGTGTTCGGCGGCTACGACTGCACCACGTGGCGCCACACCGCGACGTACGGGTATCCGACGTTCGACGGGACGAACGAGACGGTGCTGGAGAACGACCTCGCGAACGGCGACGGCAACCGCACGACCCTGACCGTGTCCGGCGGAATCGTCGGCCCTACGACCATCATCGACGGCTTGACCATTCACGGCACCCTCGACGACGCGGCCCCGTCGACGGCCGTCGTCGTCAAGAACGCCGCGAAGCCGCACCTCAAGAACCTGCGCGTTCACGGCGGCGCCGGCGCGAGCACCGCGAGCAACAGCGGATTCGCCTCGACGGGCATCACCATCACGACGGGCGCGGGTCCCGAGATCGACCATTGCCACGTCCACGGCGGCGCGGGCGCCGGCGGCAGCGGAACGGGCGACACCCACGGCGGTGTCGGCATTTCCATATTGGACGCCGTGCCGTCGCCGATTCACGACAACACCATCGACGGCGGCAACGGTCGTGTGGTTTCCACGAACTCGTACGCTGCCGTCGGTATCGTCGAGGCGGCGTCCGCGGCCTTCACGGGGGCCAACGCGATACGCCACAACACGATCGAAGGCGGGTCGGGCTCGGCCGGCGCGTTCTCGTATCCGGCCGTCGCCTACTTGGGGAGCCCCTACAATCTCACGAACGTCGAACTCGTCGGGAACACGCTTACCGCGCATGGAGTGTGCACCGCGGGCGTCGTGACCCAATGTCGTGACGTCGTGCTTTACACCGGGCCGGGCAACTACGACATCCACGACAACCGCATCTTCGGGCAGCGAACCCCGGTGCAGGTCAGCTCCTTCGACGTGCGTATCGCCAACAACTTGATCGTGGCCGGCGCCGTATCGGACGCGCAGCCCGTCGGCGTGCACGGCTCGGCCGTATCGTTGACGTTCGAGAACAACACCATCGCGAGCACCGGGACGTCGGGGAACCCGCTGCTCTACCTGTCGGCCTTCGCGAGCGCGCGCGTTCGGAACAACCTGTTCTTGATGGGAGGCAGCCGTCCGGCGGCCGTGAAGTGGACGTGCAACGGCGCGGCCACGGAGGAGTCCTTCGAGAACAACGCCTTCGTCGCCGCGGTCGATCCCCCGCCTCTGCTCACGATCGTGCCTTGCGGAGGCGGCTCGAGCGTGACGTACACGTCGCTCGACACGGCGGAGGCGGCGTTCCTCGCGCTCCCCAACGCCACGGCCTCGAACAACGTGCGCGTCGGGCCGACCTGCCCGGGCCCGGGTGCCGGCGAAGCGCTGTGCGTGCCGCGCCCTGCGTGCACGAGCGGCCCGGCGTGCTTCGCGACGGTCGTGTCCGGATGGGACGAGGCCACGAAGGGCGAAGGCAGCCTCGCGTCGGGCCTGCCGCTCGTCGCCGCCGCGCCGTGCAAGGTCTCGAACGGCGGCGCGGATCGGACCGCGACGATCCCGAACGATCTCCTCGGCGTCGCTCGCACCGTGCCGATGTCCATCGGTGCGACCGAGCGCGACGGCACCACGTGCACGCCGTGAAGGGCTATGCGGGCGCGTTCGTGCCTGCGTTCGCTAAAACTTCTTCCCTTCGCGGGCGGCGATTTCGGCCGTCGCCCACCGATCCATGGCCGCGAGCCAATCGGTGTACTTGCCCTCTCGGTGCGCCGTGAGGGGGCGGAGGCTCGCCAGCTCGCGCTTCGCCGTGATGGGATCGTTGACCTTCGACGCGTGCTCGAGGCGGACGCGCCGCGTGTGGTACTCCTCTTCGAGCTTGTGGCGGAGATCGTTCGCCGCGAACTGCATCTCGCGCGCGTCGTCGGGGAGGTTGGCGGTCCGGTAGCAAGCCGCCGCCGTCTCGAGGAGCTTCACGGCCTCGATCCCGTCGCCGCGTGAGAACGGGCTCCGTTCGCGCATCGCGTAGCCGATCCGCGCGCGCTCGGCGGCGAACGCCGGGAGCGTCGGCGAATTGGGGTTGGGGCACGCGGCGATGGGCGCGTCGAAGAGGGCCGGGGCGGGCGGCGCTTTGTTCTCGGTCTCGGTCGACGAGCGCGCGAAGAGCGCGGTGATGGCGATGAGCGGGACCGGCGCGAGCGCCCAGAACGGCGAGCGACGCTTGACGTTGCCGCGGAGATCGGCCGGCTCGACCGTCATCGCGATGTTGCCGATGGTGAGGACGCTGCCGCGCGGCCAGATCCCGGACGCGAACGGCGCGCCGTCGAGGAGGGGCAGGGCCGCGTCGCCGCGCGTCGTCAGGTGCACGGCGCCGTCGGTGACGAAGACCTCGACGTGCTCGTGCGATCCCACGCCCATGGGCAGGCGCACTTCACAATGGCCGGCGGTTCCGATGAGCGCCGACGACGCGTCGACGAGCAGGCTGTCGACCTTCCCCGAGGGCCAGCGCACGTGAAACTTGAGACCGACGTCGAACTGCACGTACATCACCACCCGATCGCCCCGAGTGCCCCGTCAGGATGCACCCGTCAGGCCAATCTCCTTCTAGGGTACGCCCTGCCGACATTCCGCGTCGATGGGCAACGATCCGCGGAACTGTGAGTTCCATCGCGGAACGGCGCCTTCCATGCTTCCCGCGTCTTCCGTTCCGGTTCCGTTCCAGCGCCTCTCGAACGAGCCGAAGCGCGACCGTCGCGAGGCGATGCACGTGGGCCGGCGCGCGCGCTTTGCTCGCCCCGGCGAAGATTTGCTCGCGAAACTTTGGTCGACAGGGCCTAAACTTCTCTGAAGCGATGGTGACGGCCGTCGAACATAGCCCTCGCTACGAGGTCCTTGGATGCGTCGCTCAGGGGACGATGGCATCGTTCCACCTTGCGCGAAGGACGACGGACGCGGACGGCTCGCGGATCGTCGCCGTCAAGCGGCTGCATCGGGAGCACACGTTCGACAAAGACTCCGTGGCGATCCTGAGCGAAGAAGCGCGCCTCTGGGGCCGCGTGCGGCACGCCAACGTCCTCGGCATGATCGATCTCGCCATCATCGATGGAGCGCTCGGTCTCGTCGTCGAACACGTCGCGGGCGAGATGCTCGCGGTGCTCGTCGAGCGGTCGGCGGCGCGCCACGAGCCCATCCCGCCGTCCGTCGCCGTCGCGATCGTGCGCGGCGTCCTGTGCGGGATCCAAGCGGCGCACGAGGCGCGGGGCGAAGACGGAGCGCCGGCGCCCATCGCGCACGGCGACATTTCCCCACCGAAGATCCTCGTCGGCGCCGACGGCAAGGCGCGCATCGTCGACTTCAGCACGGCCAAGTCCCGAGATGCGGTCGATGGGGCGGTCCCCGAGCTTCGTGGGAGCACCGCGTACATGCCGCCCGAGCAGGTCCTCGGGAGCCCGATGACCGAGAAGGGGGACGTCTACGCCGCGGGCGTCGTCCTCTGGGAGCTGCTCGCGGGACGGAGCTTGTTCGCGTGCGGCGACGAGGCGCAGACGTCGGCGGCGGTTTTGGCGGGAGCGACGGCGCCTCCGAGCGCGTACAACACGGCCGTCCCGCCCGAGCTCGACGCCGTCGTCATGCGCGCGATCGCGCCTCGAGCGTACGGGCGCTACGCGACGGCCGGCGAGTTCGCCGCGGTCCTGGAGCCGTGGTGCACGGCGGACGAACGCGCCGTCGGCGCTTGGGTGAACGCGCTCGCGGCCGAGCAGCTCGTGGCCGTGCAGCACTTCTTGGATCGGGTGGGTGCGTCGCACGACGAGCGCTCGGTCGAATCCAACGCGAGCATCCCCGGCGTGGAGCGGCCCACCGACGGCCACGGTGGGAAAGAGGGACTCTTCGAGCGCGCGATCCGGACGCTCTTCGCGTACACGCCGTTCGCGCCTCCCGCCGATCTGCGACGCTTCCAGATGTCGCTGCTCGCCGGGGGATTGGTCGTCGTGCTCGCCTGTGTTTTCGTCGGCATGACGAAGGGCGAACCCGAGGCGACGACGGAGCCGGGGATGGAAGAGCCGACGCTCGCGGCGCCGGCCACCGCTCCCGAGCCGGAGCCGGTGATGGCCGAGCCCGCGGCACCCGTGGCACCCGTGGCATCCGCCGTTCCCGTCGCGCCGGAACCCGCGGCTCCGGAGCCAACGGCGCCGGCGCCCCGCGTGACACCGGTGCGGGCGACGAGGCCGGCGGCGAAGTCGGCCCCGCCGTCGAACACGACTGCCGCATCGAACGCGGACTCGTCCCCGACCGTGGCGCCCCGGCCGATCCGACGATCGACGGCGCCCACGTCGACCACCACACCGGCGCCGACGACGCCGACATCCGACGATCCGGGGGCGCTCAAGGACTATCGATGACGAAGGTCGGTCGCATTTTCGTGGCGCTCGCGCTGGTGCTCTTCGCGAGGGCGGCGCGCGCCGATACGTCGTCCAGCGCGGCGGCCGAGGTGTTGTTCCGCGAGGGGCGGGTGCTGTTCGACGAAGGAAAATTCGCGGCGGCGTGCATTCGGTTCGCGCGCAGCCAGGAGATCGAGCCCGCGGTCGGGACGCTCTTGAATTTGGGTGATTGCTACAAGCGCACGGGCAAGACGGCGAGCGCGTGGACGGCGTACCACCAGGCCCGTGAGCTCGCGAGCGCGCGCGCCGACGACCGACGCGTGGCGCTCGCGGAGAACGAAGCGCGCCAACTCGAGCCGCTCTTGGCGCGCCTTCGCATCGAGCTCACGAGTTCTTATCCGGGCTTCGTCCTCCTCCTGAACGGCGAGCCCGTCGACCCGTCGAGTTTGGCGTCGCCGATCGCCGTGGATCCCGGGGAGGTGTCGCTCGAGGCCTCCGCGCCCGGTCGGAAGTCTTGGTACACGAACATCGAGGTCCCGGCGGGCATCACCAAGACGATCAAGGTGCCCAAGCTCAAGTACGTCCGGCCTCCGTCCAATCCGGTCGCGACGGGGCTCGAAATCGGCGGCGGCGTGGCGTTGGCGGCGTCGGTCACCTTCGGGGTGCTGGCCTGGGCGCGCCTGTCCGACGTCGAAGATTCCTGCCCGAACCTGCATTGCCCGAACGAGCAGACGTTCCGCCAGCAATCGGCCGACTACAAGAACGCTCGTACCTTCGCGCACGTCAGCACGGCGACGGCGGTCGTGGGGCTCGCCTCCCTCGCCGCAGGGCTGTACCTCGACGTCGTCGCTTCGAAGCGGGTCGCCCTCGGCATCGAAGGATCGACGATTGCATTGCGCGCTCAGTGGCCCTGATGGTTTCGCGCGTCGCTCTGTGGATCGGTGCCGTCGGCATCGTCGGATCGTCCCTGGTGTTCGCCTGCCGTAGCGATCCGGCGCGCGCCGACGCGCTCGTGTGCGAGCGGGCCTATTCCGTTTGCCCGAACGTCCAACCTGCGTCGTCGTCGGACATCACCGACTGCGCGCGCCAGCTCGACGGCCCGTGCGGCACGACGATGCGGCAATACATCCGGTGCGTGGCGGGCAAATGCGACGACGCGGGCGATGTCGATCTCGGCGCCACCGAGAGCTCGTGCGGCTTCGTGCTGGACGCCTATCGGGCGTGCACGCAGACGGACGCCGGGGACGCCTCCGCGCGGCCCGAACTCGATCCCGATCCCGATCCCGTCTTCCCGGTGGACGGCGGATCTTCGGACGCCGCGGCCTCGTGACACCGCGAGCGGCTCCCCGCTCGCAACCTCACTTCTCGAAGCAGTAGAGGCGTCCCGTCTGGCTGCATTGCCAGCTCTTCGTGCTCACGAGCGGTTGGCCGTCCCGGGCGGTCCACCCCTTGTCGGCCTTCTCCACGCTCCCCATGGTCCCGAGCTTCAGGAGCGACTTGTCGGTCCAATTCGAGCACGAGTCGCCGAGGTTTCCGTCGCCGAGCGTCCCGGTCCAGACGCCGTTGTCGCCGGAGGCCTTCTTCCCGTCCTCCATCATGTCGATGGGTGCGAGGAGGGTGCCGCCGATCAGCGCGGCCTTGTCCATCGCGATCGCGCCGCCGTCGAGGAGCTCGTAGCGACCGTCGAAGGTGAGCGCTTCGATGGCGCGTTTTCCGTCGCGGCTCAGCCACGCGACCCATTCGCCGCCGAGCTGGGCCTTCTCCGCGGCCGCTTGGCACTTCGCGTTGCTCGCGCCTGCGTCGCCGAAGTCCGCCGAAAAGAGCTCCGACGTGACGAAGACGCGCTTTCGTGTCGCGGCGCCGTCCACGTCGGCGTCCGAGCGGCTGCCGGCGTCGGTCGGGTGTACGTCGTCGCCCGCGTCTGGCTCGGGATTGCCGGCGTCGAAATCCCAGTCGAACCCGCCGGCGTCGGTCGGCGCGCTCGCGACGTCGAGGTCGTCCATCCCGAGGATCATGTGGCACGACAGGAGTGCTCCGCACACGACGGCGAGCGTCGTCCGGCGAACCATCCCGTTACTTGAGCACACGGTCACGAAACGCTGCAAGCTCGACCCCTGGGACACGAGACCACTTCTCCCTGCACGCCCTTGCACGTCACTGCACGTTGAGCTGCCCCGAAAGACGCTCGAACATCATGATCGCCGTCGCCCCGATGAGGATCATGAGAACACCCACCATCAAGAACGTCGGGATGACCATCTTCGTCTTCATGTCGTCGGCGGCGTTCTCCGCGAGGATGGTGCGGCGCTCGCGCGCGGTGCGCGCCTGGATCTCGATCGTGGCCGCCACCGGGTTTCCGCGCTCCTCGGCTTGGATGACCGCCTGGGTGAACTCCTTGACGATCTCCGCCGGCGCGCGCGCCGAAAACTCGCGCAGGACCGCCGCGCGCGTGTGACCGAGCTGGAGCTGCTGCTGCATGTATTCGAACTCGTCGCGCAGCGCCTCGGGGAGCCTCGCCCGTTCGACGAGCTGCCGCAGCGCGCCCGGGAAATCGAAGCCGGCGCTCATCGTCAGCGCGAGGAGATCGATCGCGAAGGGCAGCGAGCGATGGATCGTGCGCAGGCGCTCGGCGCGGGCGTTGTCGATCATGATGTAGGGGATCGCGGCTCCGAGGACGACACCGAGCGGCACGACGCAGAGACCGGCCGTCAGGCCGTTGTGTTCGCCGACGGCCAGCCCGAACGCGATCGCCCCGACGCCCGCGCCGGCGACCATGCTCCCGAACGCCTCGTCCGCCGTCATCCCGAGGTAGTCGCCGGCGTGCGTCAGGCGAAGATCGAGCTTCGTCCACAAAGACATCGGCAGCACGCCGTTGACGCGAACGCCCATCCACCGGACGAAGGGCTCGATCCCGGCCCACGTCGGGTTTCGGAGGAGGCCCTGCTGGCGCTTCTTCCCGCGCATGCCCAAGCGCGAGGTCGGGCGCGACGGCCTCGTCGCGAGCCAGTAGCTCGGGATCCCGAGGAGGATCGCGGCGAACACGACGATGCAATAGCGAAGCGCTTGATGGCTCATATGGACTTCCGCGTGATGCGCCAGGCGTAGAAGAGTGCGAACGCGAAAATCAGGGCGCAGTACATCAGGATGAGCTGCCCCTGGGTCGTCGTGAAGAGCGGGTCGAAGTAGTGCGGGAGGATGCGCGGCAGCATCGCCACCGTCGCCAGCGTCAGCACCATCGAGAGCACGAGCGCCTGCTTCGGTGCGCGCGTCACCTTGTCCGTGTACTCCTCGAGCCGCTTCAGCTCGCGGAGGGAGGCCGCCGTCTGCTCGAGGATCCGCGGGAGATCGCCGCCCGTCTTCTGACCGATGAGCACCGTCGAGACGACGATGTCGAGCGCCGGCGAGCCGGATCGTCCCGCGGCGGCGAGGAGCGCCTCCTCCGCCGTGCTGCCGACGTGGATCTCGCGGAGCGCGATCTCGATCTCGTCGCGCAGCGGCTTGGCCGTCACCTCCACGGTGAACCGCAGCGCGTCGCCGACGTTGGCCGTGGTCCGGAGCGTGTTGGCCATGGCGAGGGCGAAGCCGTGGGCTTGCTCGTCGATGCGCGCGCGCCGCCGCTTGACCATCCATTGGAGGATCGACTGGGGGAGCGTCATCGCGATGACGCCGAGGAGGAGGTAGTAGGTGTTGTCGGTGAGCGCGTGGCAGGCGATGCCGCCGACGCACAGCACGATCTGGAGCCAGGCGAGCTCGTTGCCCCGTCGCGGCATGAGCAGCGATCGGAAGTCGGTGTCGAGCTTGGCGACGTAGTCGGTGCCGTAGCGCCGGAGGACGCCGCGCGGCTCGGTACTCGAGGTGTAGACGAAGCCGGCGGCGCCGCACCAGAGCAAGAGGAGCCCGGTGATCTTCAGCGCCAGCGTGGCCGTGGGGGTCAGATGCACGATTCCTCCCCGCGGACCAGGCCGCGTACGAGGAACTCGTCGACGAAGCTCGGCAAGTAGCCGGTCGCCTCGTGGCTCCCGAGGACCGTGCCGTCCTCTTCGACGCCTTCGCGGGTGAACTCGAAGAGCGTGCGCACCATGAAGCGGCCGTCGCTGTCGAGGCCCGTCACTTCGGTCACGTGCGTGATCTTGCGGCTGCCGTCGCCGAACCGGGCGATCTGCACGATGACGTGGATCGACCGGCTCGTCTGCTCGCGGATGGCGCGCGAGGGCAGATCGAGGCCGGCCATGAGGACGAGCGTCTCGAGGCGCGCGAGCGCTTCTTCGGGCGAGTTCGCGTGGATCGTGGTGAGCGATCCGTCGTGGCCCGTGTTCATGGCCTGGAGCATGTCGAGCGCCTCGCCGCCGCGGCACTCGCCGACGACGATGCGATCGGGCCGCATGCGGAGGGCGTTCTTCACGAGGTCGCGGATGGCGAACGACCCTTTGCCTTCCATGTTCGGCGGCTTCGTCTCGAGCCGGACGACGTGCGGCTGGTGGAGCTGGAGCTCGGCAGCGTCTTCGATCGTGACGATGCGCTCGCCGTCGGGGATCGCGGCCGAGAGGATGTTGAGGAGCGTCGTCTTGCCGCTTCCCGTCCCGCCCGAGATGAGGATGTTCTTCTTCGCGGCCACGCACCGCTCGAGGAAGCGGGCGATCTGCGGCGTGGTCGAGCCGAGCTCGAGGAGGTCTTTGACCGTCAGCCGCTCGAGCGGGAATTTCCGGATCGTGATGCACGTCCCGCGGAGGGCGAGCGGCCGGATGATGGCGTTGACGCGCGAGCCGTCCTTCAGGCGCGCGTCGACGAGGGGCTGCGATTCGTCGATGCGCCGGCCGAGCGGCGTGATGATGCGCTCGATGATCGCGCGCACGCGCTCGTCGTCGGTGAAGCGCGTGGTCGTGCGCTCGAGGCGGCCGCGGCGCTCGACGTAGATGGTGACGGGATCGACGACCATGATCTCCGTCACGGACGGATCGGCGAGGAGCGGCTCGAGCGGGCCGAGGCCGATCGCTTCGTCGAGCAGCTCGCTGATGAACGCGTCTCGGTCGATGTGCGCGGGGAGCTCGCGCTCGCGTTCGCGGAAGATGCGCTTGAGCGCGGTGAGGACCCGCGGGCGGAGCGACGGATCTTCCTTGTTCGGATCGATCTTGGCGAGATCGAGGTTCTTCAAGAGCTCCGCGTGGATCGTGCGACGGAGCGCAACGTCTTCCGATTGCGGATCGACCTGCAGCGGCGAGTCGGGGCGAGCGGGCGGAGCGAGCGGGCGGGGCGAGCGGAGCGGTCGGGACGAGCGACGTCGTCGAGGCGACCGCGGGAAGCGGGGCGGTCTTCCGAGCCGTCGGCGGAGGAACGGCCGTCGGGTGATCCCGCCCGCCGGACGGTCGCGGTCGCGGCAACGGCGGTTGCGGCAACGGCGGGAGGGGTGGGACGGCGCTGCGGGTGTTCGTGGTCTGCGTCCGCGGCGTCTCCCCGATTTGCAGCGTGAACACCCCCATCCGGAGGCTCTCGCCGTACTGGAGCTCCTGGTGTTCGTGGCTGAGGATCGTCCCACTGCCCACCACCATCGTCCCGTTGCTCGAGAGATCTTCGACGACGAAGCTCCCGGGAGCCAAGATGAGGCGGGCGTGACGGCGGGAGATCTGATCGCTCTCGAGCACGATGTCGCACCCGGCGTTCCGTCCGATGGTGATGGCCGCCGGCACCGTCGCCTCCAGGCTCGACACCTCGGGGGCCACGCCGTCCTCGCGTCGGACGAGGAGCGTGATGGTGCGTTCCGCGGGACGGGGCCTTTGGGACGCGGTCATCGGTACGCCGGAGGTGACGGTGCGAACGAGCGCACCTCGTCGATCGCGCCGCTGTAGTCCTCGTACTGCGTCATCGCGCTCTCGACGATGTCGTGCGCCTTGCGCGGTACGGACTCGACGATGCTCGGGATGATGAAGACCGCGCCCTCGATCTCCTCCTCGGTGTTCGAGTGGCCGCCGAAGAGGGCCCCGAGCACCGGGATCTGGCTGAGCAACGGCACGCCGCTGACGGAGTGCGTCTGCGAGCTCGTCCGGATGCCGGACAGCACGAGGGCTTGGCCGAGCTTGAGGTGGACGAAGGTCGTGATGAGCGCGGTCTTGCGCCCGGGCAGCGTGTTGCTCCCCGCGGCCGGCGTGAGATCGCTCACGTTCGCGTTCACCTTCACCTCGAGGTCGTGCGTCGTCGTGTCGTAGCGGGGAAGGACGGTGACGTTCGTGCCGAACTTGATCGGTTGGATCGAGCTCGTGATGCCGGTGGCGACGGGGAAATTCTGCTCGCCGCCGTTCTCGAACGTCGCCTCGGAGCCGCTCGTGGTCACGACCGCCGAGTGCTTCAACACCTTCGCCCAGCCGCGCGTTTGCGCGAGATCGAGCGACGGCAGCGGCTGATCGGCCGTCACCGAGGCCACCGTCGTGTTGGCCACGAACTCGTGCGAGAGCCGGAACGTGCCGTTGCCGAAGCGGCTCGGCCAGACGAGCCCGACGCCGTAGCTCGAGTTCTTGTCGTATTGGACGAAGTAGAAATCGACGCGCACGTTGATCGTGTGCTCTTCGCCGACCGAGCCGACGACGACGAGCGACTCGACCTGCCCCGGGTACAGGCTCGCGATGAGCGCCACGCGCTTCGCATCGGCCTCCGTGCTCACGCCGCCTTCGATGAAGAAGCGCGTCCCGACCCGCCGCAACTTGAGGCCGACGTAGCCGACGAGGAGCTGTTCGAGCTCCTTCTCCACGGTCTGCGGAGCACGCGCGTAGACCGTGATGTTGTACGTGACCTGCGTGCCGTTCTTGAGGAGCGCCAGGATGGTCGTGTTGCCCGGCCTCAGGCCGACGACGACGATGTGGCTGTGATCCGGCGACTCCTTCGCGTCGGCGATGCCCGCGATGCCGAGCGTGTAGCTGGCGATCTCGTGCGCCGGGATCGCCTTGTTCTCACCGACGACGATGTTGAGGTCGATCGTCGTCGTCTTCGTGGGCCCCGGCGCGGCTTGCGCGTGCGCGGGGGAACTGCTCGTCGTCGTCGCGAGGAGGGCGAGCCCCGATGCGACGACGAGCGCCGCAAGCGAGCGGCTCATGAATGGCCTCCGAATCATCCGACGGCGCATGGCCTCCGTGTTCTCGTGGATCACTACGCTCACGCTCACTTGAAGATGGTTGGTCCAGTGTTCGGCTTGATGAGCGGCGCGCGCTCTTCGGGTTTCTCGAGCGACTTGGACGTGACGTCCGAGAGTCCCTGGACGAGCTTCACGTCGCTGGGCGCACGGAGCGCGACCGAGAGCTTGCCCTTCTCCGCGGCGACCGCGACGACCTGCGCTTGCTGGAGCGTGAGGCTGAGCACGATGTCGCTCGTGTCGCCGGCGCGCGGCATCGGATCGATGCTGCGTCCGAGGACCAACACGTTCTGCAAGAGCACGACGCCGGCGCGGTTGTCGGTCGACCCCGACTGGAGGAGCGTGCCGATGACGTCGACGCGATCGCCGGGTCGCACGAGGGCCTGCGCGCGCCCCTCGGCGTGGATGGTGACGGCGCGCATGTCGGGTTGGACGATCGTGCTGAGCGACGTGACGTCGTTGTTCTGGACGATGTCGGTCCACATGAGCGATTGCTGCGCCTGGAGCGGCACGGCCGCGCGGAGGTTGACGATGCGCGGTCGGTCGCTCGCGCGGATGGCCCGCGACTCGACGTACGCGAGCGGAATCCATTGCGTACCGAGGTCTTCCTCTTTGATGACTTCGCCCGGCTCGATGGTTCGAAGAGCCATGAGGACGGGGAGCTTCGGGCCGCCGGAGGCTTCGGCTTCGAATCGCCGGAGGTACATCCAAACGAGGAGTGCGCCCACCGATGCGACGATGATCGAGAGGATGGCTGCACGGGTCTTCACGACATTTTTCCAATGACTGATGGGTTCGTGGCGGTCCGTCGCCTGGACATGTCCGACTCCCGTCGATAGAGTTTCTTATCGGAGGAATACATTATTCGATACCTGGTTCTCGCCCTGCTCGCCGTGTCCGCGTGCGATCCCGCGCCGAAGCCGCCCGTGGGCGTGGCGTTCCGCGTGACGACGACGCGAGGTCGGCCCGTGGCCGGTGCCGAGGTGCGCCTGTCGGACGATACCGCGTCGCGCTCCGATGACGCCGGAATGGCGCGTTTGGTCATCGGAGGCCGTGAAGGAGATAGTTTCGAGATCCGCGTCCAATGTCCACCGCCGTTGCGTTCGCCCTCGCGTCCCGTCGTCGTTCGGCGTCTTGCCGTCCAAGGAGGAGAGCCGGAGTATGCGGTCAAGTGCGAGGAGACGCGGCGAACGCTGATCGTCGCGGTTCGCGCCACCATCGCACTTCCCAAAGGTACCAAGGCACCCAAGAATCCCGAATCCCTGGACCTCGCGGGCCTTCCCATTCTTTACCTCGGCACCGAGGTCGGACGAACCGACCGTTCGGGCGCGGCCCATGTCAAAGTGGACGCCGATACCCGGGAACGCGTCGCGCTGACCTTGGATACGACACGCGCCGACTTGGTGGACATTCATCCGCAAAATCCAGAGTTCTCCTTCGAGCCAGCAGATCACGACGAGGTTCGAGGTCTCCAGGGCGAGTTCACTCGTGATGCAAAGAAGAAGCCACTGAGGCGCGGTCCCACGGGCCCCATCCGATTCGGAAATAACTGAAGGCATCATGTCGTCGAAAAACGATCTCTCCTGGTTGTCGAACGCTCCGACCACGCTCCGGCCGACGCCGTCCGTTCCGACGTGCGCGTTTCGGCTCACGGTGGTCGGCGGTCCCGATGCAGGCGCTTCGGTGACGGCGGACGCGGCGTCGGAGTTGCCGACGTTCCTCGGAACGGGAGAGCTCGCGAATTTGCGGCTCCGCGATCCGGAGGTGTCGCGCCGCCACGTGAGCATCGAAGTCGAAGGCCCGCAACTCCGGCTCCGCGATCTGGGCTCGACGAACGGCACGCGCGTGAACGGGCTGCGCGTGACGGAGGCGTTCCTGACGGGCGGCGAAACGGTCGAGCTCGGTTCGACCGTGATTCACGTCGTCCGCGACGAAACGGGCGGGCGACCGCTGCCGGCGTTGGGCGCGCAGAGCTTCGGCGACTACATCGGTCGGAGCCTCGCGATGCGTCGCCTGTACCCGGTGTGCGAGCGCCTCGCCGCGAGCGAGGTCCCGCTCGTCATCGAAGGCGAGACCGGCACGGGCAAAGAGGCCCTCGCCGAAGCGATCCACGCGCGCGGCGGGCGAGCCGCGAAGCCGTTCGTCATCTTCGACTGCACGGCGGTGCCCGGGACGCTCATCGAATCGGCGCTCTTCGGCCACGAAAAAGGCGCGTTCACCGGCGCGACGTCCTCGAAGGCCGGCGTCTTCGAGGAGGCCGACGGCGGGACGTTGCTCATCGACGAGATCGGCGATCTCGACAAAGCTCTGCAGGCGAAGCTCCTCCGCGCCATCCAGAAGGCCGAGGTCCGCCGCCTCGGCGGCACGCGTTGGATCAAGGTCGACGTGCGGATCATCGCCGCGACGCGCCGCGATCTCGACGCCGAGGTGCAAGCAGGTAGGTTCCGCGACGACCTCTTCTTCCGTCTGGCGGTCGCCCGCATCGTGCTCCCGCCGCTCCGTGAACGCCGCGAGGACATCGAGCTGCTCGCCCGGCATTTCTGGGGGGTGTTCGGGCGCAACCAGCCGTTCCCGGAAGACGTGGTTCCGAGGCTGACGAGCCATCCGTGGCCGGGCAACGTGCGCGAGCTCGCGAACACCATCGCGCGCATCGCCGCGCTCGGCGACCTCCAAGAGAGCGGCCACGATCTGTTCATGCAGCGCAGGGACGCGGGCGGTGCGGAGTCCGGTGCGACCCACGGCGCCGGCGCCGATTTCATCGACGACGTCGTGTTGCAGAGCCTCGAGCTCGCCCGCGCGCGGGAGCTGGTCGTGCGCGAGTTCGAACGTCGCTACGTATCGCACCTGCTGGAGATCCACGCGGGCGACATCCGTTTGGCCGCCTCGGCCTCGGGCATCAGCGAGCGGTACCTCCGCATGATCCGCGCGCGCTTTCGCTGAGCGGATCGAGCGAAGAAAAATTTCCTCTCATGGAAGGATCCTTGCCGCTTTCGGTGGGTCCTCGGGTCGTTCTTCGCCGATTCCACGCGAAAAAGGCCGATCCGACGCATGGCATGCATCGTGAATAAGTCCTGAGCATCGACGGGATGCCGAATGCACCGAAGCCGCGGCGGATGTTCCGAATGCGGGTTCGTCGGCAAGACCTCCCTCGGGAGGTCCGGACGCTCACATGACGTGGGCGGTCGGGGCTCGGGTCGAGCCAACGCCACATTCACGAAAACCAGGAGACAGGCCATGAAGACCATGAAGATCAAGCGCGCCCTCGTTGCTCTCGTTGTTTGCACGGCCGGCGAAGTCGGCACCGGTCCGGCCGCCGTCATCGCGACGGGCGCCGGCCTCCTGGTGACCGGTCGCATCGCGCAGTCGGTGCTCGATCAGACCGACGCGTCGAACAAGAGCAACGACAACGGCACCAACGCGCTCAACAACAACATCCAGAGCGGCATCTCGGGTTCGTCGTCCGTCCAGGTCAAGAGCAAGACGCAAGCGCCGGGGATGTGATTCGCCCGCAGGCGTCCCGTGCCTCGGCCGATTTCGTCGATTCCGTGTGCCGCGGAGGGCGCACGGAATCGACGAAAAGCTCTGCGGACCCACGCTCCGCGCGTTTCCTTCGCTCCTCATCTCGCTAGGACCTCACCATGTCGCAACCCACGAAAAAGAGTCGATTCGCTCGTATCTTCCGGCGTCTCGTTCGATGCGAGGCCGGAGGTGGTGATCTCCTGACGGGGATCCTCATGACGGGCGTGGGGCTCTTGGCGGTCTCGCAGACCATCCCGCCCCTCCGCGAGGCGTTCAACACCGCGGGGGATGCGCTCAAACGCCAGGCGCAGGTGCTGGCGCGCGGCTCCGACACCGGTGCCGTCAACGGGTTCTCCTCGAACGGTTTGCCCTCCGGCGTGTCCGGCTTCGATTTCGGCTCTGGCGGAGGCGCCTTCGCGCCCGGTGGCAACTTCGCGCCCGGCGGTGGCTCGGGCGGATCCGGCGGATCCGGCGGTGGTGGGAGCGGAACCAAGATCGCGAACGGAGCGGACAGTCCGGATCTGGTCAAGCCATGATGTTCTTCCACGAGCCCGCGATCCTCGGCGCCTGCTTCGTCATCGTGTGTGCCGGAGCGCTGACCGACTTCTTCACGCGCCGCATCCCCAACGTCCTGACGTTCGGCGGCTTGTTGTTCGGGCTCGTGGCCCACGGATCGATGGGGTTCGTCGACGGCGGCGCGCACGGCGCGCTGCGAGGAGTGCTGCTCTCGCTCTTGGGGGCGTTCATGTGCGGGCTCCTGCCGTTCATCTCCTTCGTTCGTCGGCAGATGGGGGGAGGCGACGTGAAGCTGTTCGCGGCGATCGGCGCGATGGCCGGTCCGTCGCTCGGCATCGACGCGCAGATCGCGACCTTCGCGTTCGTCTTGTTCGTGCTCTATCCGTGGGCGGCGGTCCGGTGCGGCGCCGTTCGCGAGAAGTTCCAACGGCTGCGCGCGAAGCTCCGCGGTGAGTCGCTCGCGTCGCAAGCGGTGATCAAGGTCCCGCGCGTCATCCTCGGCCCGGCGATCCTCCTCGGGCTCTGCGTGGCGATGCTTCGCCAGGGGATCGCGCCTTAGTCCATCCTTCCATCGTCCGTCCAACGTCGAGCGCCGGAGCATCGAGATGAAATCTTCACGACGAAGCCGGTCTTGGGGTCGACGCGCGAAGCGACGCGGCGTCGTCGCGCTCGAGGAGCTCTTCTCGATGGCCGCGCTCATGGCGTGCTTCGTCGGTCCGGTCGCGGTCGCCGCGAGGGCCGTGGGGCCCGAGCTCGCGAAGGACATGGACCGCCGCGTCCACGCGGTCAAAGAGCAGAAGCCGAACGCGGCGTCGGCGGCCTCGCTGCCCACCGGCGGGCTCGATTTCGGGAACGTGGGCGCGAACGGGATTCAGCCATGAAGTCCGCCGTCGCTCGCGCCGACGGGGCCGTTCGGCGACTCCTTCGTGACGAGGGGGGATCGGCGCTCACGAACCTGTTCTCGATGGCGAGCGCGATGCCGGTCGCGATCGGCTTTTCGTTTTTGACGATGCAGCTCTTCCAGAGCTCGTACCACCGCGACATGGTCGACCACGCCGCGTCGATCGCGGCCGACGCGGTGACGAAGAGCCTCTGCTCGAACTCGAAGGACTTCGGCGGCGTCCCGCGCGGTGTGTTCACCGGGGGTCGCCAGGTCTACGTCGAAGAGCAGGTCCGCTCGCGGCTCTCGCAGTACGTTCCGAACGACAAGTGCCGCGTGCTCGTGAAGCCGGCGAAGGCGACCGCCATGACGCCCGACCTGGGATCGCTGCCGATGGACGTCGAGGTGACGTGCGACGCCCCGTGCAACTTCCCGTTCGCCGCGCAGGTGTTGTGCACCGGGAGCCCCCGTCATCTGACGCTCTCCGCGTCGCGAACCGCCGTGCCCATGGGGTGCGACGCCGGCGAAGGTTGGTGAGGTGATGCGAATCCTTCGGAGGCTCTTCCGGTCGAACGGTGGCGCGATGGAGCTGACCCTGTCGCAGCTCTACCTCGGCGCGCTCGCGATCGGCCTCGGCGTCGGTCGTGGCGTCGAGGCGGATCTCCAGTTCCACACCGAAGACCTCACGGGCGAATCGAACTACGCCGCGTCGCGCTTGGCCGCCGGGCACGCGCACTCGGCCAACGCGATCGCCGACAACAACGTCCTCGCCGTCGCCTCCATGGCGCCGCGCCTCGCCGTCGAGGCCGACAACATCACGATGGACGCGAACGCGGCGATCGCGTGCGGGAACTCGGCGACCCCGGGCATCGCGCCGGCGATGGCGGAGATCTGCGCGCAATACGCGGCCGGTAAGCCGCGCGCGCTCGCGAAGCTCACCTGGATGCGCGCGCAGCAGATGTCGCTCTGGGGGACCCTCGAGCACCTCTCGGGATCGATGGACAAGGTCGCCGGCGCGCACGGGCAGGAGGACATCCTCTCCACCATCGCGACGGTCGATCCCACCGCCCGCGTGAGCTTCGACGATCCGACGCAGACCCGCGAGACGTGGACGGGACGCAACGCCTTCACGAGCTGCGCGCTCGCGGCGAAGGACGCGCTCGTCTCGCCGATGACGGGGCACGCGTTCCCCGTGCTCATGCCGAACATGCTCAACGGCCTGCCGCAGGCCCTCGTCGCGGGGCTGCCGGCGCTGTGCGCGAGCTCCGGCACCGGCGCGCCGTCGATGCCTTCGCCGATGAAGCTCCCCGAGCTGCCGGAGATCAGCGACAAGGCCGACAAGAAGTGCGGCGACAGCCAGTCGAACCTGCAGAACCAGCTCGAATACGCGATCGCCGCGGCGAAGAAGAAGGGATCGTCGAACGACGACGAACAGGATCCGACGTTCTCGAGCGACGTCGACGCCCTCGTGAAATGCACCCCGATGGCGCCGGGCGAGAACGGCAAGAAGGGCGTGGGCAGCGGCGGTTCGTTCGTCATCAAGCGCGGGAAAACGCTCTACTCCTGCACGTTCAATCGCGACGAGTGCAAGGAGAAGGCGGTCGAAGAGGCGACGGCCGCGTTCTTGAAGTCCATGGGGCTCCCCTCGATCCCGACCTTCGGGCTCACGGGCGGCTCGACGCGCTCGCCGGGTGCGATAAATCCCAATATTTCCGATGATTTTCGCGCGTCGGCCACCGTGCAACGGCCGGTCGATCCGCGCACCGCGCAGCTCGCCGAGAACGCGCGGTACGTGATGAGCTTCGGTCAGGTCCAGACGCCGAGCGAGCTCCGCCAGGACGTTGCTCGCACGTCGATCGGTCAATGGTATTTCCCGGCGGGGCTCGGCCCGTACGCCGTCGTCCCGCCGGATCAACGCGGGTTCGTCCGCGCCTGGCGACACGCCTTGGCTTCCGACGGATCGATGTGAGGACCACGACGATGCAGAACGCCCGCCGCCGAAACCTACGCCGTCGCGCCGCCCAACGCGGCTTCTCGAACGCACCGCAGATCTTCGAGCTCGCGATGGTCGTGACGTGGTTCGGGGTCACGATGGCCGGCGCCAAGTACCTCGATTCGACGATCGCCCAGCGTCGGGCCGCCGAGAACGCGGCGCAGGACTCCGCGCGCTCTTCGGCGTCGCCGTGCCAGAGCGTGCCGGTGGGCGTCGACCTCGGCGCCGCGGGGGCGACGTCGAGCGTGAACCTCGCGAGCGTCGATCGCCTCGGGCTCGACAGCGCGTTGCTCCCTCCGGTCCCGATCTTGGGGGTCACCTATCAGCACGCGTTCCCCTCGCAGCTCACGCCGCTCCGGCACACGACCTCGGCCGCGGTCTCGACCCGCGTCCAAGCCGAAGACACGCCGAACGGCGGGATCGTCGAGAGCGTCAAGACGGTCGCCGCGTCGCGCCAGTTGAGCTGTCAGGACGTCCCGCAGCCCGTCCCGCTGCCCGACCTCAACATCAAGTCCTTGAGCACCGTCATCTGGACCCGTAACGTCATGGGGTACTAGGGCGACGAAAGGGTTGCTCTAGCGGAGAGGACGTGGACCCCGTCGTTCCGACCGAAGGCAGCGCCGCGACTGCCGCAACTCCGCCCGCGCGCGACAAACGCTGGCTTCGAAGCGCCGTCGGTGGCGTCGCGTTCGCGATCGCGGCGTTGGCGGTGATCGCGCACGTGGTGGTCAAGCATCGGCGCGCGCGCGACGCGAGGAACGAGATCGCGCGGCTCCAAGCGGGCCTCGACGCGCTCCTCCCCAAAGGGCGGACGGACGTGCACGCCACGGTGAACGGCGTCCTCTCGCACGTCACCTTCACGAACGAAGCGAAGGGCGTCGCGGCCGCGGCCTCCACCGTCGCCGACGCGTGCGGTGAAGACGCCGAGACCGGCGGCGGCGACGTCCTCTCGATCGGCGACACCCCGCGCAAGCGCTTCGTCCGCGAATCCGTCCACCGCGACGACGTCCCCGACGGCTCGGCCTCGGCGGTGCTCTGCGTCTTCCGGTCGAGCGAGACGGGGGAGCGCTTCGAGCGCTTCACGTTCGTGCGCGGCGACGCCAACGCTTCGAGCCTCACGTCCGTCACGCGGCAATCGAAGGCCGACCTCTCCGCGATGTTCCCCATCGACGGCGACGCGCCCGGCGACGATCTCGCGGGTGTCCCTCGACCCGACGGCTCGCGGCGCGTCGTCTCCGCGACCGTCCTCGAGACCGGCCACGCCGTCCGGATCTACGAGGTCGCGCGGAAGGCGCCGCCGGACGAAGAGCTGCGGGTGCGCCGCGAAGCCTTCGACGCTCAGATGCGCGCCGCGGGGTTCGAGCCCTCCGCCGCCGTCGCGAAGGTGGTCGACGACACCCGCCTCTACGTGCGCGGCAACGATCGGATCGTCGTCGCGTTCGAGCTCTCGTCCGAGGTCACGCGCATCGTGCTCAACCGGACCGATCTGCTCTGATGCGGTCGGAGTTTGCCCTCGGCGAAGCTCGTCGGACGCGAATCGGGGGCTCGCGTCGATCCGTCGCGGCGCCCGTGCATCATCGCGGCGAGGCTCAGGAGAACGAAGAGCGCGACCAGCACGGCGAGGGCCACGATGGCGATGCGCGCGCGCTTCGAAGGGTCGACGGGCTTCGACCCCGGCGGCACGAACGTCGGCGTCGATGGCGGCCCCGCCACGAGCGCATCCATGTTCTCCGGCCGCCGCTTCCACGTCACGCTCAGCGGCGCGACCTTCGTGCTCGCGTTCGGGATGTTCGGACTGCTCGGGACGGGAACGCTCGCGCGGAGCCCTTGCGGTCGAAGCGGCGCGGCCTTCGTCACGTCGTCCAGGAGGACGGCCCGGAGGTTCCACTGTTTGCACAACGTGTCGGCCGCGATCGCCGTGAGCCACGCGGCGATCTCGTGCGAGGGCGGCGTGTTGTCGGCGAAGACGGTGTCGAGGGCCTCGGCCATCTCGAGCGCGGTCTGGAAGCGATCTTCGGCGCGCGGCGCGAGTCCGCGCAGGACGATGGCGTCGAGCTCTGGCGGCACGCCCTTGGCGACCTGGCTCGGGGTCTTCGTGACACCCTCGAGCACGCGGGCCGCGGTGGCCGTCTCGTTCTCCGCGTGGAAGAGCGGCGCGCCGGCGAGCGCCTCCCAGAGCACGACGGCGGCCGCCCGAACGTCGACGCGTCGATCCACCGTCGCGCCGTTGAGCTGCTCGGGCGCCATGTACGCGAGCTTCCCCTTCAGCTCGCCGATGCGCGTCGTCTGCGCGCGGTGCGCGGCCTTCGCGACGCCGAAATCCAAGATGCGCGCGACGCCGTCCGCGCCGAGGTGGACGTTCGGCGGCGACACGTCCCTGTGGATGATCCCGAGCGGCCGGCCGTGCTCGTCGACCGTCTCGTGGGCGGCGTGCAGCCCGCGGAGCGCGTCGGCGAGGATCGCCGTGACCATGCGCGGGGGCAGCTTGCGCGGGTGCACCGCCCGGATCAGGTCGGCGATGGTGAGGCCGGAGACGTACTCCATGACGAGGATCAGATCGTTGCCGACGATCCCTGCGCCGTACGTCGTCACGACGTTCTGGTGACGGATGCGCGCGGCGATGGCTGCCTCGTCGAGGAGCATCTCCGCGAAGTACTCGTCGTGCGCGAACTCCGCGTGGAGGCGCTTGATGGCGTAGATGCGCCGGTCGTCGTCGCGGACGCCGAGGTGGATGGTCGCCATGCCGCCGGTCGCGAACGGCTCCGAGAGCCGGAAGCCTTGGTCGATGCGGGGAGCGGCCATGCGCAACCGTGCGTCGTTCGTCGGCGAACGCTTCGCGGGCCCACGACCCTCGACCGTCCGCGGGGAGGCGGGCGGCGGCTCGGACGGCGACGCGTGGGGATCGCGTTGAGAGCTCGTCGCGCGCCGGCGCTTGCTGGGCCGATCGACGAAGGTGGCCGTGGTCTCGTCACGATGGGGCGCCGACGCCTCTGCGGCCCCGCCGAGACTCCCGGCGCTCGCGGCGTTCGCGTTGCGCGTGGAGAGCGGCGGGTTCCGCATCGCTGCGGTGTCGGCGTCGTCGACCTCGCCGTCCTCCTCGCCGACGGCGAAGGGAGGGTTCCGCGTCGCCGTGGTGTCGGCGAAGGGATCGCGATCGTCCTGCGACGGCGTCCAGCCGTCCGGCACCGACCGATCGCCCCCTTCGAACGAACGTGACATTGTTCTCTCGTAAATTACCAACGAAAGATGTAAATGTGAAGAGGTGTCACAAACGGCCTGCTCGGGTCGAGCCTCGCTCGTGTGCACCGCTCCTCGCGGCTCGGGCGGATGGTTCGCCGTTCGTCGCAGTGATAGTATGTTCGTCCGATCGCGTTAGAACAAACCCTTCCGCCCGAAAGATGTTCATTTTCGGTCAAGCCGCACGTCCCAGGGATCGATCGGAGAGGCGCGTTCGTCGGCGGTACGTCCGTTCGATCCTCTGCGCGGTGTTGTCGTTGATGCTCGTGGCATGTGGGTCGAAGTCGACCGCTCCGCCGCTGACGCCTGCGGCCGAAAAAGCCAAGAATGCCCAGATGCTCGTCGAAGACGGTCGCGCTTTCGCCGAGGCCGGCGACGCGCTTCGAGCCCAGCAATACTTCGCCGCCGCATTGAAGCTCGGCGCGGACGAGAAGGTCGTCTTGCCTCTCCTATTGCGTGCGTGTGTCGTTCAAAAGAACTACCGCCTCGCCATCGAATACGCCGAGGCCGCGCTCGCGCGCTCGCCCCACAACGCGCGCCTTCGCCTGCTCTCCGGGACGCTCCACGCGTCGATCGGCGAGACGGCCCGCTCCCGCGAACGGCTCGAGCGGGCCGCGGACGAGCTCGCCGACGAAGCGGAGGTCCAGTTCACGGTTGCGGTATCGTTCCGGGACGACGCCAGTGACGTCGTCTCGGCCGACAAGTATTTTCGTCGTTACCTCACCCTCGCGCCGAACGGCGCGCACGCCGAAGAAGCGAAGAGCTCGCTGATGGAGCAAATCCAATGATCCCGGACGAGGTATTCGCCCGAACGCTCCTCGAGTTCTTCGCGCCCGTGCGGCCGTACCTCGACGATCCGACCGTGACCGAGGTCATGATCAACGGCCCGGGCAAGATCTACATCGAGCGCGCGGGCAAGGTGCAGAAGGTCGCGCAGACGTTCCCGAACCCGCGGGCGCTCTTCGCGGCGCTCCGCAGCACGGCGCAGTACGTCGGCAAATTCGTCGACGAAGAGCGACCGCTGCTCGAGGCCCGGTTGCCCGACGGATCGCGCGTCGCCGCGGTCCTGCCGCCAGCGGGCAACGGCGGTCCGTACGTCGCGATCCGCCGCTTTTTCCGCGAGAAACTGGACGTCGAACGGCTCCTCCGCCTCGACTCCCTCACGCGCGACGCGGCCGATCTCATCGCCACGCTCGTCGAGTGCAAGCAGAACGTCGTCATCGCGGGCGGGACGGCGAGCGGCAAGACGTCGATGCTCAACGCGGTCTCGGCCTTCATCCCGGAAGACGAGCGCGTGGTCGTCATCGAAGATTCCAAGGAGCTCCAACTCCAGCGCGACCACGTCGTGACGCTCGAGGCCCGTCCGCCGGACGCCGAGGGTCGGAACGAGGTGACGATCCGCCAGCTCTTCCGCATCACGCTGCGCATGCGCCCCGACCGCATCGTCGTCGGCGAGCTCCGCGGCGGCGAGGCGCTCGACTTGATCCAGGCGATGACGAGCGGTCACGGCGGTTGCCTCACGACGCTGCACGCGACCTATCCGCGCGACGTCATGACGCGCCTCGAGACGATGGCCATGATGAGCGACGTCACGATCCCGCTGCCGGCGCTCCGCAACCAGATCGCGTCGGCGATCGAGGTCGTCATCCAGGTCGCCAGGCTCCGCGACGGCACGCGCAAAGTCACGCACGTCTCCGAGATCACGGGCTTCGATTTCGAGAAGGGCGTCTTTTCGATCCGCGATCTCTATTTGCGCAAGGTCGAGTCCGTCGACGCGAACGGGAAGGTCATCAGCCACCTGCGTCCGACGGGCCTCCTCCCGAGCAAGCTCGAATACATCCACGCGCAGGGCTACGACGTCCCCGACGCGATGCACGACGCGGCGCGCGCGCGAGGGGCGACGTGAGTCTCGAGCCGAGCGCCGGGTCCCCTGCGCCGCGCGCCAAGAAAGAGATGCCCGTCTGGGGCGGCGTGGTCGTGGGGATCGTCGTCGCGAGCGTGGTCGTGGGGATCGTGCTTCGGTCGCGCGCCAAGCCCACGGTCGAGCCGCGCGCTCAAGCGGCGATCTCGACGACGTCCGCGGGCGCATCGGGCACGCCAGACACGTCGTCGAGCGACGCGGTGACCGACGAGCCGACCGCGCCGCCTTCGCCCGTCGAGAGGGTCGTCGTCTACCCCGTCGTGCACCCCGCGTCGTCCTCGTCGGTAGGAAAGACGGAGGAGCGCGTGGCGATCGACGCGCTCCTCTCCGGCGATCCGCACCGCGCCGCGGCGCTCTACGGCGAGCTGGCGAAGACCAACCCGGACAACGCGGCCATCGTGGACGCGGCGCGCCTGCTCGGCGGCGGAACGCCCGCGCGCTGATCCTCCGCGAGGCGTTTCAGCGAAGGTTGCCGCCGGTGCACGATGGTCGTGTCGCCGAACTGTGTCTCAGCACGAGTGTCCGTCCTGCTTGCACCACGTCTCTTTCGGCGTGCACGTTTGGATCTGCTTCGGGCATTCGACCTTGGGATCCGTGCATTGCTCGGGATGCTCGTATTGACCCACGCCGGCGAACGCGTAGGTGCAAACCTCTTTGCCGTCTCCGGAATAGAACGCGCCGTTCGTCAAATCCGAGCACGAACAGGGATTGACCCCGACCTGCTTGCACGCGGTGTCGTCGCGTGTCGCCCCCGGGTTTTGCTCGACGTAGGCCGTGCAGGCGAGCGCCCACGCTTTCGCCTCCTGGGGAATCGACGTCTTGTGCTTCATGCACGTGTCGGCGCCGGTGATCAATTCGGCTTTGCCGCAGACGAGTTGGACGGACGGCGTCGTCCAAGGGACGTCCGCGGGGCGAACGTCGGTCGAAGCCGCGCCCAGGGTTTGGGTCGTGAGGGACGGCTCGGCGGGCTGGAGATCGTCCTTCATCCGTTCGAGGACGTGGTCGACGAAAGGCGCGTTCCCCTCGTCCCGCACCAAGACGAACGTCTCGATCCCTTGCGCGTTCGTCTCGATTCGGAACTGCGTCACCGCCGTGTTTGCGTGCTCGCGGAGCTCGAACGCGTGCGACACGACGTCGGTTTCATGGGCGACGAAATGCTTCAGCGAGACCACGACCTTGGCGTCGTCGTCGTACCCCTCGATCGAGGCGGGGGCGTCCTTCGTCGACCAGCGGGTGACGCCGAGCTCGGCCCGCGTCGCGTCGGACGCGGCGACGAAACCGTCGTCTCCCGTCGACGCGGGATCCCCGCACGCGACGGCGACGGCACCTCCGACCAACAGCGCGATCAGGTGCGTTTTCGTCTTCATGACCGTTCCCTTCGACGGAGTTCCCGCTCGTTTCGCCGAAGCCGACGCATCACTTGATCCCGCAGAGCGCCCTGGCTTCCGCGAGCGCGGCGTTCGAAGCGAGGCCGCTCGCCAAGCACCTCGTCGCTCGCTCGTTCGTCGGCGCGTCGAAATCGACCTCCGCGGGTCGGAGCGTGCCGCCCAAGCCCTTGGTCGTGAGCGTGGCCGGGTTGTCCTTGTCCCGGACGAGGTCACCGTCGTTGCAAGAGGTGCCGCAGCGCTTGCGGTAGTCCTCGACGTCCTTCTTGTCGTCGGGAAACTTCTTGACGATGTCGTCGCCCACCGATTTGCAACACGCGTTGCAGGCGTCCGACGAGTCCGTCGTCGCCGCGCAATCCTTCTGGACCTTGGGCTTCTCTCCCACCGGCATCGCCGTCGTCGCGCCGTTGGAAGATCCCGCCGCGTTGTACTGATCTCCGCACAGCTTCTTCGCGCAGCCCGCCGCACCTTCGTTGCTCAAGTCCGGAGCGCCGTTCGATCCCGCGGGCCCTTCCCAACAGCACGCCGCGCCCGTGACGAGCGTCCCGCCGTTCGCCTGGGGCTCGTACATGCAGAAGGCGTCCTTCTTGTCCTTCTTGGTCGGATCGGGGGCCCAGTTCACCGTGTGACCGCCCCATTCCGTCGTGCTGGAGAGGGACTGGCAGGCCACGTAGCCGTTCGTGCTCGACACGTTCGCGGCGGCCGCGTCGTGGCAATGGTTGTCGACGATGTTGTACGGAGGCACCCACGGACTGTCGACGAGAGGCGTTCCGTCGGAGCCGACGATCAGGTCTTGGGGACGCAGCCCCTGCAGATCGAGCCCGTTCACGAGGCTGTCGGTCCCCGTTCCTCCTCCGTCGCCCACGCCGACCAGCCCGCATTCGGTCGCCGTCGATCCGGCGAGCGCCGCGCCGTTGTTGTGGAGCTGGCAGCAGCAAGTGATGAGCTCTCCGTTCTCGTCCACGAGCGTCGGCGAACCGGCCGGCAGATCGAGCGGCTTCACGGCCGTGAGCGTCGTGTCGGACGCCAGCGTCGACGCCGCGGCGTTGGCCGGGATGTCCTTCGCGTCCGGCGCGACGCGCTCGAGGATGCGAGCGGCGAGCCCGTCGCGCGGGACCGTGTTCTGGACGACGCGGGCCACGTACTGGGTTCGCTGCACGTCTTCGCGCCAGACCGACTCGTACTCGACGTGCACGGCGCCCGAGACCTCCGGGCCGCTCATCTTCATGGCGAAACGACGCGTGAATTCCCCCGTGATCTCGAAGACGTGCCGCACTTCGACGATCGGATGGTTGTGCGCGTCGTAGCCGTGGAAGATCGTCGTCCCCGAGTCGTCCGTGACGTACCCCCACTTGGCGATCCCGGTCGCGCTACGCGTCTCGGCCGAAGCGTCGTAGACCACCGGATCCGTCGGCTCCGGATCGTCGGGCACCGTCGCGCAAGCGGCGTGCAGCGCGGCGATGACCGAGACGGCGAGCACGCACGAGCGGCGGGCATGAAGCTTCATTCGAGGGCTCCACAGCAGCTCGCGTGCCAGCTCGAGGGCCGTCGCTTCCTCGCGTGATCGGTTCCGGATAGTCGCAAATGAACGTTCGTGTGCGCAAACGGCGGGGGCCGCGGCACTCTCCGTTCCGCCTTAGGAACTCGTTCTTCCGCGCCGGGGCACTCCATACGCGCGGCGCGCCGCGTCCGTTCCCCGGTTTCCGGGGCCGTTGCGTTGGCCCGGTTTCTGCGAGGTCGTCGACCATGGGCCTCTCCCGCGTGCTGGTCGCTTCGTTCTCCGCCCTCGCAGCCCTCGCCGCGACGACACCGGCGTACGCGCAGCTCACGAACGATCCCAAGCCCCTGACGAAGGATTGCAAGTTCACGCAGGAGCGGCCCTACCCCGTCGTGATCGTGCACGGTCAGGCGGGCAACGTCGAAGGGATGCAAGGCGTCACCGATCGGCTCACCGCGGAGGGGTACTGCGTCTACGGGACGAATTACGGATCCATCGTCGAGGGGATCAACGGCCAGGATCACCTCTGGAACAGCGCGGCGCAGATCGGGTCGTTCATCGACGTGGTCCTCGACAAGACGGAGAGGAAGATGGTCGAGGTCGTCGGTCACTCGGCCGGCACCGGCGTGCTCGACAACTACATCCTCCAGCGCGGAGGGGCGTCGAAGGTCCACTCGTTCGTCTCGTTCGGTGGGTTGCATCACCCGTATTGGCACCTCGGCGTCCCGAAGTATTTCGACATCGACATCCACTTGCCGAACCTCTGGGCGTTCGGCCAGCAGTTCTTCCCCGGGCTCACGATCGACCAGCTCACCGACATCATCGCGGGCATGGTCGGAGATCCCGGGCTGAAATCGACGATCAACTCGCGCTTCGCCGAAGATCTCTTCGACGCGAACTATTGGAACATCCTCCATGGCGGCCCCTCGGAGCCGCCCGGCGTGTTCGTGAAGATCATGTCGCAGGGGCGCACGTTGCCGACGAAGGACTCGGTGCCTGGCGTCTGCAACACGAACATCGTCGCCATCGGCGACATGCTCGTCGGCGGCGCCGCGGGTTGGCAGGACGTCGCCCCGCACATCGACAACTTCCTCACCGAGACCGTCATCACCGGCAACAGCCACAACGACATGCTCGGGAACAAGGAAGCGCTCGATCGCATGATCGCGGGCATCAAGCGGACGTGCGGCAACATGGCCATGTCGCTCACGCCCCAGTCGCTCTCTCCGCTCGACAACGGCGTGTCGGGCGAATCGTCGGACGACGTGGAGGCGAAGCGCGAGACCCGTCAGAAGGAGTTCGGGGAGGACTTCTTGAGGGCCGTCGACGACAAATACGGCGACGTTCTGGAACGCAGCGACACGCCGCTCCCGTGGGAGCCGGGCGGCGAAGACGTCGGCTCCGGCGCGCCAGGCAAGGGCGGGCAAGGCTCGAACGACGCGCAAGAGCAAGGCGGCGATGGAAAGGATCAGAGCCTCTCGGCTTGCTCGGTCGGCCACGTGGGCGGCGATCGAGGCGCGCTCGCGACGCTCTTCGGCGCGCTGGGCTTGGCGTTCGTCGCGCGGTCGCGAAAGGGTCTTCGTCGAAGGGCGTGAGGGACGTGCGAACCATGTCGTGGATCGCAACGGATCCGAGGTCGGGTGCATTCGCGAAGTGATTTCAAACAGTTGTGTGCCATGTTGACATGGTGCGATGTTTGAATACCTTTCGCGCATGACATCGAGAAAACGCTTTCCGTTCGCTTCGTTCGCTTCAACGTCGTCCCGGACCTCGGCGTGGACCTCTCTCTTCCTCGCGCTCGCGGGATGCGCGGGTGCGGACGACGTTTCGGGGAGCGGCGCAGCGGTGGGCACGGACGACGTCGTCACCGGAGCCACCATTCGTGAGCTGGGGTGCCGTGCGTCGTCGGGAGCGAAGTCGTCGGAGTTCCACTTTCGGCTCTCGAGCGACGGACGGGTCCACGAGGGCACGGTCATGCGCGGGAGCACGAACGCCTCTCCGGACTACCGCGTCGACGTGACGTCGGTCGCCAAGGACGGAGATCGGTACCGGATCGAGGCCTCCGAAGGGGACTACCGGTACCGCTTCACCCTGTCGGCGGCCGCGTTCGACGCCCGTCAGCCTGCCGATCTCGACGCGCGCTCCGAAGAGACGAACGATCCGGCGGTCGCCGACGGGCAAGGCACCAACGCGTTCTAGTGTTGGGGGGGCAGCGTCGTGAGCCCCACGATCGACGGAGACGAAGCGGCGCGGCTCTGGGACGCGCTGAACGTCACGCCGGTGAAGCCCAACCCCGGAGGCGAAACCCAGGTCAAGATCGTGGCCCCCTACGGTGCTGGCGGTGCGTTCAAGCTCCGTTGTTGGAGCTCGTACGGCAACGACACCTGCAAGATCGAGCTGCCCGCGCTCGTAACCGACGTGAAGGACGGCCGCGTCACCTACGAATACGACCTCGCGCCCGCCGACGCGCAGCTCGTCACCGCGGGGACCTTCTCCGCGAACGACGTCGCGCTGATCTGCACGGGCGAGAGCTGCCGCGCGAAGTTCACGCTCGCCGACACGTTCTACCAGTGGGTCAACGAATAGACGGCGCCCGAAACCGCTCCTGCGGAGGGCGCGCGGAGAGCAGCGTCGGCGGGAGCTCGTCTTCGGGGCCGCACGGCTCGTGCGGCCATCTCGAGCCCGCGCGTCCCAACGCCCGCGCGGGTGGGCGAACGGAGGACGATCTGAAGGCCGAACTATCGTGACGTAGCCGTATGCGTGAGCTTCGTGCGAAGTGGCTCAAGTCGCCGCGATGGGCTGTCTGTCAGATGGGGTCCTGACTTTTACATTTGATCATCGAGCGGTAGAGGGGCTCAAGATCACCTTTTTCGTTCATGATTCCAAGCGGATGGCCCGTCTTTTGGAAGGCTGGGAGAGCACCTAGGGACGGACATGACGCGGCGATGCTGTAGGGTAGGCGGTCGGATGCCACGGCTGCGTTTGAGCGAGCTTTTTGCCGCTCCGTCAAGAAGACATATTGCGGGGGCACTGAACGCGTGACAGGTTAGTCCCGTCCCGTCCCAGAGGGGGCTCTCCTATGACCACCTCCGCCGAGAAATTGGCGCTGTGGATTCGCTCGAACCACAAGGCGCCACTCACGCACCTCAAGCTGCAGAAGCTCGTCTTCTACTGCCACGGGATTGGCTCATCCTTCGGTCACGAGGGGGAGCTCGGGAACGTGACGTTCGAGGCTTGGAAGCATGGCCCGGTGGCTCGTGACGTCTGGCTCGCCTATCGAAACCATGGCTCTTGCCCGATCGAGGCCCCCCTTCTCAGCGAGCAGGCCGAGGCTAGCTACTCCGCCGATACCGAAAGCGATCTCCATGATGTCCTCACCGTCTACGGTGCGCTCGATGCGTGGTCGCTTCGGCAGCAGTCTCACCTCGAGCAACCGTGGGCGGAAACCTTCAAGGTACACCCAGGTGCAGAGCTCGACCCGGTGAAGGTTCGCGATCATTTTTTTGCGAAGTTCGCGAGCGGTTCGGTCACGCCGCCTGAATACCTCGTACAGTCCTGGCAGTTCGGTTTGGACGATCTTCCCGTGGGCTCGTTCGCCAACTTTCACGCGCTTGCGGAAGCTGTTTTTTCGGTCCGTTGAGACGTCCTCAATGTCATGGCTGCGCGGGGAACCGGAAGCAGCCGGCACAACCGTGGAACTACGGGAACCGTTCGTGCAAGCCAAAGTACGAGGGCGACAAGGTTCGCTTGTGCGAGATCGTAGAGCCGGAAGCTCTTAGACGATATCCGGGTCAAACCCTCGATTTTTACCGGCGCTATGCGGAGAAGGTCACGGAAGGCGCCATGCGAGTGGGAGCCTTGTTTCCGCTCGAAGGCGCCGCTCTTTCGCGTGATCCCGAGCAGCTATGTGCACAACTATGCGAGATGCATCGCCTCATGTTCTCGGAGGTCGAGCCTAAGTTTGCCGGTCGGTTCCGCACCGAAGGTGACGGTCCCATTGCGTTTGGCGGCGAAGGACGCCACAAGCTCATTGCCGAACCGGTGACGGAGATCGCGCCTCGGCTACGGGAACGACTTACGCACCTCCCGTTGGATCAATTGCGGCAGATGACGAAACGCGAGATCGCGCATGCCGCCGCCGTGTTCCTCGAAGATTTTTTTCGTATCCACCCGTTCGTGGATGGCAACGGGCGCATCGGGAGGATGTTCGTCACTCTGCTCATTGCACGCGAATCTGGTCGCTACCGACTGGAGAAATTTGACAATTACGGACGGAAGTATCGTCGTGCTCTCGAGATCGCTCATCTCCACGCGCGTCGTAGCGACCATTCGGAAAAGCGGGACATGCGGAACCCGTACTGGCTCCTGGAATTGGTGCTCGAAGGCGCGATGGTAGAAGTTCCAGAAGACCTCGCCGAAGAGCCGCCCGAGTGTGAGTCCGTCGAAAATTCCTCGAGCCGGAATTTTTAACGATTCCTTAAACATGACGCGCGTCATGAAAAATTCCGTCGACAGGGGTCATGACGGCTGTCAGAACCGAGCGAGAACACACGTTGAGCGTCAAGCTTTCGGCGCTGGAAATCGCGAAGGTTCATGCGCTCGCCGAGGTGGGGGACGAGTCCATCGCCCGCTACCTTCGGAGGGTCATCAACCGCGACTACGAACAGCGCTTCGGTGACGTGCGGCCGGAAAAGCCGCGGCTGAAGCTGGGGCCGCGCCCGACGCGCGAACGGAAATGAATTCGACCCCGCGGCACGCCAACGCCCGGGATCTGGTCCGAACCAGCGCGAGCGCGCTCGAGAGCCCGGCGAAGCGTGCGAGGGCGAATCGGCGGACGCGTGGTTCGAGCGGTACGTCGTGACCCTCGACGCCGGCGAAGGGCACAAGAAAATCGCGCGGTACAGTTGGCGGAAGTGGATTTCGCTGCTCATCAGCGCAAAGCCCATGGCCGGCGCGATCCAACGCGTCGCGGACGTCCTCGGCGTCGTCGCATGGGGCATGCATCGAGCGACACCACCGACCTCTACATCAAGGCCGCCGAGGCGTTCGACGCGGCCGCTATCGGTGCTCCCCTCCCGGAGCTACCGTCGTCGTTCCGGTCCAGCGTTCGGACCAGCCTTCCGCGGAACACCCGAAAACACCGGGGATACAGAGCACGCCCGATAGGAATCGAACCTATAACCCTCGGCTTCGAAGGCCGATGCTCTATCCAATTGAGCTACGGGCGCGTGTTTGAGACGGCGCGCATGGTTGCACGCGCGGTGGCTCCCGCGCAAGGGGCTGTCGGTGGTCAGCGGGCCGAAACGACGACCTTCGTGGCGGGCGAGGCCGGGTCGAACTCGTTGTCGAGCTCGCCGTCGACGACGCGGAGGGCTTCGGTCTCGCGCGCCGCGGTGAGGAGCTCGCGGTAGGTCGATTTGCCGCCGCTCAGGAGCGCCGCGAGGAACTTGCCGTTCGCCGAGCCGCCGCGCCACGCGGGCGCTTCGATGCCGTTCGTCACGAGGTCGAGGTTCTTCGTCCCGCCTTCCTTCAGCGGGATGTAGTCCTTCTCGTAGTAGTTGTAGGATACACATCCGTCGACCCAGAGGATCTGGTAGCTCGACGGGAAGTCCGCGGCGGTGAAGTTGCGCGGATCGAGCGGGCCGTAGCCGATGCTCGAGTGGCCGTTGTAGATGAAGACGTCCGAGTTCTTCGTCGCGAACTTGTGCGGCGCGGAGCTCATGCCGGCGCCGAAGTAGATCAGGATCTGGATCGCGAAATCGCGCGGCGCTTCGTCGCCCACGGCGACGCGGATCGGCTTTTCGATCGCGATCCACTTCTTCTGGATGCGGCTCGCGAACTGGGCCTGGAGCTCCGTCGACTCTTGCCAGGTGAGGCCCAGCGACGAGTTCCGCCCGCCCGCGCGCACGAGATCGGCGAACGACGGCGCCTCGAGGACCTTGCCCGACGCGAGCTGGAACCGCGAGAGATCGACCGCGTCGGGGCCTTCGACCTGCTGGAAATCGCCCTGCGACTGCATGACGATGTCGAGCGCCGTCATGAGCTCGCCCCAGTTGAAGTCCTTCGACGGCGTCGCGACGTTCTTGTCGTCGATGAGGCCGAAGACCAGGCTCACGACGAGCTTGTCGGCCTTCACGCCGCCGCGGTAGAGGCGGTGGTATTCGGGGTACGACGCGGCGCGGTTCGTCTCGTCGGCGCCGAGCTGCGCGGTGATGGGGATGTAGAGGCGATCGACCTCGCTCTTGGCGACCTCGTTCTCCGGATCGGCGAGCTTCTGGCGGTCGGCGTCGACGACGGCTTGCTCTGCGGCGATGGCCGTTTGGCATTGGCGCAGCTTCGGCTCGAACACGTACCAGATGCTCGAGGAGAACTCGCGCGCGTGCTCGTCGTTCGCCGTGCACTCGCGCAGGATGCGGTCCGACTGCGTGCGGTAGTTCGCGTTCATCAGCGCGAGGGGCACCGTGGACTTGTTCTCGTACGACAGCGCGACGACGGCCTTGTCCGAGTACGTGTACGTGATCTCCACCATGTCGCGCGTCGCGCCGCCGGCGACGTCGACCACCTTCACGTCGCGTTTGACGAACGTGGACGGGTCGACCTCCTTCAGCTCGCGCGAGTTGACGGCCATCTCGGCGGCGCGGAGCGGTCCGAACGCCGTCTGCGTCTGCTTGCGGACGGTGTCGAGGATCGCCCCGTCACTCGACCCGGGCGCGACGAACACGCGACCGCCGAACGTCAGCGTCCGCGCGAGCGCCGTGTTGCTCGTGAGGTCGTCGTCACCCGTCGACGTCGCGTCCGACGAGGCACAGGCCGAGAGGCTCGAGGCGAGGAGACCGAGGACACACGCGGCGGCCGTACGAAACACGCGAGGGGCAGGCATGCCTCGGCCGTATACAGGATGTGTGCCTGATGCCTACATTTGGCAAGTGGCTGGAATCACTTGGTTTCGAAAGCCGGCGACCACCGAAATCGAGCCTTTCGGTGGTCGCGCGAGGATCCGAATGGACCGACGGAGATCCATCGTTCGACGTCGTCGGCGCGAGATTCCACGTCCACGTCACTGACACTCGACGGCGCAACCCGTCGAACTGCTTCCGCTCAGCTTGGCGAAGTAGCCCTGCGGACACTGCGCGGTCTTGGTGACGGCGTACTGCGTCGAGCAGGGCGTGCACTGATCGTCCTTCCCGACGTCGAAGCAAAGCGACTTCTTCAGAACGCAGATCTGGGTGAGCTTGCATTGCGTCGACCCGCACGCGAACGTCTTGCTCGCGTCGCAAGTGGGCGTCGAAGGGGTCGACCCTCCGGCATCTTTCGGGGTCGACGGGTTCCCAGGATCGGGATCGCTCGGATCGGGATCGCTCGGGTCGGGATCGCTCGGATCGGGATCGCCCGGGTCGGGATTCTGAGAAGACGAGTCGGGGTCGTTTTCGTCGCAAGCCCCGCGCTTGGACGCCCCCGTCGTCGAGCAGACGTAGGCGACTCCACCGATGCAAGCCTCCTTTCCGCAGCCCGACCATTCCTTTCCGGTGCCATTCACGGTGACCTGGCACGAACAGGAGTCGGAGGAGTTCGAGGGGTTCGACGTGCTCGAATCGTCGGAGGAACACATCGTCAAGGTGAGCGCGGACAAGGAAACGAAAAGCGTCGCGAGCGAGGAACGAAGCTGCATGGGAAGAGCGTCTTTCTCTGAGGGAAGAGAAGCCCCTTCGCGCCGCCGATGGGGCGAAGGGCACAAAGGGGCCCAACCTAGACGTAATGGACGGAGCCCCTTCTCCTTTGTGGAGGAAACGTCTTCCCCGCTCCGATTGGCGTGACGTGTGCTCTCGCCGCACCTGCTAAAGCTTGCCGAGGACGGCTTCGGCGCGGAGGCGCCAGACGACGCCGATCGCTTCGACGAAAATCTTGCGGCTCATCTTCGAGCGGCCCGCGGTGCGGTCGACGAACACGATGGGCACCTCGGCGACCTTCATCCCTTTGCGGATGGCGCGGTACGTCATCTCGATCTGGAACGAGTAGCCGTTCGAGTGGATGGTGCCGATGTCGATGGCTTCGAGCGCGCGCCGCGTGAAGGCCTTGTAGCCGCTCGTGAGATCGCGGACGCCGAGGCCGAGGATCGTGCGCGAGTAGAGCGAGCCGCCCTTCGAGATGAAGTGCCGTCCGAGGCCCCAGCCTTCGACGCCGCCGCCCGGGATGTTGCGCGAGCCGATGACGACGTCGGCGCCCTCGTCGAGCGCGCGGACGAAATCCGGCAAGTAACGCACGTCGTGCGAGAGATCCGCGTCCATTTCGAAGAAACGGTCGTAATTTTCCGCGAGTCCGCGCTTGAAGGCGTCGATGTACGCGGTCCCCAGACCCAGCTTGCCGGGGCGGTGCATCACGCGGACGTGCGGGTCGCGCGCGGCCATGTCGTCGGCGAGGCGGCCGGTGCCGTCCGGCGAGTTGTCGTCGACGATGACGAGGTCGGCCTCGGGCAGGGCGCTGCGGACGGCTTCGACGAACCGCGGCAGATTGTCTTTTTCGTTGTAGGTCGGGGTAACGATGAGCGTTCGGGGCATGGCGCGGCTCGGGCGAGGGGGCCCGCGAGCTCATACCACCTTTTCCGACGCCCTAGGACGCCCTCGTCGCACGAGGGGAAGACGTTCGGCGTGTTCGAGAGGGGCCCGATCCGGTTTAGGATGGAGCGTGGCCTTGAAATCCACGCGTCCGCCCCCGCCGGCGCCCTCTGGAGGGCGCTCGTCCGTCGTGCCGCCGGCACGTGCGTCGGCGTCGCGCATCGTGGAGGAGGAGAAGCCGCGCCCCAAACGGCGGTCCGAATCGCGAAAGTCGCCGCCGTCGGACGACGCGTCCTCGGGGCGAGGGGCGGTGCGTCCGCCCGCGGCCAAGTCCCAGGCGCGGTTGCCCGCGGATTCGTCGAGTGACGTCGCCGAGCTCGCCGAGCTCGAACGCGCGCTGGTGCACGAACGGCGCATCGGGGCCGCGCTGCGTGAAGTCGGCTTGGCGCTAGGGACGACGTCGGAGCTCGATCGCTTGCTCGAGCTCATCCTCGAGAAGGTCAACGACGCGGTCGACGCCGATCGCGCCACGCTCTACCTGATCGACGAAGAGACCGGCGAGCTCGTGTCGCGCATCGCGCAGGGCGAACAGGTCCGCGCGATACGGCTCGAGGCGGGGCGGGGCATCGCGGGGCACGTCGCGTCCACCGGGCAGCCGCTCGTGGTCAACGATCCGTACGCCGACGAGCGGTTCAACCCCGAGTGGGACATGCTCTCGGGCTACCGCACGCGGTCGATCCTCGCCGTGCCGATGAAGAACCACGTCGGGCGCACCCTCGGCGTCGTGCAGGTCCTCAACAAGCGGACCGGCGCGTTCGTCGAGGCCGACGCCGTCGTGCTCACCGCGATCTCCACGCAGGCGGCGATCGCGATCGAGAACTCCCGGCTCGTCGGGTCGATCCAGCAGAAGAACCGCGAGCTCCTCGACATCAAAGAGCAGCTCGAGCACCGCGTCCGCGATCTGAAGCTCCTGTTCGATCTCGAGAGCGCGATGGGGCGGGCGACCTCGCTCGAGGAGCTCTTCACCGGCGTCCTGCGTGAGGCCCTCCGCACGAGCGACGCGCGCGCGGGTGCGTTCGTCATGAGGGCGACGGGCACCGAGACGGCGCATTTGCACTTGATGCGACGCGAGTCGTCGCGCCTGGTGCGCGCGCCGCTCAAGCCCGACAGCGGTCTGGCGTTCGCGGCGATGTCGCAGGGCGAGGTCGTCTTCGCCAACGACGTGCAGAAGCTCGACGGCCGCGACGAGCAGATCGACGATCTCATCGGCGAGCCGTGCCGCGCGTGCATCGCGGTGCCGCTCGAAGGCGAAGACGGCGAGGCGATGGGGGCGATCGCGCTCTACAACAAAACGACGTCGCCCACGAAGGCGTTCAGCGAGGAGGATCGCGCGCTCCTCCTCCTCATCGCGGCGAACGCGTCGACGGCGATCCGCCTGCAGCTCTCGCGCGAGGCCCGCGAGCGCGAAGAGCGCCTCACGACGATCGGGCGGCTGCTCTCCGGCGTCATCCACGACCTGAAGACGCCGCTCACGGTCATCAGCGGCTACGTGCAGCTCATGCAGGCGGCCGACAAGCGGTCCGTGCGCGACGAGTACGCCGAGCTCGCGCTCAAGCAGTTCGAGCACATCGGCCTCATGCAGCGGGACGTGCTCGAGTTCGCGCGCGGCGAAAAGAGCATCCTCATCCGCAAGGTGTACCTCGTGAAGTTCTTCGAGGACATCAAAGAGCAGCTCCAACTCCAGCTCGCGCGGCAGGGCGTCGAGCTCGTCGTCGATCTGCAAGACCGCGGCACGGCGCGGTTCGACGAGGGCAAGATCACGCGCGTCGTGCAGAACCTCGCGCGCAACGCCGCGGAGGCGATGGCGGGGCGGGGTGGGAAGTTCACCATCAAGGTCACGCGCGAGAAGGGGAGCGGCGGGGAGGTCCTCGTGCTCACGTTCTCGGACACCGGGCCGGGCATCCCGAAGGAGATCGAGCACCGGCTCTTCCAGTCGTTCGTCACGAGCGGCAAGAAGGGCGGCACGGGCCTCGGCCTCGCGATCACCAAGCGCATCGCCGAAGAGCATGGGGGGACGATCTCCGTGCAGTCGTCGAGCAAGGGCGTGACGTTCAAGCTGCGCATTCCTCAGGTCGAGGGATGATCGTCGCGCGTGCGGCGCGTGCGGCGCGCGGGCTCGCGAAAGGCGGGCTCGCGACGGGCGGCCTCGTCGTTGGGCTCGTCGCGGGCCTCGTCGCCGGAGCGCCGTTCGTCTCGGCGGAGGCGGCGCCGTTCGCGCGACCTGCGCTCGACGCGCGGGGGTCGACGCCGAGCGCGGTCGAAAAGCTCGCGCCGCCGTGGGCCGATCCCGAAGACGTCCCGGTGCCGACTTGGGCGAAGTCCGTCGCGCCGACGAAGCTCGACGTGCCCATCTTCGTCGAGCCAGGGACCAAGCCCACGCGACGTGGTGCCATCCTCCGCGGCGCCCGCCTCCCGCTCTTCGCGACGAAGCTCGCCGATGGGTGCGCGAGCCGATGGCTCAACGTCGGACCTTCCGCGTGGGTCTGTTCGGACGCGGCCGAGTACGCGCGCGAAGAGCCCACCGCTCCGCCGCTCGGCGCAAGCGATGCCCTGCAGGCGTGGCTCGCCGCGTTGCCGAGCGCCGCGTCGACCGGCCGGCCGAGCGTCGAGCCCGCGACGCCGAAGGACGATGGCCTGCCGTACCGCTATTTCTTCGTCGGCGCCGAGAACACGTACGCCTACGCGAGCCTCGACGACGCGCGCGATGACGTCCCCGAGCACGATCTCGAGCGCGGCTTCGCGATCGCCATCGTCGAACAGAAGGCGTTCGAGGGCGAGCTCTGGGGTCGCACGAAGACCGGCCGCTGGGTGGCCATGCGCGCGCTCGTGCCCGCCCGTCCTTCGACGTTCCACGGCGCGCTCGTGCCCGAGGGAAAGCTCGATTTCGGCTGGATTTCCGCGCCGAGCGCGCGCGTGTTCGACTCCGAGCGCGCGACGAAATCCGTGGGCACGAAGGCGCGCTTCGAGCGCGTGACGATCCGCGAAGAGCACGTCGCCAAGGGCGGCTCGTACCTGCGCATCTCGACCGACGACGAGCCCGCCCGATGGGTCCGCGCACGCGACGTCGCGCGTCCGACGACGATCGCGCCACCGGCCGAGATCGGAGGAGAGAACGCCTCCGAGCGATGGATCGACGTGGAGCTCGCGACGCAGACGCTCACGGCCTACGAGGGAACGACGCCGGTGTTCGCCACGCTCGTCTCGACGGGCAAGGGGCCGCCCGGCTCGGCTACCGCCACGCACCCGGGCGTCCACCGCATCTGGGTCAAGCTCTTCACGACGACGATGGACAACCTCGACGACGAGGATCCCGAGCACCGCTACGCCATCGAAGACGTGCCGTGGGTGCAGTTCTTCGACAAGGGCATCGCGCTGCACGCGGCGTTCTGGCACCGCGACTTCGGGCACGTGCACAGCCACGGATGCGTGAACCTCTCTCCGCTCGACGCGCGCTGGCTCTTCGTGTTCACGGCGCCGCACTTGCCGCGCGGCTGGTCCGCCGTGCACCCGACGAAGCTCGAGCCGAGCACCGTCGTTCGAGTGCGATGACGCCGTGCGCGGCGACGCCGTGTGCGATGATGCGCGCCGAACGGCCGAGCCATCGAGCGAATGACGGCGCGCACTAAAATGTACAATGTACATATGAACATCCGGGTGCCCGAGAGCGCCCCAGGTGCGTCGTGGCGAACTTCGGGCTGATCCTCGTCTGCGTGCTCGCGGGGATCGCGCTCCGGCGGAGCGGCCGGTTCGACGATCGCGCGCCCGCCGTTCTCGGGACGTTCGTAGTCTACGTGTCGCTCCCGGCCCTCGTCCTCGCCCGCATGCCGGCGCTGCTCGAAGACCTCCCGCTCGACGCGTCGACGATCGCGACCGTGGCGATGGCGTGGATCTCGTTCGTCCTCGCGTTCCTCGTCGTCCAGATCGTCGGCAAGGCGCGCGGCTGGTCCCGCTCGGTGATGGGCGCCCTCGTCCTGACGATCGGGCTCGGCAACACGTCGTTCGTCGGCTACCCGCTCGTCGAGGCGCTCCTCGGCGCCGAAGGCCTCCGCTACGCGGTGCTCGCCGATCAGCCCGGCTCGTTCCTCGTCCTCTCGACGGTCGGCATGGTCGCGGGCTTGTTCTACGCGGGCCGGCCGTCCCGCGAGAGCGCGCTCCGGGTGGTCGTCCGCCGGGTGGTGTCGTTTCCCCCGATGATCGCGCTCGTCGTGGCGGCCTTGTGGGGCTTTTCGGGCACATTTCGGCCCACGAGCGCCCTCGTGACGATGCTCGACAAGATCGCGTCCACCCTCGTGCCCGTGGCGCTCGTGACGGTCGGCGCGCAGCTCCGGATCGACCGCGCGATGCTCCGGCGCCACTACCGGTACGTCGCGTTCGGCTTGGCCCTCAAGTTGGTGGTCTTCCCGGCCTTTTTCGCGTGGCTCTACGTGCACGCGTTCGGGCTCCGGGGCACGCCCGTCGTCGCGACCGTCCTCGAATCGGCCATGTCCCCGATGGTCACGGGGGCCGTCCTCGCGGCCGAAATGGGCCTCGACGCCGAGCTCGCGAGCGCCATGGTCGGCATCGGAATACCGCTCTCGTTCGTGACCGTGACCGCTTGGTATTCCGTGCTGAAATCCGCGCTTTGACGTATCGTAGGGCCCGTGATTTCCGTCTTCTCTGCGGTCCGTGATTTGCGTCGGTTGCGCGAGATCACGAGCGTCCTCGTGCGGCACGGCTTCGGCGAAGTCGTGACGCGCATGGGGTTCGGCAAGAAGGCTCGGCGCGACACGACGAGCGAGCCGCCCGAGCTCGTCGCCGGGAGCGAAGAGGCGCCCGAGATCTCGAAAGAGGAGCTCGAGGCCGGCGAAGCCGAGAAGAGCCGCGTGTCGACGGCCGAGCGCATCCGCCTGGTCTTGCAGGACCTGGGGCCGTCGTTCATCAAGCTCGGTCAGATCGCCTCGACGCGGAACGATCTCTTGCCGCGCGACGTGATCGCCGAGCTGCGCAAGCTCCAAGACGAAGTCCCGCCGGTCCCGTTCGAGGACGTCAAGACCGTCATCGAGTCGACGCTCGGCGCGCCCCTCGACAAGATCTACGTCTCGTTCGATCCGAAGCCGCTCGCGACCGCGTCGATCGGCCAGGTGCACCGCGCGGTCTTGCGGACGGAGGAGGGCGATCGCGAGGTCGTCGTCAAGGTCCAGCGCCCGAACGTCGCCGAGACCGTGGCGCGCGATCTCGAGCTCCTCCACATCTTGGCGGCGGCGCTCGAGCGCGCGATCCCCGAGACGCGCATCTACTCGCCGATCGGGCTCGTGCAGAACTTCGATCGCTCGATCACCGCGGAGCTCGACTTCACGATCGAAGCGGAGAACGCCGAGCGGTTCACGCACAACTTCAAGGGCTCGAAGCACGAGCACCTCGTGCGCTTCCCGAAGGTGTACCGCGAGGCGTCCGGCAAGCGCGTGCTCACGCTCGAGTTCTTCGACGGCGTGAAGGTCGACAAGGCCGCGGCGGCCGGGGTCGATCCGAAGCGCATCGCGAAGAACGCCGTGGCGGTCGTCATCAAGATGGCGTTCGAGGACGGCTTCTTCCACGCCGATCCGCACCCCGGCAACGTCATCATCCTCGGCGGCAAACCCGGCGACGCGTCTCCGGATCCGGTCATCGGTCTCATCGACGTCGGCATGGTCGGGCGCCTGAGCCCGGAGCTCCGCGAGCGCACGATCGATCTCATGCTCGCGGCGGCGCGCAACGATCCGTACGCCGTGGCCGACGCGCTCTACGCCATCGGGCGCCCCACGAAGAAGATCGACACGCGCGAATACCGCGCGTACGCCGCGACGCTCGCCGAAAAATACCTCGGTCGACCGATGGCCGAGATCGATCTGCCCGCGATGATCCGCGATCTGGTCCAAGGCGCGATGAAGTACGGCATCGAGATCCCGCCGGATTTCATGCTCGTCGGAAAAGCGCTGATGACGCTCGAGATCGTAGCGAAGAACCTCGATCCCGAGCTCGATTTGTTCGGCGAGGTCCAGCCGTATTTCATCGACTTGCTCAAGAAGCGGTATTCGCCGCAGCGGCTTGGCAACGAGTTGATCCGCGGCGTCGAGCAGCTCTCCCGCGCGGGCTACGACGTGCCCCTGCAAGCGCGCGAGGTGCTCGAAGATCTTCGGCTCGGCCGGCTCGTCATCAAGACCGCCGATCCGTCGTTGCCGCTGTCGGCCGATCGGCTCGGTCGCCGGGTTTTCTCCGGCCTCGTCGTCTCATCGTTCCTCGTGGCGGGGGCCATCGTGCTCCCGCACGCGCAGATCTTGGGCGCCGTCTTGATGTCGCTCGGGGCGCTCCTGCTCGCGGGCCACGCGTTTCGTGATTTCTTCCGGAAGTGAACGCCATGACCGATCTCTCCCTCTCCGCCGACGTCGTCAACGAGCTCCGCGAGCGCCACGTGCGCTTCCTCGAGGAGCGTCTGACCGACGATCGCGCCAAGGAAGATTGGCTCTCGTCGTTCGACGGCGCGTACGACCACCTCCGTGCGCAACGCGTGCGTGACGTCGTCGAACCCGCGCGTTTTGCCGAGCGGCTCGCGGCGCTCCTCACGAAGGAGACCGTCCACGGCTTCGCGGCCCCCATCGGGCGCGACGTCCACGCGCGCGTCCTCACGTCGCTCCGACAGCACGATCAGAAGATCGGCGCCTACGTCCCCACCGACGCGCGCGCGGCCATCGACGCCATCGTCATGCGCCCCGAGCTCGTCCCCGAGCCGCTCGTCCGGCGCGTCTTCGAGCAGGAAGCCACCGAAGAGATGTTGCGCGACGTCCTGTACGACGCGCTCCGCGAGTTCAACGACGGGGTCAACCCGTTCTTCGCCGAGTGGGGGTTGCCGACGCTCGTGAAGAAGGTCGTCCCCATCGGGGCGGGCGCGATCCTCAAGTCGATCGGCGCCATGCGCGCCGAGTTCGACAAGCGCCTCGAGCCGGAGATCCGCAAGTTCTTGCTCGCGTTCTCGCGTCGCGCGAAGACGAAGCTCGCCGATTTCGTGATCGCCAAAAACAGCGATCCGGCGTTCGTGAACCTGCGGAAGAACATCGTCCTCTTCTTCTACGAGCAGACGCTCGCGGACGTCGTCGCGGGCGTGACCGACGACGCGGCGGAGGAGGGCAACCGCGCCGCCGAGAGCATCGCGTGGGCCGTCGTCGAGAACGGCAAGCCGCTCGCGCAGCTCAAGGCCGCGCTCGAGACCTTCATCGACGAGCACGGCGACGACACCGTCGGCCAGTGGCTCGACGCCATCGGTGTCTCGGAACGGCCGGCGCTCCGGGGGCTCGCCGAGCTGCTTTGGCCCTACGTTCGGCTCCTCCTGGGAAGCCCCGCCGCCCGCACGTTTTTCGAGCGGGTGACAAGTGACTTTTACGCGACGCTCGCGCCGCGATGACGAGACGGGGCCTCCTCCGACTTGCGGAGGGAGGTTCTTCGTCGCATAACGTGCGGGCCATGACCCCTTCCGTTCGTCATATCGCGTTCGCCGCTGCCCTCCTTTCTTGCGTGGCCGGAGCCGCCTTCGTCGGTTGCGCCGAGAGCCCGGCGTTCCCCGACGACGACGACGTGACCGACGACCAGGACGTCGACGCCTCGAAGCCGAAGCCGAACGGCAAGGACGCGACGATCCCCGATGACGACGGCGATCCGATCGACGAAGAAGACGCGGACGTCGACGAGGAGGACGCGGACGTCGACGACGAAGACGGCAGCGTGGGCCTCGACGCAGGCAAAGACGCGGGCAAGGACGCCGGTGGCAAGGACGCGGGCGGCAAAGACAGCGGCACCGATCCCATCAAGGATGCCGGCGGCAAGGACGCGGGCAACGTGTTCGACGCGGGCCCGGACGACGACGACAGCGGCGTCCTGAAGCCTTCGCAGGGCGAGATCGTCATCTCGGAGATCATGTTCAACCCGTCGACGGAAGAGCCCGCCACGGAGTGGTTCGAGGTCTACAACGCGTCGGGGGGAGAGCGGCGGTTGTCGGGCCTGACGATCAAGGACAAGTCGCGCACGCACGTCATCGCCGCGGGCGTGAAGATTCAACCGGGGGCCTACGTCGTCTTGGTGCGAAACCAGGCGAAGGCGGCGGGCGTCGGTCTGCCCGCGGGCGCGATCGTCTACGACTACGGCGCGGGCGTGAAGGACAGCGACGCCGTCCAGCTCGGCAACGACAGCAAAGCCGATCTGACGCTCTTCGACGGCGCGACGGAGATCGCGCGCGTGCACTACGGCGCGCTCGGCTTGAGCGGATCGGCCGCCGGCTCGAGCCTCCAGCTCAAGGCGCTCGACTACACGTCGGCCAACGTCAAGACCAACTGGTGCGTCTCCGCGAACGCGTGGGCGGGCGTGGACAAGGGCACCCCGGGCGCCGCCAGCGACTGCAACTGACCCACTCGCGGCGAAGCGCTCGCGGCGAAGAACGAAGGAGCTCGCGTCGTGCGGGCTCCTTTCGTCGGGGAAGTGCACAGGTCTTCGGAAAAAGCGCGCGGCCGATGGAGATCGCGCGCGCCATTCTATTCCTCCGAGCCTCGCTGCACGGTCGAGCCGTCTGCCATCGTGAGGGAGTCGATCTCGATCTCGAAGTTCTCGGTCTCACCCAGCTCGTAGACACGTACGGTCTGCGGGATGAAGCGATTCACGTCCATGTTCCACGTGTAACTGTCGGCTTTCCCCGGGGGCAAAGCGATCTCGCCATGGATACCGCTTTCGAACCCCTGCTCGGGGAAACGGATGCGGCCCGCCATCGAAATGATTCCTTGATCGTTCGTATTCTCGAATCGGACTTGAATACGATTCTTCCGATCCCACCCGCTCTGCACGGACGTATGTAGCCTGGCGACGATCCGGAGTTTTGCGAGCTTCTCCTCGTTGGCCTTCGCGATGGCCTCTTTCTTCAAGCGCTCCTCTTCGGCTTCGGTTGCCCTCAACTCTTTGAGATTGGCGATTCGATCGAAGCGCCAATAGCCGTCATCGACCTGCGTCAGGTGGAATTTCAGGACGAACGGCGCTCCTCCGTTCGTCTCGGTGTCCACGGATAGGTACGCGTTGCGACCTTCGCGTTCGACGTGGGGAGCCATGAGCGAATGACGAAGCCTCTCCATCTGCTTTCCGCCGCGGGAGTTGGCGTCGATCTTTCCGTCTTCGATCGCCTTGATGATCTGCGGCTTGAGGTTCGCTACTGCTGCCGATCCCATCGCGCCGAGCAGCGGGTTGCCCTCCGCGAAGTCCATCGCTGCGGACTGCAGCATCGTGTCGAGGTCGACATACTTCTCGAACTCGTAGCGATCGTGGTTCTCGACGGCCAGGGCGAACTTTCGGAGCGAATACGTTGGAGAGCGCGTCCACGTGTACAATCCGACGGCGCTTCCGATGACGACCGCCAGGGCGACCCCACCCGCTACGAGATGGTTCCGCTTCATGGCTTGCTCCCAGCGTCGGCTTTCGACGAGCTCTCGAGCGTATCGAGCTTATTTTTCAATTCGAGCGCGCTTGCCTTCGATTGCTCGCATTGTTCGTCGTCGGGGTGAATCGTGTTTTCTTCAGGATAAGGGTAGCCGACGGTCAGCCCGAGCTGGAAGAGGCCGAGCTGTATGACTTCGGGGTCGAGCGTCTTCGGACACGTATATCCGACGACGTCACCCGCGACGGTTTTCATGCACGAACGCGTGAAGCCATTGGCATCTTTGCACTCCGCCTGCACCGTCTGCGTTTCGACTCGAGGTTTGCACTGCTTCCGAACGGTCTCGCCCGGCGATCGATTCTCGACGATGTCTTGATGACGTCGACGCGCCGCGCGCTCCGCTTCGTTCTCCATGCACGAGCCGAGGGTGCGCTGCTCTTGCTCGTAGGACAGTTCGAGCTCGTGTCGTTGGATAGCGACCAGTTGCTCACGATCTTTTCGTTTCTGATCGCGTCGTCGCTCTTCGCCTTGGACCTTGAGCTCCGCCTCTCTACGCGCGCGCGCGTCCATGGCTTGCTGTTGTTCCGAGGCATAGTATTGATTCATGTACGTATTGGCGGCTTGCGTATCGGCTCGCGCGGTGTCGCAAGGAACGCGCCCGGCGACCCCGTCCCGGCATGATTGAGCGCGTTGGAAGGCCTCGGTCCTCAGCCGGCTGCATTCGTGTTTACTCTTGGCGCACCCGGCGCGCAGTTTCTCGGAAAATTCGTCGTCGGACGCCGATTGCTGGCAGCCGTTTTCGGCTGTGCACGCGAGGTTCGACTTTGCGAACGGCCCATTGGTCCGAAGAGAGACGTTGCAGCCGATCGCGCCCACCGTCAGCGCGCCCATCGTCAAGACGGCGCCGACGATGCCTCCCAGGGACCCGCAGCTCATGGCTTTCGTTCTCCTCGTCACGCCCCCTCTCCTTCCGATTCGCACGCACGACGCGAGTCGGCGCAGGTGGTTTCCTCCCCGCTCGGAAGGGATCCGCCCGTCACGATTGTTACGTCCTCTTCGTCGAGTTGGTCAATGCATCGTTGCCCGTGCGCTCGTTTTTCATGTCGGTGTATCGGTGATGGTACGACCGCGCTTTCCGGGGCCCCTTCACCGGCATCGTTTCATTGGCGTCATCCTTTGAGGACGGCGATCGGCTCGAGCCGGAGGCGACGCCGGATCAGGTCTTCCTGGTCTTCCAAGACTTCGCCGATGTCTCGGTAGGCGGTGGGCGCTTCCTCCACGAGACGGCGGGCGATCGCGTCGGGGTAGACGACGCGACGCATGGCACGCGCGAGGGCTTCGGGGCGAATCGCGGCGCGTGCCTCCGTGCGGCTCATCACGCGCCCGGCGCCGTGGGAGCACGAGCCGAAGGCGTCTTCGTTGCCGAGCCCTTCGACGATGTAGCTCGCCGTCCCCATCGAACCGGGCACCAGCGCGAGCGATATGGAGGGCGTCGCCGGTCGGCACGGCGCGGCCGAGGGCTTCGAGGATCTTCTCGAGCGCGCGGCGGTCGAACGACGCGTCCGTCCCGATCTTCCGTGCGGACATGCCGCAACCGAGATCGCCACCGAGCGCGCGAGGGACGACGGTGCGCTCGGTGGCGAACACGGTGCCGACGGCGATGCCTTCGGCCACGTGGGCGTCGGCCATCGCCGCGACGAAATCGACGACGTAGGGTCGATTGGCGAGTCGTTGGAGCTGTCGGATCGTCCCTTGCGAGACGGATCGCGCCCATACCCGAATCGGCACGCGTTGCCGTTCGGGGTCGAAGATCACCTGGAACGTCACGTCGTTCCGTCGTCGTCCGAGAGCGCCACGCCGTCGAAGACGAAGCGCAAGTCGGGTGTGCGCTTCATGTCGATGGCCTCGGCGAGGCGTGCGCGAAGGAACGGCGTGGCGCGCACGAACGCGCGCTCGGCGGCCTGCCGTCCTTCGGCGCCGCTGGGCAGTGCGAAATGAATCCGTGCGTGGCGGTAGTCGATCGACAAGACGACCGCCGTGATCCGTACGTCGGAGAGCGATGGATCGGACACGTCGTCGCGCATCAACGCGCGCAACTCTTCGAGAATGAGACCTTGAATGCGTGCGTGCCGGTGGCCGGCACCTTCTTCTTCTCGTCGCATGACGAATACGGCTCCTGGGCGCGGTGCCGAGCACCGCGCGCAAAGACATCACGTTTCCGCCATTCACGGCGACGTGACCAAGCCGTACCGACGACGAGGTCTAGCCGCGAAGGGCGGAGAGACACGAGAAACCACGACGAACATTGGGCTTCATGGTCCACCTCCTGCCGCGCGACGCACGGCGCAGGCAACTCTGACCGCCGACTCCGCGTCTGTCAACGATCCTCCTCGAGCTTGCGAGGTTCGCTTTCGTTGATGCGAGCATTCCTTTCGATGGCGAAAGCATCGTCGTCGAACGCGCGTCGGCAATCGTGAGAGCGGAATTTTGCGCAAAAGAGCTCAAGTTTTTTTCGGAACGCCCTGGCGCGTACGGTGCTCTCGCGTCAAGGGATCCATCGATGAAGCATCGTTCGTTCGGGATCGTGGTGTCCGTGCTCGTGGGCGGATCGGCAGCTTCGTTCGTCGGGTGTGGTGGGGCGGACGTCCCTTCGCGCGAGGATTCGCCCTCGGACGACGATTCGTCGCGCGGGACGAACGCGGGCACGACCTCCGACGACGACGACGACCGCCATCCCGGCAGCGGGAGCTCCGACGACTCCGGGAAGACCCCGGGCGGGGATTCGTCGCCCGACGCGTCGTCTCCTCCGTCTCCGCCTCCGACGGTGGACTGTTCGCCCGATCCTTCGAAATCGAAATACTCCGCCGAGTCCGTCGACGTCGGCGGTCAGAAGCGCAATTACCACTTGTTCGTGCCGGCGCCGTGCGACACGAATCAGCCGCGGCCGATCGTCGTTCTCTTTCACGGAGACGGTGGTTTCGGCGAGCAGATGCGCGGTTTGAAGTTCGAAGATCGCGTGGGTGGGAATGCCGTCGTCGTTTATCCCGACGGCGTCTTCTTCACGTGGGACACCAATTCAGCGCCCGCGAACAACAAGGACATTCAATTCTTCGACGCGCTCTTGGGAGACGTCGCCAAGAAAGCCACGGTCGACCCGTCACGAGTCTTCGTTTTCGGACACAGCCGCGGCGCGTTCTTCGTGAACCTGCTCGGGTGTTACCGCGGGAACAACGTCCGCGCGCTCGTCGCGCACTCGGGTGGCGGACCGTCGAGCTCCCAGAAAGACGTGTGCAACACGCCGCCGCCCGCCGCGATGATGATCCACGGCGACGCGGATCCGAACGTCTCGTACGACAGCGGTAAGAAATCACTCCAATATTGGATGACGAAGAACAAATGCCAATCGGGCACGACGCCGTTCGACCCTTCGCCGTGCGTTTCGTACGACGGATGCACGGCGGGGCACCCCGTCGTTTGGTGTTCGCTCCCCGGCGCGGGCCACGGCATTTGGTCCTCCGCGACGGAGGCGTCGTGGAATTTCTTCCGTCAATTCTGAGTGTCCCGATAGCGGCACGGACCGGGCCTCTCGTCCGAAGGGGGTTCGCGCGCCGCGACGTCACGACCGACGTCGACGCACGAATGCAAAGATCATAGGCATTCGGTCTTTACCCGACGGATCCCCGTGGCGTCTTCTTCGTAGGGTGGATCGCAGCTCCGCGTGTTCGTCGGAAGAGCCTTCTTGCCGGACGATTCCTGTTTCGCGCGAATCACCTTTTTCGGCGCACTCTCATTTGGAGCGGGCGCCGCGGGTGGTGCCTTCGCGGGAAGCGGCCTTTCGTCGGCGACCGGCGAGCCTTCGTTGGCTTCGTGCTTCTCGAGCGGTGCCGACGGATTCACCGGGAGAGACGGCGGAGTCGAGGCGTTCGACGCCAGTGCTGCCGGTGTTCCGAGCCGCGGAGTGTCGGTCGTCGGCGAGGGCGTCGTCGGTCGCGCGAACCAGAAGAAGGCCCCTGCGCCGGTCGCGAGCATCAGAAGCACGGGGACGACGAGCCACACGGGGCGTCGACCGCTCGGCGCAACGGTCTCTGGCGACGCGGTGCCGAACGCCGTGGACACGCTCGCTGGCTCGCGATGGGGTGGCACCTGCGACGCCAGAGAGGCGGCGGAGAGGACTTCGTCATCCGGTGCGCGGCTCGCGCGCGCCGGCGGCGTCGCCGACACCCGCGGTTGGCGACTTCCCGGAGCGGTGGCCGTGCGAACGTCGGTCTCGTGTCGTTCGAGCTCGTCGAGCGACGGCGCGTCCACGCCCTTCAACCACTCCGCGACCTCGTTCGGGAGCGCGACTGGTCCGTGGGATTCGAGCGCCACCGCCATGTCCCGCGCGGTCGCGAAGCGCTGGGCAGGGTCACGCGCCAGGCCACGCAACACGAGCTCGCCGAGGGATTCGGGAACCTCCGGTGCGAAGCGGCTGGGGTTGTGGATGGGGGCCTCCAAGAGCTTCGCGATCATCGCGCCTTCGTTGCTCGCGACGAACAGACGCTGACCGGTCAGGCACTCCCACAGGACGACCGAGGACGCGTACACGTCCGTGAACGGCCCGAGATCGTGATCCAGGATCTGCTCGGGCGCCATGTACGCGAGCTTTCCCTTCAGGTGTCCGCCTTGCGTGGAGTGAATCCGCGTCGCCGCCTTGGCGATTCCGAAGTCGAGCACGCGCGTCAGGCCGTCGGCTCCGACCATGACGTTTTGCGGCGAAACGTCCCGATGAATGATCCCGAGCGGAGCGCCTTCTTCGTTCTCCGCCGTATGCGCCGCGTGGAGTCCGTACAGGACGTCGCTGACGACGCGCAGCGCGATCTTCGGTGGCATGCGCGCGCGCCGGTCCGTCGCGGAGCGCAGCAGCGTGGCCAGAGGCACCCCGGTGATGTACTCCATCACGAGGAGCAGCTCTCCCTGCTCGGAGACGGCGTCGAGCGTGGCGACGACGTTCGGGTGATGGATCCTCGCGGCCAATCGGGCTTCGTCGATGAACATGTCGACGAAGCTCTTCTCTTGCGCGAGGTGGGGATGGAGCCGCTTGATCGCTACGACCCGCGCGAAGCCGACGTCCCCCACGAGCCTTCCGAAATGGACCTTTCCCATTCCGCCCGAGGCGAACTCTTCGAACATCTCGTAACGCCCGATGCGACGCCCTGGCGTTTGCCGGCGGGAGGTAGGCAGGGCGTCGGGCGTTTGGGTCACGGCAGCCATGATCGTATCCCATCCGGGTTGGACCTGCCCATCTCAGGGCAGCTCGCCGCGAAGGCCGATCCCACCAGGAAAAGGAACGATGGCCACGTCGTGACGCGGCGCGGGCTCCGCTCGCCACAGGAGCGCGGCGAGCGAGAAGGAGATCACGCCGGCGCCGGCGAGCGCCGCCGAGGTCCACCAGAGCGTACGGATCGTCGTGACGTCGGACGGGTCGCACTTCGGCGCACACGTGTCGCGGAGATCGTTGCGTTGAACGTGACCGACGATCGCCAACGTTCCCGCCGCTCCGAGGGCGACCAGCCCCGCGGCTCCGAGGACGAACGAAGGGGTATGGCTCGGAGCGGCAGGCACGTCATCGGCTCGGGTGATCCGTGGCGGTGGTGGAGGTGTTTCCAGAACTCCCTCGATGGGGTGTTCCTCTTCCGAAGGCTTCAACGTCGCCGTCACTTCCGTCGAACCCACGTCTCGCTTCTCGAACCGAAAGACGTGGAGGCCGGGTTCCAGGGCGATGGGCGCCGCCGGGATCGCCGCGGCGAGCAAGCGATCGTCGACGAAGACGCGCGCGTCCGTGATCGGACGTCCTCGCGAGTCCCGCAGGCTCAAACGCACCGTCGGCTTCGACGCTTCGAGCTCGCGGAGCCAATCGTCGCAATCTTTCGCGAGGACGGCGGGACACGTCGCGGTGCAGGTGTGGAGCGCCTCGCGCGCCGCGGCGAAGTCGGCGTCACGCTTCGACCGCTGCGCCTCTTCGTACGACGCTTTGCACTGCTCCTTGTTCGTCTCCGCTCGTCCCGGCAACGCGATCAGCACGATCGCGAAACTCCATGGAACGCCGATCCGGACCCGAGTCATCGAACGTTACCGATACTCCAGGAGCCGACGCGTGGACAAGTCGCGCGGGCATTCTCGCGCGGCACTACTCGTCCTTCGAACGCATGCCGTAGCGCTCGAGCAAGCGATAGAAAAACTGCCTCGAGACTCCTGCCGCGCGCGCGGCCCGAGAGACGTTGCCATTGTGCTCGCGAAGCTTCTCACCGAGGTACGAGGCCTCGAAGCGTTCGACGATTTGCTCCCGCGCGTCGCGGAGCGGCAACGCGAAGAATGTTCCGTGCGCGGCTCGAGCGTCGATGTCGGCGTTGGTGGGACGCGCGCCTCCGAGGGCTTCGAAGGCTTCGACACCGAGCTCTGGAAACGTCACGAGACGCGCGAGGACGTTGTTGAGCTCCCGGACGTTGCCGGGAAACGCGTACGAACGGAGCATGCGCATCGTGTTCGGAGGCAAGGTGTCCAACGTGCGCGGCGGCGTGAGACGCGAGAGGAACAGCTCGACGAGCATCTCCAGATCGTCGCCTCGCTCTCGCAGCGGCGGCACCGTCAGCTCGACGACCACCAGCCGATAGAACAAGTCTTCGCGGAACGTGCCGTTTCGCATGCCCGCACGAAGATCGCGGTGCGTCGCCGCCACGATGCGCGCATCGAACGGCACGTAGCGGTTGGCGCCGACCCGGCGGAACTGCCGAGCCTCGAGCGCGCGGAGCAGGCGGGGCTGCAAGTCCAAGGGGAGCTCGCCGATCTCGTCGAGGAAGAGCGTCCCGCCGTTCGCCGCTTCGAGCACCCCGGCGCGATCCGTGGCACCGGTGTAAGCGCCTTTGACGGAACCGAACAGATCGGCCTCGATCAAATTGGGCGAGACCGCGCCGCAGTCGAAGATGACGAAGGGGCCGTCTTTCCGAGGCCCATGGGCATGCACGCCGTGGGCGAGGAGCTCCTTGCCCGTGCCCGACTCCCCGCGCAAGAGGATGCTCTCGTCGATGTTCGCGGCGCGCGCGAGCTTCGCGAAGAGCGCGCGCATGACCGTGGAGCCGCCGACGACCGCGCCGAACCGAGCGTTCGACGAGAGCTCGAGCACCGTGGGAGCGCCGACTTCTCGAACGACGATGCGTGCTCCGCCGAGGCTCACGAACACGTCCGGAGCGAGGAGCACTTCACGAATTTGGAGCTCGCCGACGAACGTCCCGTTCTTGCTCCCGAGATCGCGCAAGACGAGCCCTTGCTCCGTCAAATGCACCGAGCAGTGCCGTCGCGACACGCGGCGGTCTTGGAGGACGAGATCGCAATCGTCGCCGCTGCCGATCGTCCGCGGCTCCAGCCCCAACGGCACGAACTGCGGGTGCTCGGCGTCCACCGTCTCGAGGCGCAGCGCCGGTAGCTGCACCGCGTTTCGATGAATCAACGTGGCGGTGACGGGTTCTCTTCGGGTCGTCATGGTGCGCCCATCATGGTCGCCATCGTATTTCGGTTCCGTCCGATGCCGGGGGGCTCGAGGTCACATGTTGTTGGGTCGGAGCTCGTACAAGGTGATGCTGTCCGGGAGGATCATGACGTTGTACAGACCCACCTTCTCGCCGTCGACGCGAGCCATCGTCATGTTCGACGTCCCGGGGGGCAAGTTGAAGAAGCCGCCGGTTCCAGCGCTCGACGTCTGCGTCTGATCCGCGCTCCCGGAGTGATTGCCGTCTTGATAGAAGGCAACGGTGGCGGGGATCGTTTTCGTCGGTGTGACGATCAGGCCTGCCGACAGGGCACCGCTGCAATCGAGCGCTTGAAAGAACATGTGACCGGCGCCCGGCTGGAGCTGCTTGTCGTACGCGGCGAGCCCGAAGGCGAGCGACGACTTGTCGATGAAGGTGATCGGCAGATCGGGCGCGCCGGGGACGTCCTTGTCGCGAATGGTAGGGACGTAGAAGAGCTGAGGAATGAGGTTGGGATCGTTGGGTATCATCTCCAAATAACCCGTATATCCGAGGTAGAGCGATATCTCGGCGTTCCCGTTTGCATCCGTCTTCCGAGGTTCGTCCACGGGAGAATCGCAGCGTAGATCGATCCAGTCGATGGCGTCGCATCCTTTCACGACGATGTTCGGGATCGGATCCTTGTTCGCTCCCTGGGCGGTGATTGGATAACGAACACGGACGTCGGGCGCCTCCTTCGGAAGAGGGGGAACGTGTCCGATGCAGGCCCAGGGATCGGTCGAATCGCTTTCGGTCGCGAGGCCATCCAAGCTGCATGAGGTAGCGGCGATGCCGACGATGCCGAGCGCGAAGGTCGCGCGGACGTGTCGCGGGGTGCACGGGCTCCGCCGCGCTCCCGTCCACACACTGGCTTCATGGCATGAGAAAGGCATTCGACGCTCACGCTATCACGCGGCTGGTTCGCGCCCGAATGGTTCGACGCCTCGATCCAGCTGTCGCCTGCAGGTTGACAGGACGAGTGGGTCGTCGAAGGGCGGAGAAATCTCGTTTTCTCCGTGAAAAGGCCAGATTTTTCGCTTCTTCGAAGATGGAACGAATGGTGCGTAAGAACGACTCGGAGAGGGACATCGCCCCTCTCGCGCAAGGGACCTTCGAGCTCGCGAAGTGAGCGCGAACCACGCGCGCGGCGACCGCTGCTCGCCCGCACGATTTCGTCGTCCACCGAATGGAGAGGTTTTCATGAAACGACATGGACTTGTTGTCGCTTGGCTCTTGATCGGTCTCGGCGCGTGCTCGGGTGACGAGCGAACCGCGACGCCCGCGCCGACGGACGGAGGTGTCGACGACGCGCCGAGCGACGGTGATGACGACGGGCCGTGGGGCTCGGTCCCTGTCACGTCGCAAGTGGCCATTCGAGGCCTCAAGGGCCCCGTCGACGTCGTGCGCGATCGTTACGGCGTGATCCACATCCACGCGACGAGCCTCGAAGACGCCGCACGCGTTCAGGGGTACCAAATCGGTCGGGATCGCACGGCGCAGGTCGAGCTGATTCGTCGTTCGGCGCGGGGTCGGTTGGCGGAGCTGTTCGGTGGTTTGTCTTCCGCCGTGGTCGACCAGGACATCACGATGCGCACCGTGGGATTGACGCATCCGGCGAGCGAGATGCTCGCGGCGACGCCGGCCGCCGTGCGCGCCGTCATCGAGGCCTACGCGGACGGAGTCTCCCAGTTCAACGAGCGGGTGCGTTCGGGCGAGGAGGCCATTCCGAGCGACCTCACCGGCATCTTCGGGGGCATATCACGCGACGCGTTCCAGCCGTGGACGGCGGAGGACGTGGTCGCCGTCGCTCGATTGCAAGCGATGGGCCTCTCCTACTTCGCGACCGACGACGTCAACCGTTCGCTGTTCTTGCAGGCCGTGCAGGGCACCATGAAGCCAGGCGCTGAGGACCCGCGGCTCGCGAAGCGCGCGGGAATGGCGGCCGATATGATGAGCTTCGCGCCGCTCGTCGCGAGCACCATTCTGCCGCCGCCGCCCGGGATCAACGCGCGCACGACGAACGTGGCGCAACCTTCGTCGAATCTGCCGACCCTCAAGAACACGACGTCGTTCTTCACCGCGCTCGAGCAGACGCGGGAGCTCATCGGTGGACACACCGTTGGCGTGACGGGCTCGAACAACTGGGTGGTGGGACCGTCACGCTCGGCGAGCGGGAACGCCATGCTCGCGAGCGATCCGCACCTGCACCTCGGCGCGCCGACGGTGTTCTGGACGGTGCACATCGAAGTGGAAGCGCCCGATCCCGCCGACGACATGGACGTGGCGGGCGTCGCCTTCCCCGGGATTCCATCGGTCGTCGTAGGCTTCAACAAAGACGTCGCGTGGGGCCCGACGACCTCCATTTTCGACGCTACCGACGTCTACGACGAAACGCTCACGCAAGACGGCTCGGGCGTCATCTTCCGCGGGAACGTCGTTCCGTTCGAGAAGATCCACGAGACGATCGCGATCCAGAACAGCGCCCCGCTCGAGTACGACGTGCTCGTCGTCCCGCACCACGGGCCGGTCATTCCCACGATCACACCGGAGCACAAGGTCGCGCCGCCGTCCGGAAAAGCGCTCAGCGTGAGATGGTCGGGCTACGAAGCCACGCGCGATTTCGAGGCCATCTTCGGCCTCTTGCGCGCGAAAAGCGTCGACGACGCACGAGCCGCGCTCGCGAACATGGGCACCGGCGGGCAGAACTGGGTCGCCGCGGATCGGTCCGGCAACATCCTCTACACGTCGTACACGCTCGTGCCGAAGCGCACCCCGGGGGCGTTCGCTTGGGATCCGGCGACGTTCAAGGGCACGCTCCCGTGCTTGGTTCAACCGGGCGACGGCTCGGCCGAGTGGACGGGCGAATATCTTTCGGAGGATGAAATTCCTCACGCGAAGAACCCTGCGAAGGGATACATCGCCACGGCCAACAACGATCCGTTGGGAGGATCGCTCGACGGCAATCCGGCGAACGACGCGACGTTCCTCGGGTGCAGCTTCGATCCTGGATTCCGGCCAGCGCGCATTTCGAACCTCATCGAAGGAGCCGGTCATCCGCTCGACCTCGACGACATGGCCCGCATTCAGTCGGACGCTCGTTCGGCGTTGGGCGCGACGTTCGTCCCCGGCGTACTGGCGGCGATCTCCCGAGGTCTCGCCGAAGAGGCGACGCCGAGCTCGCAGCCGGATTTGAGCAAGGTCGTCGCGGGAGACCGTTGGAAGAAGGCGAACGTGAAAGAGCTCGCGTCGCTGCTCGAGCGATGGCGGGACGAGGCCGACTTCGACGCGGCGGCGGGGATCAACCTCGACGACAATTCGCCCGACGCCGATCCGAAGGAGGCGATGGCGAGCAAGGCGACCGCGCTCCTCAACGTTTGGGTCAGCCAGATGATGCTCTTGACGTTCGACGACGAGTTCTTGGCCGCGGGGATCGAGTTGTCGACGGCGGGCGCGAATCCCTCGATCGATCGGCGCATCGCGCTGATGCACATGTTCACCGCGGACAAGACGAAGCTCGCGACGTTCGACGCCGCCACCGGTGATTCGAGCCTCTTCGACGATCTCCGCACGCCGGAGCTCGAATCGCGCGACGATCGCATCCTGACGGCGCTTCTCGACGCCGTGGATTTCCTCAACACGCGATCGGGGGGGAGCGATTGGCGATGGGGACGGCTCCACGCGATTCGATTCGCCGCGCCGAATCCGACGTGGTCGAACTTGACGATCCCTTCTCCGACCGACCCCGTGTTCCCGGACGGTTTTCCGCGCCACGGCGACGGCTTCAACGTCGACGTCGGATCGTGGGCGGCGCCGGCGGCGCTCGACGCGAAAGCGGATTACTCCCCCATCGGGGGCGCGTCGCAGCGTCTCGTCGTCGAAATGACGCCCGACGGTCCGCGCGCGCGCAACGCGCTGCCCGGCGGCAACGTGTGGGATCCCAAGGACAAGCATTTCCGTGACGACGCGGAGCTCTGGCGAAAGAACCAGAACCACCCCGTCGCGTTCACCACGGCCGAGGTGGTGGAGGCCGCCGAGTCGCGCGTCCGCTACCGCTGAGCCGCCGAGCCCGACGGCAGAGAACGCCTGCCGTCGGGCGCGCACCGCGATGTGGAGTTCCGAAACCTCCCTCAGGAAAGGACAAAGACCATGCGCCGTTTTTCCCTCGATGCACGAACGTACGCCGCTTCCCTCGTTCTCTTTCTGTCGGGGTGCGGCGCGAGCACGACCCACGAATCGTCGGAATCCAGCGACGAGACGTCGTCGCGAGACGCGCGCGGTACGGACGAAGCGTCGTCGGGATCGACGAAGGGGACCGAGCCGCCGTCGTCGTCGGTGCTTCGCGTCCATTACCCGGTGGGCCATCGCAACCTCACGATCGAGGGCACGTCGGGCTCCGTCGCGCTGGAGAACGTCGGAGACGACACGTGGGAGGTGACCCTCGGTGTCTTGAGTCAGCCGGAGAGTGTTCGATTGTTTCTCGACGGAACGCCGGCGCGCGGGCCGAACTGGACGATCGAGCCCGGGCAGACATTGGATATCTATCCTCATTTCTTCGAGAGCAAAGGAAAGGTGAACGGCACGTGGCGCACGATCACGTCGCCCATCCTTCCGATGCCGAACGACCAGCCGCGGCCCATCGAGGTCTACCTGCCGGCCGGTTACGACGAGAACACGACGGCTCGCTATCCGGTCGT
>JBGAHN010000213.1:0-8137 GCA_044226145.1 Labilithrix sp. | reverse complement strand
CGGGCCGCTCCGCTCACTTCAAGGCGTCGGTCTGCGCTTGGGCGACGGACGCGAGGGCCGCGTCGATGTCGGCGTCGCCTTTGACGTAGTCGACGATGCCCTTCCACTCGGCCTTGCCGAAGTCGCCCGGGATCGTGTCACCGATGTCCGGCGTGAAGCCCTTCGTGTTCGCGAGGGTCTCGCCGAACTTGCTGAGCACCGGATCGGTGTAGTTTCCGGCGGCGCCGCGGTTCGGGGAGATCCCGGGCCCGGACTTCGCCCAGCTCGCGCCGCCCTTCGGCGACGTCAGGTAGCCGATGAGCGCGCGCGTCGCCGGCTTGTCTTGGAACGACATGAGCCAGTCGGCGCCGCCTTGGATGCCCTTGGCGCCGGGGATGGCGAAGAAGTCGAAGTCCTCGCCGTACTTGTAGGCCGGGTACTTCTTCGTGACCTCGCCTTGGACGAACCCGGATTGCTTGAGCATGAGGGCCTTCGGCGCGTCGCCGAACACCTGGAAGATGGCGTTGCTGAACGACGTCGTCAGCGTGCCGTTCGCGCCGTCGACCGTGTATTTCGCGTCCTTGGCCCACTTGCCGTAGGTCGTCCACGCTTGCTTCACGCGGGCGTCGTCGTACTTCACCGCGCCGGAGAGCAGGTCGAAGACGAACGCCGGCCCTTGCTGCACGAGCAGGATGTCTTGGATGAAGTCGCTGCCCGTCCAGCCCGTCGCTTCGCCGGACTCGAACCCGAGCGCCCACGGCACGTCGCCCTTCGTCGTCGCGGACTCGACGAGGGCGTCGAGCTCCTCCCACGTCGTCGGGACGGTGTAGCCCTTCGCCTTGAAGACCTTCGGGCTGTACCAGATGAGCGTCTTGACGTCGGCCTTCACGGGCACGCCGGTCCAGCGACCGTTGCGTGTCCCCTGGGAGACGAAGAACTCGGCGTAGCTGTCTTTGCGCCCGTTGACGGTGTCGAGCGCGATCAGCTTGGCGTCGTCTTTCACGAGCTCGGCGGAGCCCCAAATCGCGATGTCGAGCGAGCCGTCGTTCGCCTTCGTGTCGAGATCGTTGGCGTCGACCGTCGGGACGTCTTCGATCTGGATCGAGCACGCGTCGACGAGCGGCTGGAGGATGGCGAGGAACCGAGCGTGCTCTTCGGTCTCCTTCCACCGGTGCATCACGGTGAGCTTGTCGCCGGCCTTGGCGCCCGCGCAGTCGAACGTCCCGGCGGGTTTGCCGCCGTCGTCCTCGGTCGAGGCGTCCGGCGTGTCGCCACCGCCTCCGTCCGGCGTGACGTTCGCCGGCGACGAAGAGTCTTCGGAACACGCTCCGAAAATCGGAGCCACGCAAAGAAATATTCCAACAAGCTTTCGCATCGTCATAACCCCGCTTCCCATATGGAGCGTCGCGACGGTCGTGCGCGACCACCCTGAGGCGAAGAGCCGCCATGGAAAGGTGCGGTTTCGAACGGAGGTCTTGCGGAGCGTGACGCGATCGGTCGTATTTGGCGGACGAGGTATTTGCTGCGCGCATGTATGCCGAAGGCGCGCAGGGAGGCGGCTGCGGTCGTGTTGCGCGGGTCCGCCCCCCTGCCTACGCTACGAGCGATGAGCAAGACGCGTACGGAAGTGCTCGACGAATCGAAGCGCAAGGGGTTGGTCGCGGGCGCGACGACGGCCGGTGCGGTGGCGGCCGGGGTTCTCGCCGGTCCGACCCTCGGCGTCGTGGCGGCGGTGCCGGCGGCGATTTTCGCCTACCGATGGTGGAAGCATCGGGCGGAGAACGGCATCCGCTTCTCGTCGTTGCTCGTGTCGTTGCGGCGAGGCTCGCGAAGGGCGTGCGCTCGTCGGGAGCGGCGGCGCTCGCGGCCTCCGTTTCGGTGGCGGTTGAAATTCACCGACGTTGACTGTCATCTTGGTTGACGTTCGCTGCAGAAGCGCTTTTATCTACCGGTGAAGAGCGCTTCCAGGGTGCCATGCTCGAGTTGGCGATTGCGACCTCCTGAGCTCGGCGCCGGGGCGGTGGTGGCGCGTGCTTTCCCGAGTCGGGGAGGGCGCGAGCGCCATCGTCTTTCAGGCGGAAGCGGCCGACGACGCGGCGGCGTTGGAGGTCAGGCGCGCGCCGAGGCGGGAGCAGGTCAGCGGATCGGCCGCGAGGCGGCGCTCCTCGCGGGGGCGGCGCGACGTTGGGGGCCCTCGCTCCTCGATGCGGGACGTGCCCGAGGACGTGGGGGCGTCGTGGCCGGAGCTCCAGCCCGGCGGGCCGCGTTCATCGCGACGACGTGGACGGAGGGGCGGCCGCTCGACGCGATCGCGCCCGATGCGCTCGGCTCGGAGGACGAACGCGAAACGCTGGCGGCGCGCGTGGCTCACGGCGTCGGCCGCGCGCTCGACGAGCTGCACGGCATGGGGATTCGCCATGGAGACGTCAAGCCCTCGAACATCCTGGTGGCGGCGCCTTCCGCCGATCTCGAAGAGCGCGCCGATGCGCGGTCCGTGACGCTCATCGACATGGGGCTCGCGACCTCGCTCGACGCGGACGTGGTCGGACGTGGTCGGCGGTACGCGTCCGTCGGGCGCCGCGGATCTCCACGCGCTGGGGCTCGTGCTCGCCGAGATCCTCGCCGGAGACCCGCCTCCGTCGCCGCGCCGGGTGTTCGGTCGTGGAGGGGCTCGTCTCTGGATCGGCGCCCGTCGCGCGCGCAGGCGAGAGCGTGCCGTCGGTGGGGCGTCCGTCGCTCTGGATCGGCACCCTTCTCGCGGATCGCGCGGCGCGCCCGCGGCGCGCCGCTTGGGCCTCGTGCCGAGCGACGCGGAGGTGCTCGCGTCGCGTCGGGCCCGCGTGCGTCGCGCCTACCTGGCGGTGCGCGGGAACGAGCTTCGACCGGGCAGGACGATCCCTTCGTCGATCGACGGTCCCGCGGCGGAGTGGCTCCGCGCCTCCCTCGCGTTCGCCGAGAGGTTCGCGCAGGGCGGAGCTCGCCACGATCTCGCGCTCGAGCCGCTCGACGTCTTCGGCACGGCGCGTTGGATCGTGGCGCTCGTCGGGCCGCAAGCGGCGTCGTGGTCGCTCCCGGCGATGGGTGAAGGAGAGCTCGCGGCGCGGCTCCTCGAACTTTGCGCGGTCGCGCCTCCCGAGGCTTGGACGCGCGAAGATCTGACGCAGGGCGCGCGCGGAGCGACGACGCCCGACGCGCGCAGGGATGCCACGCGGTCGACGCTCGACCTCGCCTCCGTCGATGCGGCTCGCCGCGGAGAGGACGGTCGCGACGATCGGCGCTGGGTGGAATGGACGCGGGCGCTCCTCGCCTCGCGTCCGGACGAAGCGACGCTGGCGCGCGTGGAAGACGCGTCGTCCGACCCCGCCGCGCCGCCTTCGCTGGCGCTCGACTTGGCGTCGGCGCTCCTCCGCCGGGGAGACATCGGCCGCGCGTTCGCGGTGCTCGCGGCGGTCGAGGAGCCCTCCGAGGAAGCGTGCGTCTTGCTCGCGGAAATCGCACGTCGTCGGGGCGACAAGGACGCGGCCGCCACGTTCGCGCGGCGAGGGACGTCGTCGTCCGACCCGTCGGTGCGGGATCGGGCGCGCGCCATCCTCGCGCGCCTCGCGTGGGATCGCGGCGCGCTCGACGACGCCGAAGCCGCCCTGGGCGACGCACGCGGGGCCTTCGCCGCCGAAGTGCGCGGCCTCGTCGCGTACGCGCGCGCCGATCTCGAGCGAGGTCTCCGGCTCGTCACCGAAGCCGCGCGCGATCCGCACGACGCGCTCGACGCGGCGCGCCTCGAGGCCACACGCGGCATGCTCGAACACGCGCGCGGCCACGCGGCGGCGAGCCTTTCGGCGTACGCGTGGGCCGCCGACGTCGCGACGCGGGAAGGGGCCGTCGTGGAGGAGGCCGCCTACTTGACGGGGCTCGCGGCGGCGGCCGTCGACGCCGGCGCGTTCGAGCGTGCGCTGTCGTCGTCGACGCGCGCCTCGCTGCTCTGGGAGAGGCTCGGGCAGCCGTCGCTCGCGGCGCGCGCGCTCTTGTCGCGCGCCGCCGCGTTCGGGCTCGTGGGGGCCACGCACGAATCGGCGCGCACCGCGTCGCTCGCCGGCGAACGCGCGCGGGCCTCGGGGGACGCGCGCGCGGCGGTCTTCGCGCGCTGGGCCTTCGTCGAGTCGCGTCCGGTCGGCGACGCGCACGCCCGCGCCGAGGCGCTCGCGGCGGACGCCGAGCTCGCGCGGCTCGACGACCGAATGTCGGAAGACCGCGTACGTTCGGCGGCGCGGCTCGCCCTATGGGCGGACGGCGCGGGCGTGTCGACCGAGGCCGTCGATCGCGCGTCGTCGACGTGCTCGCCGCCCGCTCGCTGGGAATGGTGGGGCGCGCGCGCCGAGGCCCTCCTTCGAACGTGCGCGAACGATCCGTCACGCGCGGGCGATCCGAACGTTCGCGCGGACGGCGCCCGCGTGCTCGCCGCGCTCGTCGCGTTGCTCGACGCGCCGGCCCCCGTGGCGTCGCGCGGCCCGGCGCTCTTGTCGGGTGCGCGCCTCGCGACCGAGCTCGGGGACGGCGATCTCGCGCGCCGCCTCGAGACGTCGCGCCGCGCCTTGGTCGACGCGTTCGCCCCACACGTGCCGGTCGAGCACCGCGCCGCGCTCGCGTCCGTCGTCTGGGCGAACGTGGACGCCGACCGCCTCGCGTCGCCGTCGCTCTCCTTCGACGCCGCGCAGATCGAGCAACTCGAGAGCATCGTCCGCGCGCTGTCGTCCCGTGACCGCCTCAAGCCACTGCTCGAGCAAATCCTCGACACGATGATCCTCTGGACCGGCGTCGAGCGCGGCCTGCTCCTCTTGCGCGCGCCGGAAGGGCACCTCGTCCCGCGCGCCGCGCGCAACCTGCGGCGGCAAGATCTCGTGGGCGAGCAGCGCGCGCTCTCGATGGGGATCGCCAAGCGCGCCATGGACGAGCGCAAGGCCGTGATCGCGACCGACGCCTTCGCGCAAGTCGGCGATCTGCATGCGTCCGTCCACGCGCTGCGGCTCCGCAGCGTGCTCGCGGTGCCTCTGGTTGCGCGTGGCGAAGCGCTCGGCGTGGTCTACCTCGACGATCGCGTGCGCCGCGGCGCGTTCGGCCCCAAAGAGCTCGCGTGGGTCGACCTCGTCGCGACGCAGGCGGCGCTCGCCGTGGCCGACGCGCGCGATCAGGTCCTCCTCCGGCGCGCGGTCCGCCGTGCCGAACGCGCGAGCGCCCGCCTCGGCGCCGCCCTCGAAGAGCGCGAGACGGAGCTCGCGTCCGTGCGAACCGAGCTCGCGCAGGCCGGCCAGACGCGGTTCTCCTACGACGAGATCGCCGGCCGCAGCGAGCCGATCCGGACGATGCTCAAGCTCGTGGATCGGGTGACGGCGAGCGACGTCCCCGTCCTTCTCGTCGGCGAATCCGGCACCGGCAAGGAGCTCGTCGCGCGCGCCATCCACCGCAACGGCGCGCGCGGATCGCGCCCGTTCGTGAGCGAGAACTGCGCCGCCGTCCCCGAGACGCTCCTCGAATCGACGCTCTTCGGCCACGTGCGCGGCGCCTTCACGGGCGCCTCGCAGGCGCGCGCCGGCCTCTTCGAGATCGCCGACGGCGGCACGCTCTTCCTCGACGAGATCGGCGAGATGCCGCTCTCGATGCAGACGAAGCTCCTCCGCGTCTTGCAGACCGGCGAGGTGCGCCCCGTCGGCGGCGATCGCACCCGCCACGTCGACGTCCGCATCGTCGGCGCGACCCACCGGGATCTCGCGGCCATGGTCGCGCAGCGCACGTTCCGCGAAGATCTCTTCTACCGGCTCAACGTCGTGTCGATCCGCGTGCCGCCGCTCCGCGAGCGCGCCTCCGACATCCCCGCGCTCGTCGCCCACGTCCTCGAGAAGCACGCGCCCGAGCGCCGCATCAAGGTGACGCGCGCGGCGATGGACCGATTGACCTCGTTCCCTTGGCCGGGCAACGTCCGCCAGCTCGAGAACGAGCTTCGCCGCGCCCTCGTCCTCGCCGAAGACCGCATCGACTTGAGCGAGCTCTCCGAGGAACTCCTCCGCGGTGACGGCAGCGCCTCGCGTGACGCGGGCATCGGCCTCAAGGCGCGCGTCGACGCGCTCGAGCGGCAGCTCGTCCACGAAGCCCTCGAGCGCACGAAAGGCAACCAGACGCGCGCCGCCGAAGCCCTCGGCCTCTCGCGCTACGGCCTTCAGAAGATGATGCAACGGCTCGGCATCCGCGTTCCTTGACGAACCGCGCTCCACCCGGCGAGATTCCCTCGCGATGGAGCACGAAGCGGTCCACGGCATCGACCTCGTCCCGATCGTCGCGCTTCTCGGCGCCGGCGTGGTGGCCGTCCCCCTCTTCCGACGCCTCGGCCTCGGGTCGGTGCTCGGCTACCTCGCCGCCGGCCTCGCCGTCGGACCTTACGGGATCGGCATCGTCCACGATCCGGGCGCCGTCCTGCACGCCGCGGAGCTCGGCGTCGTCCTGTTCTTGTTCATCGTCGGGCTCGAGATGGAGCCCTCGAAGCTCTGGAAGCTGCGCCGGCAAATCTTCGGCCTCGGCGTCTTGCAGGTCGCCCTGTGCAGCGCGCTGCTCACGGCCGTCGGCGTGCTCTTCGGCCTCCGCCCCGCCGTCGCCTTCGTCGCGGGCGCGGGGTTCGTCCTCACGTCCACCGCCATCGTCATGCAGGTCCTCGAGGAGCGCGGCGAGCTCGGCAGCGACGCCGGCCAGAAGATCGTCTCCATCTTGCTGCTCGAAGATCTCGCCATCGTGCCCTTGCTCGCGGCCGTCGCCCTCCTCGCGCCGAACCACGAACGGACGACGTCGCGGTGGCTCGGCGTGGGGCTCGCGCTCGCCGCGGTCGGCACGGTCGTCGCCGTCGGCCGGTGGATCCTCAACCCGGTCTTCCGCCTCCTCGCGGAGTCGAAGGCGCGCGAGGTGATGACCGCGGCGGCGCTCCTCGTGGTGCTCGGCGCCGCGCTCGTCATGCAGCTCGGCGGCCTATCGATGGCGATGGGCGCGTTCCTCGCCGGCGTGCTCCTGTCGACCTCGTCGTTCCGCCACCAGCTCGAGGCCGACGTCGAGCCGTTCCGCGGCATCCTCCTCGGCCTCTTCTTCTTGGCGGTCGGGATGTCCCTCGATCTCTCCATCGTCGCCCAGGACTGGCGGATCATCGCGATCGCCGTGCTCGCGTGCATGACCATCAAGGGCCTCGCGATCTACGTGCTCGCGCGGATCCTCTCGACGGGCCGCAAGGAAGCCCGCGACCGGGCCGTCTTGATGGCGCAGGGCGGCGAGTTCGCGTTCGTGCTCTACACGACGGCCTCCACGGTCGGCATCCTCGACGCGCGGACCAACGCGATGCTCTCGGCCACGGTCATCCTCTCGATGGCGCTCACGCCGCTCACGCTCGCCGCGCTGCGGCTCTTCCCCTCGAGCGACGCGCCCTCCATGGACGGCGTCGAGGTCGCCGACGGCCTCCGCGGCCAGACCCTCGTGATCGGCTTCGGGCGCTTCGGACAAATCGCGAGCCAACCGCTCCTCGCGCGCAAGCACCGCGTCTCGATCATCGACAACGATCCGGAGATGATCCGCGCCGCCGCGACGTTCGGCTTCAAGGTCCACTACGGCGACGGCACGCGCCTCGACATCCTGCGCGCGGCCGGCGCGAGCCACGCCGATCTCGTCCTCGTGTGCGTCGACCAGTGGGAGGCCACGACGAAGATCGTCGAGCTCCTCCGCGACGAGTTCCCGCTCGTGAAGGTCATGGCGCGCGCGTTCGACCGCGGGCACGCGATCGAGCTCATTCGACGCGGCGTCGACTACCAGATCCGCGAGACCTTCGAGTCCGCGCTGACGTTCGGCGCCGAATCGATCCGCCTGCTCGGCGCGACCGACGACGAGGCGCTCGAGATCGTCGCCGCCGTGCGCGATCGCGATCGCCAACGTTTCGAGCTCCAGCTCGTCGGTGATTTGCAGGCGGGCAGGGAACTCCTCCTGAGCAACGCCACCGAGCAGGCGCGCGAACAGGGGCTCTCGGGGGAGCGACCCGAAACGCTCGATCTCCCCGCGACGGGCCCCACGCCTTCCTCGTGAACCCCTCATTTTGCGGCTTTTTGCCTGTATTTTTGCGCGTGGCGTCGATCGCTCGACG
>JBGAHN010000212.1:0-8341 GCA_044226145.1 Labilithrix sp. | reverse complement strand
CTTCGCGGAGATCCGCGCGGTGCTGCAGCTCGTGCCGCTGTCCGTGTTGCTCTTTTGGTTGGCGCCGCGTTCGGCGTCCTTCGCGCTCCTTCTCCTCGGCGGGTTCGGGCTCGCGCTCGGCGCGTTTCGCCGCTCGTTGAAGCGCGGACACGCGCGCGCGGCCGAGAAGACCGAGGCGCTCCTCGGGGCGGCCGACGAGGCGGTGCGTCACGCCGAGCTTTGGTCCACGTACGGCGCCGAGGATCGGGTCCGCTCGCACGTCGCGAGGCTCGGTGAGTCGCTCGCGCGTCTGCGTGCGCGTCTGCGCGCGGGGGCCGCCCTGCTCTCGGGCACGAGCGAAGCGCTCGGTGCGCTCGCGCTCCTCGCCGTGCTCGGTCTGGTCGCGACGGGGTGGATCGGCGATCTGCGGAGCGAAGGGCTCGTGCCGTTCGCGGTCGTCTTCTTCATGGCGTACCGCCCTCTCCGCGACATGGCCGACGCCCGTCTCGCCAAGGCCCGCGCGTACGCCGCGCTGGAGCGAACGGCGTCGCTCGGCCGGCGCGTCGAAGAGGTTCCCTCCGCCGCGCCTTCGAGCGAACACTCCGGCGAGGTCGAAGCGCACGCCGTCCTCGGTCCCGCGTCTGCGTCCGCGATGCCGCACGCGTGGGAGCCGCGCGCGCTCGTCGTCGATGGGCTCCGCACGGCGTTCGGGCGGCACGGTCCGGTGTCGTTTCGGGTGCCCTTCGGATCGGTGGTCGCGATCGTGGGGCCGACGGGGATCGGCAAGACATCGCTCTTCCGCGCGCTCCTCGGCCTCGACGCCGTGCGCGCGGGGACGGTGCGCTGGGGGGATCGCGATCTCACGCGCGCGGGCGTCGGGCCCTCGGAGCGGCCGTTCGCGTGGGTCCCGCAAGACGCGCCTGTCCTCGCCGACACGATCGAAGCGAACGTGATGCTCGGCGATCCGGCCTCGGGGCGGACGCCGGCCGATGCGCGCCGACGGACGAGCGAGGTGCTCGAGGAGCTCGGCAACCCGCACCTCGCGGGGGCCATCGACGACGCCGTGCTCGTCGCCGAGCGGAACGTGTCGGGCGGGGAGCGGCAATGGATCGCCGTCGCGCGCGCGCTCGCGTCGGAGCTGCCCGTCGTGCTCCTCGACGAGCCGACGAGCGCCCTCGATCCGTCGTCGCAAGCGCGCATGCTCGCGGCCCTCGGGCGGCTCCGCGGCGCGCGCACGATCGTCGTCGTCACGCATCGCCCCGAGCCGCTCGCGATCGCCGACGTGGTCGTCCGCCTGGACGCCGCGTCAAGCGTGGCTCGGACGCTCGACGACGCGCAGGGCAGGGCCGGCGGCGATGGTCACGTCGCCGAAGAACAGATCGCCGTCGAGGACGTAGGCGCCCTCGCCGTTCGGGAAGCGGACCGAGACCTCGCGCGCGAGCGTGTCGATGCGCGGTCCGACGAGCGGTCGTCCGGCGAGCACGAGCGGCATCTGCGGTCCGAGCCGCGCGGGGCCGAGCGGCGAAGCGACCACGTGGAAGCGGTCGGTGCGCTCGGCGGCGCGGTAGAGTAGCTGCATGCCGAGCCCGAGGTCGCGCACGACGCTGGCGCAGAGCAGGCTCGCGCGCGCGAACGGAGCGGGGGCGCCGTCGACGTCGATCGCGCAAGGGATCGGCTCGAGCACGCGCCGGGCGAGCCGTCCGCCGACGAGCGAGCTCGCGAAGGTGCGCGCGACGATGCGCGCCGCGGTGCCGTAGCCGCCGGCGCCGGCGCCTTCGTAGATTTCGAAGAACCGCGCGACGAGGCCCGCGCCGACGATGAACCCGATGCGCGAGGCGTCGCGGCCCGTCACGCGCAAGGTCGGCCGCTCGCGAACGCGGACGTCCGACGAAAGGACCGCGGTGAGCAGCGCTTCGGCGTGGCGGCTCTCGGCGCGCTCGTTCGAGGCGCCGAGCCCGCGGCCGAGCAGGCCCCAGTTTCGCGCCACCGTGCCGACCGTGCCGCCGGGCAAGAGGCCGAGGGGCGGGACGGCGACGTTCGCCCGCGCGCACGACGCGACGAGGGCGGTCGTCCCCGCCATGTACGAGCCGTCGCCGCCCGCGAACAGGACGACGTGGTCGCGCTCGTTCGCGCCCTCTCTGCGGCGACCGTCGGCGACGGCGTCGGTCGCGGCGCGGAGCTCGTCGAGCGAACCCGTCTCGACGACGGCGAGCCGCCCGTCCCAGCGCTCGGCGGCGCGACGAATCGCGGCGAAAATCGGCCCGTGTGCGCGGAGCTTCTTCGCGCGCCGGTTGACGATCACGGTGGCGTTCATCGACGGACGACGCGTTACCACGCCCGAGGCGCGGCGCGCACGCCGGCGTTCGGCGGCCCGGGCTCGAAAAACCTCGGTCGGGAAAGCGCGTGTGTTCTACGCTCGGCGGTCATGGGAAGGCTCCGTTCGGGAGTTTGGGCCTCGGCGCTCGTCCTCGTGGCCTGTGGTCACCCCGCGCTCCGCGCCGCCGAACAGGGCGATCGCGCGCGCCTCGCGTCGGAGATCGCCGGCCCTCACGCGCGGGGCGAAATCTCCAACGGCGACGCGGCCTGCCTCGCGCGCGCGGTCGCCAAGCAGGACGTGAGCGCCGCGCACGACGCTCCGGCGGTCGCGCGCGTCCGAGAGCTCGCGCCGTGCGCACCCGAGCTCTCGGATCTCTTCGACGATCTCCTTTCGCGCCACGACGCACCCGGCGGAGAAGCCGCGCTCGTCCTCCAAGAGCTCGGGGCGATCTCGGCCAGCGACGCCCGGCGTTTCCGTGGCGATCCCGATCCCCGATGGCGCGCGGTCGCGGCCCGTGCCTTCGTTCGGAGCGAAGATCAGAAGGCGCGCCGCGACGCCATCCTCGATCCCGATCCGCGCGTCCGGGCGAACGCGCTCGGCGCCTCGGCGGAGGCGGGCGACGCGAGCGATCTCGATCTCGTGCTCGAGACGGCCCGACGCGATCCGGATCCGATGGTGAAGGCGGAGGCCGTCCGCACCGTGAGCGCGCTCGCGAAGGTCGTCACGCCGCCCGAGCGCCTCGCCGATCTCACCAACCGCCTGCGCGATCTCTGGAACGCGGGCGACGACGCGGTGCGATCGTCCGTCGCGGTCGCGTGGGCGCTCTCGCCCGTGTTCGAAGCGGGAGGTCGCGACGCCCTCTCGACGGCCATCGCCGAAGGGAAGGGGACGGGCTCGCTCGCGGCCGCCGGCGCGGCCATGGGATCGGCGCATGGTGACGATGCCCTCGTCGCCGCGGCCTCCGCCCTCGTCGCGCGAACGCTGCGTGAAGGCTCGACGAGCGATCGCGTGCGCGCCGCGGTCTTCGCGCGGCTCGCGGGCGACGAGCTCGAAGCCCTCCGAAAAGCCGCCCGCGACGACGACGCGGGCGTTCGCATCGTCGCCCTCGGGCGCCTCCTCGCGTCGAACCCCGATCGCGCCGCGGCCGTCGCCGGCCTCGAAGCCATGGCCGGCCAAGGGACGAAGGGCGCGCCCAGCACCGATCGCGCGACGCTCGTCTTGGCGGCGCGCGCGCAGTTCCTCCTCGCGCAGGCCGGCGATCTCCGCATCCAAGCGTGGATCGAAGAAGGCCTCGCCGCGCCGGAGCCCTTTCGTCGGCTCGAGGCGGCGTCGGCCCTCGCCGCGCTCGGTCGCTCGGGCCGCGCCGCGCCGCTCCTCGCCGACGCCGATCCGCGCGTACGGACCGTCGCCGCGTGCACGATGATCCGCGGCGATCGCTGACGATCCGCGCCCGCCGGCATCGCTCCCTCGGCGACCCGGCCTCCTCGTCATGACGCGATGCATGATTTTCGCACGCCACGACCGCCCCGCGCGCGGTGGTCCGAATTGACAGGGCGCGGCCACCCCCCATATAGCTCGGCGCAATGCGAACGAAGCTGCTTGCGACCGTCCTCTGCTCCGCGCTCGCGCTCGGGCAAACCGGCTGCCTCAAATCGATGATTTTGAACGGCCAGATCAAGTCGACGCGCACCGGCGCTGGCGCCGCCGACACGATCGGCGACTACGAGCTCGCGCGCTCGGCGGCTTCGGCGGGCCTCCTTCAATTCGAAGGCATGCACCGCCTCGCGCCCGACAACGAGGACGCGCTCTTCCTCCTGACGAAGGGCTGGGCGGGCTACGGCTACGCGTTCCCGCAAGACGACTACGAGACCGCGAAGCTCGCGGGCAACGACGAGGTCGCCGACTACCACAAGCACCGCGCGCTGCTCGCGTTCGACCGCGGCGTCGCCTACGGCCTCGAGCTGCTCGGCAAACAAGACGAAGGCTTCGCGGCGGCGAAGAAGAACGTCGACACCTTGAAGGCGTGGCTCGCCGACAACTTCGACGACAAGGAAGACGCCGAGGTCCTCTTCTGGGTCGGCTCCGGCTGGCTCGCGCGCGTGAACCTGATGAAGGACGACGACGATCTCGGCCCGGCGTACGTCAGCGAGCTCTTCGTCGGCGTGGCGATGCTCGAACGCAGCCGCGCCCTCGACCCCGAGTACATGGCGTGGGGCGCGACGAGCACCCTCGGCGTCTACCACGCGCGCGCGCGCGTCGCCGAGCTCGACCAAGCCAAGCAGATGCTCGACGAAGCCATCGCGAAGACGAACCGCAAGTCGCTCGGCGTGCTCGTCAACTACGGCAAGTACGCGTGCGTGAGCGGCGATCGCGCCCTCTACGAGAAGGTGCTCCAAGAGGTCGTCGACGCGGGCGACGTCGATCCGAACCTGCGCCTGCAGAACACGATCGCCAAGCGCCGCGCCAAGCGCGGTCTGTCCAAAGAGGCCATCGAGGAGTGCGGCTTCCCCGAGCCCGCCACCGAGCCCTCGGAGCCCGCGGCCGAACCCGCCAGCGCGGCGCCCGCACCGGTGTCCCCGGCGCCCACCGCGTCGGCCGCTCCCCACGCCCCGGCGTCGCCGGCTCCCGCTCCCGCGCCCGCGGCCCATGCGCCGGCTCCTGCAGCGGGCCGCGCCCCGAGCGCCGCTCCGACCGCACCGGCGCATGCTCCGACGGCGGCCCCGGCGGCTCCGGCGCATGCCCCGACCGCACCGGCCCACGCCCCGAGCGCCGCTCCCGCGACGTCCGCCGCCCCGGCCGGAAAAGCCCACCCTTGAATGTCCTTGCGCTCCGTCCGTCAAACCGTACGGTCTGTTCTCCATTTCGCGCTGCCCGGCTTCACGTTTATGACGCACTCCGGCCAACGCGCTCGCTCGGGAGGTGTCGCATCATGATTCGAAAGCTATGGGTCCTGGTCGTCCTCGTCGCGGCGACCTTCGGCATGGCGAAGTCCGCCAGCGCCGCCGAAGAGATCAAGCTGGGGACGCTCGCGCCCGCGGAATCCGCGTGGGGCAAGGTCTTCAAGGCTTGGTCGAAGGCCGTCGACGAAGAGAGCCACGGCGCGCTCAAGTTGACCTGGTACTTCAACGGTACCCAGGGCGACGAGATCGCCATGGTCGGCAAGATGCGCAGCAAGCAGATCGACGGTGGCGCGTTCACCGCGACCGGCTTGTCGCAGATCAACCCGAACATCATCGCGCTCCAGATGCCGGGCCTCTTCCCGACCTGGGCGAAGCTCGACGCGGTCCGCGAGAAGACGAAGGCGCGCTTCGAGAAGGCGTTCAACGACCAAGGCTTCGCCATCCTCGGCACGGGCGACGTCGGCATCGCGCACCTCATGTCGCGCGGCAAAGCCGTCCGCACGCCGGCCGAATTGAAGACGATGCACCCGTTCTACATCGCGGGCGATCCGCTCGGGCAGAAGTTCCTCGAGATCATCGGGGTTCCTTCGCCGCGCTCGCTCGGCGTGCCGTCGATCCTGCCGGCGCTCTCGTCGCGTTCGGAAGGCGCCGTCGACGTCATCAACTCGGCGTCGATCGCCGCCGAGCAGCTCCAGTGGTCGGCCCAGGTGGACCACATCAACACGATGCCGAGCGGCATCGCCATCGGCGCGCTCGTCATGAACAAGGAGCGCTTCGATAAGTTGCCCGCGGACGTCAAAGCCATCATGGAGCGCACGGGCACCAACACGGGCAAGGCGCTCACCGCGCGCATCCGCAAGCTCGACGAGGCGGCGTTCGAGCGCCTCAAGGCGAGCAAGACGGTCGTCGAGCTGAACGACGCCGAAAAGGCGGCGTGGGCCGAGACGTTCAAGAAGACGCGCGAGGCCCTCAAGGCCGAAGGCAAGATCAAGGCGGACGTCTACGACGAGGTCGTCGCCGCCGCGAAGTAGTCGCACGGGGGTGGACGCGCGCGGGGGCGTTCCCCGCGTCGCCGCTCCTTGACGCAGTAAGCCAAAATCCCTCGCAGCTCGGTGGAGCGGCGGGGGATTTTGCTTTTGGGGATCCGAGGGCGCTGTCCGGCGTCGAACGTCGGGCGCCGTCCGAGCGGTTCGAGCGTCGCCGCGGGCGTTCGACGCCGTTCTCTCCTCACGACGCCGCGGCATCGGTTACCCTCGCTCGCGATGAGCGAAGAGGACAAGGAGCCGGTCGCCGCGAGCGATGCGGAAACGTCGCCCGAAGGCGCCGAGAAAGACGCGGCGAAGGACGTCGAGAAGGGCGCGGATGCGTCGCCGGCCGAAGACGTGTCGTCGAAGTCCGCGGATGCGTCGCCGGCAGCCGAGGACACGCGCGCGAACCCCGTCGCGTCTCCCGCCCCGAAGGCCACCGCCCCCGCCTCGACGAAGGCCGCGTGGGGCGATCCGCTCGCCAAGCTCGATCGCGCCTGGACGAAGCTCGACGCGCGGCTCTGCGCCACCGTCCTGCTCGCGGAGGTGATCACGCTCGTCTTCTGGATCTCGATGAAGGCGCTCGCGTCCACCGGCCGCGGCGGACCCGGCATGGTCTTCCGCTGCATGGTGACGGCGCTCGTGTTCGGCGTCGTCACGCACCTCGTCGCGCGAAAGCGCGTCGGCCGCCACGAGCTCGTCTCGACCGCCGCCGTCGCCATCGGCCTCGTCGCCGGGAGCTTCTGGGGCGACGCCGGGTCACACTACTTCGCGAACCTCCTCGCATGGATGCAGAATGCATCCATTTTCGTCTTCTTCGGCGGCGCGAGCGCGATCGCCAAGCGACTGACCCTCTGGCTCGCGCTGCTCGGCGCCTCCGTCGCGACGGGGCAGGGCAAGCACATCAACGTCGACGTCGTCATGCGCTTCCTCTCGCCGCGCGCGCGCGTCCCGGTGGCGGTGCTCGGCTGGCTCACCGCGGCGGTCGTCTGCGGGGCGGCTGTGTGGGGCTTCTTCGATCACGTCGCGGTCGAGGACTACCGCGTGCCCACGTCGATGCCGTGCGCGACGGACGCGTCCGAGCAGTGCCCGACGCCGCCGTCGGCGAAGATCGCGAGGGTCGCGCACGACACGGGGCGTGACTTGTTCCTCGCTGGCCGCCAGATCTCGCTCGATCTGCGCACCTTGCCCAAGGTCCTCGGCGGCACGCCCTACGGCGAGTCGCTGACGCCGAAGGAGTGGAACGCGTGGCTCCGCGACGGCGGCTGGGAGAAGCACTTCGCCGCCGAAGACGTCCAGGCCATGGTGCTGCCGGAGGACGGCTCGGGCCCCGAGTTCCGCACGCCCGCGGTCACGTCGATCCCGGGTGAGCCCGAGCGCATCCACGAGCTGCTCGTGCGCGAGCTGAACTTCGTCGTCGCCTTTGGGTTGCTCGTCATCGCGATCCGCTTCGTGCTCCGGTCGCTCCTCGCGATCAGCGGCCACGTCAAGGTCGACCCGAACGCGGCGCACAGCGACGACGACCTCGCCGAGACCCACGATCCGGCCGACGTGGCCGGCCACCTGCCCGCCGCGCAAGAGGAGGCCGCGCGATGAGCACGCACGCCACGGTCGACGTCCCGAACCCCAAGGCCGCGCGCATCGCGCTCGGCACGATCGGAGGCGTCGTCGTCCTCCTCGGCATCCTCGGCGGCGCCATCGTCGCGCTCGTCGCGCTCCTCGCCTTGCTGGGCACGCCGCTCTTCGCCGTCATGGGCGGCGCCAGCGAGCTCGCGTGGCTCACGCACGCCGATCCCGATCAGCGCCTCCTCCGCCGCCTCGCGCCCGAGGTCTTCGGCTCGCGCTTCGCTGGCTCGCCGATCCTCACGACGATCCCGCTCTTCACCTTCGTCGGCTACATGATGGCCGAGTCGAAGACGCCCGAGCGCCTCGTCCGCGCCGCCACCGCGTGGGTCGGTTGGCTCCCGGGCGGCCTCGCCATCGTGTGCGTGCTCGCGAGCGCCGTCTTCACGCTCTTCACGGGCGGCAGCGGCGTGACGATCATCGCCGTCGGCGGCCTGCTCCTGCCCGCGCTGCGCCAGAAGGGCTACTCCGAGAAATTCGCGCTCGGCCTCGTCACG
>JBGAHN010000211.1:0-8630 GCA_044226145.1 Labilithrix sp. | reverse complement strand
CTCGCATTTCGCTGCACGTCGAGCGTACCCCCATGAGCCTGGACGATGCTTCGACCGATCGCCAAACCGAGGCCGCCGTGGCCTTCGCTGCCGCCGGCTCCGCGGACGAAGCGCTCGAAGACTCGCGGGAGCATCTCGTCGGGGATGCCTGGGCCGGCGTCGGACACACAGAGCTCGACGTACCTTCCGCGGCGTTCGCAGGAGACCTCGATTTCGCCGGGGATTCCGTGCTTCAGGGCGTTGTCGACGAGGAGGCCGAGCAAGCGGGTGAGCTGGGATGGGTCGGCCGACATCGCGAGGGGTTCGCGCGTCCGGATCACGAGGCGGCTGCCCTTCGCCGCGGCGAGGGGGCCGAAGGCTTCGACGCACTCTTCGATCCATTCTTCGACGTCGAACGACACGCGGCGGGGGGCGAGCGAGGCGGCGTCCGATCGGGCGAGGTACAAGAGATCGTCGACGAGCTCGCCGAGCCGTGCGGATGTCCGCGCGATGACGTCGAGCGACGCCTTCATCGCCGCGGGATCGGCGTCGCCTTGAAGGGGGACCTCGGCGTGCGCTCGGAGGATCGACAGCGGCGTGCGGATTTCGTGGGATGCCTCCGCCATGAACGCGCGTTGCTGCTCGATCGCGCGACGAACGGGGCGAAGCGATCGACCGGCCATGATCCAACCCGCGACGAGCGAGCCGAGCAACGCGAGCGGTAGAAACAAGAGCAGAGCGCGACGAAGCGCTGCGAGATCTTGCGCAAGATCAGTGGCTTGGCGCGCCACGACCACGACGCCGGTCCCGTGCGTGGTGGTCACGGGTTCGCGCCGAATTCGAACGGTCGACGACCCGCTCCCTGAAAATTCGCGCGGCGGTCCCTCGGCTCCGATCGCGAGGCCCTCGCCGGCGAGACGCTTTCCGTCCGGAGACCAAACGCTCGCGGCGACCACGCCCAACGTCCCTTTCAGCTCTTCGAACTCCTCGACGAATTCGGCTTCTTTGACGGCGAGCGGGGCGACGTCGACCGTCTCCAGCACGCTTCGAACGGCGAGGTCGTGCGCCGCGTCGAACGCTGCGTCGAGGACGTGACGAACGTAGAAGTAAACGCCGCCGCCGGAGGCGACGAGCAGCGCCGCGCAGAGCAACGCGAATTGCAACGCGAGCCGCGCGCGTGCCCGAGAGACGGGATCACGCGACAACGCGGTACCCCATGCCGTGAACGGTCTCGATGACGCTACCTCGCCCGTCGATCGCGAGCTTTCGCCGCAGATTTTTGATGTGCGCGCGGACGACCTCCGGCGCCACCTCGGACTCCATGCTCCACGCCCGATCGACGAGCTGCGCGTGCGTCAGCAATCGGCCCGGGTGGCGGAGCAAGGCCGTCAGGATCACGAGCTCCTTCGCGCTGACGGCGATTTCGACGTCGCCGCGGGTCACGCGGCCCGTCGCCAAATCGAGCGCGACGTCTCCCGCCCGCAGGAGGTTGCTCCGCGTCGCAGCGCTACGGCGTGTCATCGCACGCGTTCGCGCCAAGAGCTCCGTGAAGGCGAACGGCTTGACGAGGTAGTCGTCCGCTCCCGCGTCGAGTCCCTCCACCCGATCTTCGACGGCGTCGCGCGCGGTCAGCATCAGGATGGGCACGTTCGAGCCGTGCGCGCGGAGCGTGCGGCACACCGCGAGCCCGTCGAGCTTCGGCAGCATGCGATCGAGCACGATCGCCGCGTACGGATGCGACGTCGCCAAGCTCAGCGCGGACTCGCCGTCCCCGCACGCATCGACGACGAAGCCGTGCTTCCGAAAGCCGTCGGTGAGGGCGCGCGCGAGCTCGATCGCGTCTTCGACGAGAAGGATCCGCATGGCCGACAATCTACCCGTCCACTCACGAAATCGAGCCGATTCACGGAATTTTCACGTTTGGATCCGACCATGGGCGAGTGACGCTGCGCCGCTCTCGCTATTTCCGCCTCTGCACCGCCGCGTGCGTCCTCGCGTTCGCGCGGCCGAGCTTCGGTGACGAACCTGGCGACGCTCCCACCGACGCCCTCACCGACGTCCCCGCCCGGCCCGCATCGCTCCCGGCGTACGTGTCGGAGCAGAAACGCATGAACCCGACCGACCTCGCCAAGAAGCGCGAAGGCTTTCACGTCACGGGTCTGCCCTTCTTCAGCTCCGATCCGCTCAACGGCGTCGGAGGCGGCGCGACGGGCTACCTCCACTACAACGGCACGCGGGACGATCCGTTCTTCGCGTACACGCCCTACCGCGCACGCCTCGGGGTCAAAGGCGAATACACGACGGGCAACGCCGCCGCGGTCGCGTTGAAGCTCGACGTCCCGTTCCTCGCGGGCACGGCGTGGCGCCTGAAGGCGGACGCCAAATACGAGAGCGCCCCGAACAACCTCTATTTCGGCCTGACCGAGGGGACGCTCGCGCCGTTTCCTCAAGGTAAATACGCGACGTACGCGAGGAGCCTCGCGACGGCGCGGCCGGGTGGCGCGGGAGAGGCGCCCGTCGTCGCCGACAATCTGAAGCACTATTTCCTCGAGCGGGAGTGGATGCTGAACCTCAAAGCCGAACGCGTTCTCTTCGACGGCAATTGGCGCATCCTCGTCGGGTACGAAATCCAACACCTCGCGTACGGCACCTACGAGAACGTCCTCGTGGACGCGGTCGATCCCGCCACGGGAAACGAGGTCCGCGTGCCGAATGGCCGATCGCTCTTGCGGCAAGACGTCGAAGCCGGACGCGCCTTCGGACTCGGCGGCGGGCGCGTGTCGCTCGTCCAACTCTCGCTCATGTACGACACGCGCGACTTCGAACCGGATCCGTACCGCGGAGTTTTCCTCGAGATCGCCAACGAACATTCCGCGCCGTACACGGGCTCCGAATTCACGTTCCACAAGATGCTCTTCCAAGCCCGTCACTTCCTGCCGATCGCGCCGAAGGTGTTGCGGCGGACACTCCTCGCGACGAGGATCGGATATGGCACGATCATCGGTGAGCGCGCCCCGTTCTTCGAATACCAAGATCAATGGAGCGCGGAAGGGAGCATTCGGGCCCTCGGGGGCGCTCAGACGCTCCGCGGCTTCAAAGCGAATCGTTTCCTCGGACGGACCGTCGCGTTCGCGAACATCGAATTCCGGCACCGCTTCGCCGACTTCGATTTCCTCCGGCAGAACGTCACGCTGACGGCCGTACCGTTCCTCGATCTCGGATCCGTGGGCGACGAGGTGTTCGTGGTCGCGCCGACCCTCCGCGCCTCCGCGGGCATGGGCCTGCGCATCGGATGGAACCGATCCACCGTCATCGTCACGGACGCCGCGTTCTCCCGCGAAGACGCGCAGTGGTTCATCAACTTCAACCAGAGCTATTGAGAGCGGCGGCGCGTACGCACGAGGAGCGACCACGGGTTCACTTCGAAGCCGTGAATCACGCTCTCACGTGGCTGTCACACCATCGTCCATACGATGACGGCCGCGAGCCCGAGCGCGACGAGCGCCACCGCGAGCCCCACGACGAGCGCGATCTTGCCCGCGTGCCGCGCGTGCTGCGTCGCGGCCATCGCCTGCGCCTGCGCCGCGTGAAGACTCCCGTACGCGGGTGAACCGTACCCCGGCGCATGTTGCCCAAATCCGCCCGCCGGCGGCGCGCCATACGCTCCCATCGGGCCACCCGCAGGACCACCCGCGAATCCCCCCATCCCGGGTCCACCCGGAGGCGCCGCCCCCGTGTGCCCCATCATCGCCGCGAGCGCGACCGGCATCCCGTTCGGTCCCGGCGCGAGGAGTTGCTTGACGACCTCCACCTTCTCCGCCGCTCGCGCGATGTGCGGATGCACCGCGCCGCAGAATCGGCAATTCGGCCGTTCGAGGTCGGCGCCTTCGAGCGGCGCCGAGCAGTTCGAGCAGTTGGTGACGCTCATCGCGGCGTGACGGCGTGCGCGGGGACCCACATCTGTCGGCCGTCGGTGAACGTGACGTGCACTTGGCCGCCGCCCACTTGCGAGACCGTCGCCGGGTAGCGGTTGCCGTCGCTCCATTGCACGAGGACGCCCATGCCCGGGCCGACGCCGTTCGCGATCGCGCCGTACCCGACCGCGCCGAGCGCCGCCCGCCCCATGAAGCCGACGTTCTGCGCGGCTTGACCGTACGCGGCCGCCGCTTGCGCCTGCGCCGCCGCCATGTGCGCGGCGACGTTCTGCTGAACGGCTTGCGCCATCATCTGATTTTCGACCTGCTGCGCCTGGTAGGCCTGCTGCCCCGCCGGCGTCGTGGGCTGCGACGGGCCGCTCCCACCCGTGTATCCTGCACTTTTTGCAAACTGCACGTTCTTCGGCGCGCCGCCCTGCGCGAGCCGTTGCGCCTCTTGCTCGACGAGCATGCCGTACATGCCATAGCGGCCCATGTCTTGCGGGATCCGCTGCGTCGTCCACGTCGAGGCGATCTGGCTCCAGGCCGCGTCGTCGATTTGGTAGTGCTGGAGCGTCCGCTCGCGACCCCACGCCTTCTGCGCGGCCGAGAGCGCGACGAAGTCTTCGAACGACACGTCGATCGTGCCGCGCTTCTTGGCGAGCGCCGCCTGGTAGAGCGGCATGTACGCCGTCGCGACGCTCCCCATGAGCGACATGTCCTGCATCCGCGCGACCCAACCCTGGTGCGCCGCCTCCCAATCCGCGCGGGACACGCCGAGCCCCTCGACGATGCGCGCGCACGCGTCGGGCTCGTGGATGACGTCGGTGACTTCCGCGGAAAGCTCGGCATAGCGCTGGAGCGAAATGCCTTGGATCGGGCTCATGGGGTCCATGTCCTCCAGTCGAACCGGTTCCCGCGCCGCGTGCAAGTCGCGCATCCGGGTGACCTCGTTTTCGGCCGCTCGGTCCTCGCCGACGAATGTGCTACGCCTTGCGTCGTTCATGACGCCCCTCGCGCGCCGCACCTGGCCGAGGCTCGCCGCCGTCGGCCTCGTCGTCCTGATCGGCCTCGCGGCGCACAGGTTCGGGCTCCTCGCGCGCGTCACCGATCCGGCGTCGCTCACGCAGTCGTTGGTCGAGCTCGGCGCGTGGGGCTACGTCGCGTTCGTGCTCGCGTACGCCGTCTTCCAACCGTTCGGCGTCCCCGGCACCGCCTTCTTGATGGTGGCGCCGCTCGTCTGGCCTTGGCCCGTCGCCTTCGTCGTGTCGATGATCGGGACGCTCCTCGCGAGCGTCGTCGGGTTCTCGTTCGCGCGCTTCGTCGCCCGTGATTGGGTCTCGACGCGCATCCCGAGTCGATTCGCCAAATACGAAAGAGCGCTCGACCAGAACGCCTTTCGCACGGTCTTCGTCCTGCGCTTCGTGTTCTGGATGCCGCCGATGCTCCACGCCTTCTTCGGCGTGTCCAAGGTGCGATTCTGGACGCATTTCTGGGGATCGTTCGTGGGATATCTCGTCCCCGTCCTCGTGATGAGTTATTTCGGAAAGCGCTTTTTCGAATTCATCAAAGGCACGCCCGTGGAAGTGTGGATCGCGCTCGCCGCCGCGTTCGTGATCGTCGTCGTGGGGTACGTCGTCGTCGCGCGGCGCCGCTGCGCGAGCCCTCGTCCCGAGAGCGCGCCGTGAACCTCTCAATCCCGAGCGCGCGCGAGCCCGCTGGTTGGATCGTGGCGCATCGCGCCTTCGGGGACGCCGAGCGTCACGTCCGCGTCGTCGAGCTCTCCCCTCGCCCATAGCGTGCGCTCGACCATCGCGTGGAACACCTGCTCGAGCGCGTGGCGGACGTGCGGGCCTTCGAGGATGCCCATCGCGCGGGCGATGGCTTCGATCGTCGCGAGGCCGTGGCCGTGCGCCTCGGCGCGCAGCCGGTAGCGGGAAGGTTCGTCGGGCGGGAGGATCACGCACGGCACGTCCGCGAGCCCCGGCACACGCTGACGGACCTTCGAGGCTTGCCGCCACGTCCCGTCGGGCACGACGAGCGTGACGGGGCGATCGGTCCGCCATTCGTCGAGGCGAACCGCGTTCTCGTGCGGGAACAGCAAGACTGGCTGCGAACCCGGCGCCGGGACGAAGGGCGTGGTGGGCTTCCCCTCGTGACCGCGGACGAGCACCTCGGAGTTCGTGAGGCACGCGGCGCCGAGCAGACCCGTGTTCGTCGGCTTCCGCGCCTCGATGCGGTGGATCATCAGCACGAGGCGCGTGCGCGTGGCGATCTTCGGGACGAGCGCGCAGATGCAGAGGCTGCCGTGCATGCGGCAGGTCGAGCATCGGAGGTGCGCGTTGTTGCGGCGGCTCACGACGCACCGCCCCCATCCGTCGCCATCGCGAGGCCGAGCGCGGCGAGCGGCACCGCGAGGTCGTCGGGCATGGGCGCCGTCACCGAGATCGACGCGCCGGTCACCGGGTGCGCGAACGCGACGGACACGGCGTGGAGCGCGAGCCGATGAAGGTTGTATTGTGCACGATAATGCCGGTTGATGACGCCCGAGCCGTGCTTCACGTCGCCTACGAGCGGATGGTCGATGTGCCGCAAATGCCGCCGAATTTGATGCAAGCGCCCCGTCTTCGGCCGCGCCTCGACGAGCGAGCAGCGATCCACCGTCGAGCGACCGACGACGCGAAACTCGGTGAGCGCCGGAACGCGCGGACCGTCCTCCACGCGCTGAATGGGATAGTCGATGACGCCCTCGTCCGGCGGCATGCCTCGCACGAGCGCCAAATAGCGCTTTTCGACGAGCCCCTCCTCGAAGAGGCGAGCGAGCGCGGCCGCGGCGTCGCGGTTCCGGGCGAGGACGAGCGCACCGCTCGTGCCACGATCGAGCCGATGCACGGGAAAGACGTGCTGCCCGCCGAGGGCATCGCGCACCCGGAACATCGCCACGTCGTCGTCGTTGTCCCATCCGCGATGCACGAGCAGCCCCGAAGGCTTGTTCGCGACGACGAGGTGTTCGTCGACGAAGAGGAGATCGATGCCCGTCATCTGGCGCGGAGGATACACCTCTCGGACACGCGATCGTCGCCGTTCGCGGTTTTTTCCATCCACAGCGTTCCGCGCGCGATGCTGAAGCCGGGCGTCGAAGAAGTCATGTTCGCAACGTCGATGCGCGCGTTGAATTCGACACGCTGCGTCTCGTCAATCTCTCGTTTCCACCTCACCGAAGACGTTCGAAGAACGCTACGGTCGCGGAAAAGAATCAGGCAAAGAGTGCCTGATTCGGACCAATGAGCCTCCGGGAAGACCGAGGCGATTCACGGGAGAGTCGACGCATGATCGTGGGATTTGGGAAGCGACTGGCCATGGGATGCCTGCTCGCATTCACCGTCGGATGCAACGAGAAGCCCAAAGACGGCGCCGCGCCTCCCGCGGCGTCGTCGACGGCGAACGGCACGACCGGATCGGCAGCCGAAGCGGGCGCGCCCGACTCGGACGCGCGATGGTATCCGTCGGGCGACAACCAAGAGCTCCGGCTCACATGGGCGATCTATCCCGCCACGGCCAACGAGGATCTCCGCGGACCGAAGCGCATGATCGAGATCATCGCGCGCGTGGGCAGCGCAACGAAGCGCCTCAAGCTCGGCACCTACAACGGCATTCTATCGCCGTCCAACCAGAGCCTCTGCACGCCCTCGCTCAAGAAAGGCGACGTGGTTTCTCAGATCGGTTTGACCACGACGGGGCCGAGGACGCTCTACGCCAAGCGAACGGCGCCCGACAAGCTCGAGATCTCCTTCCACGTCGACGCGGATCCGGAAGAAAACGGAGTGCTCGGCACGATCCCCATCCCCGCGGGCGCGTCCATCACCGAAGCCATCAGCGACATCCGCAGCTCGACGCAAGAAGCTCCGTTCGACTGCAAGGGGCCCGACTCCGACGGATTGCCGAAGGCTGGTCCGCTGACGGTGGGCTCGAACGCGAAGGTCGTCGATACCAGCGACTGGCAAGCGAGCAAGCCGGGGTCGAAATTGACCGCCACGTGGACCGTGGATCAGTCCCATGCGACGCCGAAGATCGTCGGCAAAATCGACGACCCGCAACTCGATCGGACCAAAGTCTCGGTTCCGGTGACGTTGCAATTGTCGCTCGGCGGACGCTCCCATCAAGTGAACGCCGTCATCAACGCCGCGCCGCCCAACGCGGGCACTTGCGGCACGCTCTCCACGTGGTTCGCGCACGTCTCCGTCGCGCTCGAGCTGAAGCGCGCAGCGAATGGCAAGGTCGTTCTCGAACGCAAGGAGGACTTCCCCAAGCTGAAGACCGAGCAGCTCTACGTGTTCGACGTGCCGAGCAACGTCTCCGTCGAGCAGTCGGTCTTCGTGATCGATCCTCAAGGAAAGCGCGAGAAGCTCTCGGAGAAGTGCAAGCCGAGCACGCTGTAGTCGCGGCGAGGCTCATGCGGACATGAGCGGACTCCGGCGTCGTCCGAAATCTCGGCGACGCCGGAGCCTCGTGCTCGGTGGCAGAGGCACCCCGAAAGAACGGCACCCGGCCCACCACGGCCTCTTTGGACGGCGGGCAGGTGAAGTTCAAGACAAGCGATCTGTGCGCCGGTTTTTCGACGGGCTTCGCCTTTCAGGGCGTCGCGACTTTGTCCGCGACGAGCTCTTTGGTCGTCTCGTCGGGCGCGCGGAGCTTACCGAACCGCATCTTCGCGGGGTTGCCGGAGACGAGCGTCAC
>JBGAHN010000210.1:0-8712 GCA_044226145.1 Labilithrix sp. | reverse complement strand
AAGGTTCGCCACAGGGCGATCCGCCGTTCGACGCGACGCCGATGCGGCGTCGACGCGGCGTCGACGCGACTGGGCGGCGCCGTGAGCCCGACATTTGCGCCGCGAACGGTCACGACGGTCCGGTTGGCGCGAGGTCTGCACCAACGAGGATCCATCGACGCAGCGACCCGAAGCCGAACCGAGAGCACGGGCGCGCGTTTCGGCGTCCGGTGCGCTGGATGCTCATTTTCGACGGCAGTTCACGACCCACGACGAGAGCTCACCCGACGTCGAGCTCGTTCACGGAGACCCACGCATGAAGCCCCAGAGAGCCGTTCTGTTCGGGATTGTCGGCGCGATCGTCATGAGCCTCTTGTCGGTGCTCCTACGCGCCGCGGGCGTACCGATCCAAATGGAGATGATCCTCGGAACGCTGACCGGGATCCCACCGGGACCGACGGCGTTCGTCGTCGGCGAGCTCCTTCACGTCGGCATCGGCGCGCTCTTCGGGTTGATCTACGGCGCGCTCTTCGAGAAGGTGTGGAACCACGGCGGCGCGGGCACGGGCATGATCCTCGCGGTCTTGCACGCGTGCCTCATCGGGATCCTCTTCGGGCTCGTCGCGCGCGTGCATCCCTACGTCCCGCGCGAGCTCCGCGATCCGGGCGCGTACTTCTCGAACCTCGGGATCGCGGGGGTGCTGTCGTTCTTCGCGCTCCACATCCTCTATGGAGCCATCGTGGGCGCCGGGTATGGCCACGTCGCCTCGGAGCACGACTGGGCGCCCGAGGGGCGTCTCTGAGGAGGCGCACCGGGGGGGCTCGAGGGACGCTTCGGAGGAGCCGTCGCTCGTCAGAGGCCGCCCTCGCGCTCCCAGCGATCGCGCTGGACGCGCAGGCGGTTCGCGACGTCGCGCACGCCGAGGACGTCTTCGAGGAGGTTCTCGGCGACGTAGCGGCTCCGCCGATCGGGGACCGAGCCTTCGAGCGTCACGATGCCCGCGCGGACCGTCACGTCGATGGACCGCGCGTCGATGTCGCGGCTCCGTTCGAAGCGCTCGCGGACGTCCTCGTAGATGCGGCGATCGAGGCGGAACGTGGCCGCTTCGGCGATCTCTCCCGTTCGGACGACCGAGGCGACGGCCCGAAGGCGGGCGACGAGCTCACGGCGCGAGCGATTCAGGCGATCGACGAGCGATCGGACGGCGTCGAGGGGTCCTTGTCGGCGAGACCACGCGCGCGACGCACGCGACGCAGGGCTCCGGTCGATCGTACGAAATTCGCTGTCGAGCCGCGGGCGCGATCGATCGCTCCAACGGGGCTCCCCACTCCACGAGGGGACGTCGGCGGCGCGGGCGCGCGGAGGAAACGCGGCGCGGCGCTCGCTCCTCTCCTCCCACACGTCGTCGGCCAGGTAGTCGTAGTCGCGGAATCGATCCGCGTCGTCGAGGTGCCGAAACTGGTGACGATCGTAGTGACGCATCGCAGGGCTCCTTGTTCGGGGTCGGCCCTCGCGTGCAACGCGCGTTCCACCTTGCTCTCGTAAGGATCACGTGGAACGCGCGGACGCGATCGTGGCGCGACGACGACGACGCCCGGCGCGGATGCGATCGTGGTGCGACGACGACGGAGATCCCGACGCGGCGACGAAGCCGCCGCGCCGAACGGCCTGGCTCGACGGCGCCTACTCTCTCGACGGCGCCTACTCTTCGGCGGCGTGCGCGGTCGCCGTCGCCGAAGGCGGAGCCGGCGGCTCTTGCGCGGCGCCGCGTCGGAACACGGCCCGGAAGATCCGGCCGAACCAGTTGCCGACGTCTTCGTAGAACATGTAGACGACCGGCGTCGCCAAGAGCGTGAGTAGGAGCGACAACGTCTGACCGCCGACGACGACGCCCGCCGTCGCGCGGTTGTTGTTCGCGCCGATGCCCTTCGAGATGACGAGGGGGAGCATACCGGCGACGAACGCCAGCGTCGTCATCAAGATCGGACGGAGACGATCGCGGTTCGCCTCGAGGACGGCCTCGAAGCGAGGCATCCCTTTGGCGCGGAGTTGGTTCGTGTGGTCGACCTGCAAGATCGCGTTCTTCTTCACGACGCCGAACAAGACGAAGATGCCGAGGAACGAGAAGATGTCGAGCGATTGATCGAACAAGACGACGGACAAGACCGCGAACGGCAACGTCAGTGGTAGCGACGTGATGATCGTGATCGGGTGGAGCCACGACTCGAACTGCGCCGCGAGCACCAGGTACATGAAGACGAGCGACAGGAGGATCGCGACGCCGAAGCTCACGAACACGCGCCCCATCTCCTTCGTCTGACCCGCCGGCTCGGCGACGTAGTCCGCGGGGAGCTTCTCGTCCTTGATGATCTTGCCGACGGCGTCGGCGACGGCGCCGTCGCGGAAGCCCCGCGTGACGTTCGACAAGAGCGTGACGACGCGGCGACGGTTCAAGTGGTCGATCGTGGCCGGGCCCGCGCCCCGCTTCAGATCGACGACGCTGCGGAGCGGCACGAGGCCGAGGCGCGGCGACGGGAGCGTCAGCATCGACAGCGCGGACATGTCGTCGCGGTACTGCGGCTCGGCGCGGAGCCGAACGTCGTACTGCTCGCCCTTCTCTTCGTACGCCGAGACCTTCTCGCCGTCGACGAGGACGCGCAGGGTCGCCGCGGTGTCGGCCACCGACACGCCGAGATCGGCGGCGCGGTGGCGATCGATGAACACGCCGACCTCGGGCTTACCCGCGATGAGCGACGAGTCGACGTCGACCGCGCCCGGGATCTCGCGCATCTTCGCGAGGATGCGCGTCGTCGCCGCCTCGAGCTTCTTCAGATCGGGACCGCGGACCGTGTACTGGATCTTCGCCGTCGAGAAGCCGCTGCCGCCGAAGGCCGAGACCTCTTGGACGCTCAGGCGCAGATCCTTGCTCTGGCGCGCCAAGATGTCGGTACGCGCGCGGTTCATGAGCTCCGACTGCGAGAGCTTGCGATCGGCCGGATCCGTCAAGCGCGTGTAGATGCGGCCGACGTTCTGGGTCTTCGCGGCGTCGTCGCCGATCGTCATGAGCGTCAGCGACACTTCCTTCCACCCGCGCAGCTCTTGGGCGATGCGGTTGGTGATGAGCTGCGTCTGCGCGAGGCTCGTGCCCTCCGGCGCGCGCACGACGACCTCGAACTGGGCCTCGTCGTTCGTCGGCAAGAAACCCTTCTTCGCGGCGCCCGCCAAGGGCACGCACGAACCGAGCGTCAAGGCCGCGGCGACCGCGACGATCCACCGGTGCGAGAGCACGAAGCGGAGCATCGCCATGTAGACGCGCTCGATGGGCCGGTAGAAGGCGTCGACGATGCGCTCGCCGAGCGGCTTCGCCGATCCTTCGGGGCGCTGCTTGAGCCAGCGCGAGGCGAGCATCGGCGTCAGCGTGAAGCTGACGAAGAGCGAGACGCCGATCGAGAACGCCATCGTCACGCCGAAGCTGCTGAGGAAGCGCCCCGGGATGCCGCCGAGGAAGGCGACGGGCAAGAAGACGGCGATGAGCGAGAGCGTCGTCGCGAGGACGGCGAGGCCGATCTCTTGGGTGGCCTCGACGGCCGCCTTCGCGGGCTCGATCTTCTTCTCCTCGACGAAGCGGTAGATGTTCTCGAGGACGACGATCGCGTCGTCGATGACGATACCGACCGCGAGCGCGAGCGCGAGCAGCGTGATGGTGTTCAGCGTGTAGTGCATGAACGCCATCAGCGCGAAGGTGCCGATGATGCTGGTCGGGATCGCGAGCGCCGCGATGATGGTGCTGCGTCCGCTCCCGAGGAAGAAGAAGACGACGATGGCCGCCAGGATGGCGCCGACGACCAAGTGCTCGCGGACGCCGTTGACGCTCGTGCGGATGACGCCGGAGTCGTCGCGGACGACCTCGAAGTCGGCGCCTTCGGGCAAGCCCTTGCGGACCGCCTCGAAGCGACCACGGATCGCGTCGACGACCTGGACGGTGTTCGATCCGGACTGCTTCCGGATCGCGAGCACGACGCGCGGATCGCCGTTGAGGAGCGCCGCCGTCTCGTGCTCCTCGGCGCCGTCGTCGACGCGGGCGACGTCACGGACGAGGATCGAGTGCCCCGCCTCTTGGCGGACGAGCAGCGCGCCGATCTCTTCGGGGCGCTCGACGCGCCCGTGGATGCGGAGCGTGAGCTGTTCGGGCCCCGTGTCGACGCGTCCGCCCGGCAGCGTGAGGTTCTGCGAGGCGATCGCCCGCTTGACGTCGAGCGCCGTGACGTTCATGGCGCGCATCCGCACCGGATCGAGCCACACGTTCACCTGGCGCTTCTGGCCGCCGATGATGCTGACCTGACCGACGCCCGAGACGCTCTCGAACGAGCGACGCACGCTCTTGTCGGCGAGCTCGGTGATGTCCTTCGTGTCGTGGCCCTTCCAACCGAGCGCGAGCTGGATGATCGGCTGCGCGTCGGGGTCGAGCTTCTGGACCGTGGGCAGCTCGATGTCGTCCGGGAGATCGGGGATCGTGAGCTGGAGGCGGTCACGCACCTCCTGCGAGGCGACGTTGACGTCCTTCTCGAGGACGAACGTGATGATGACCTGCGAGACGCCTTCGCTCGAGATCGAACGGAGCTCGTCGATGCCGCTGATCGTATTGACCGACTCTTCGATCTTGTCCGTGATCTCCGTCTCGACGTCCTCGGGCGCCGCGCCGGGCAAGCGCGTCGTCACGACGACGATGGGGAGGTCGACGTTCGGGAACCGGTCGACGCCGAGCTTCACGTAGCCGGCGATGCCGACGACCGTGATGAGGAGGATGAGCACCGTCGCGAAGATCGGACGGCGAACGCAGATCGCGGCAAGCCACTGCATGGCGAACTCTCAGAGGACCTGCGCGCCGTCGCGCACGTCGGCTTCGGGCTTGATGACCACGTTTTCTCCGGGCTTCACGCCGGCCGAAATGCCGACGAGCCCGTCTTTCTCGCCGCCGACGCGGACGATGCGCTCGTGGACGCGGCCTTCGACGACGATGAAGACGCGCGCGCCGGTGTCGGACTTGACGACCGACGACACCGGAACGACCGGCTGCTTCGTCTCCGCGATGGCGAGGTTGGCGACGGCGAACATGCCCGGCCGGAGCTTGTTGTCCGGGTTCGGGCAGAGCGCCTCGATGACGAGGTCGCGCGTCTCGGTGCGCACGTTCGGGCTGATGAACTTGATCGCGCCTTCGAACGTCTCGTCGCCGAAGGTCGCGACCGTGAACTTCACCGGAGCCGCCGGCTTGACGGCGCCGACGTTCGCCTCGGGCACCGTGAGCTCGAGGCGGAGCGGATCGGCGTTGTAGAGCGTCGCGACCTTCGTGTTCGGCATGACGTACTGGCCGACGTTGACGAAGCGCTCGCCGACGATGCCCGTGAACGGCGCGCGAATGACGGCGTCGCCGACGATCTTCTGCGCGCTCTTCTGCTGCGCCGACGCGGCCGCCGCGGACCACTCCGACGTCGAGCACTGCGACGTCGTGCGGTCGTACTCGGCCTGCGAGATCGCCCCCGACTGGAAGAGCGACTTGACCCGCTGACACTCTTTCTGCGCCTGCTGGAGCTGCGCCTGGGCGAGCTGGGCCTGGGCGGCGGCGGCGGTCGCGCTGATGGCCGCGCTGCGCGCGTCGAGGATGGCCATCGTGTCGCCTTGCTTCACCTTCTGGCCGCGCTCGACGTACGTCGCGGTGACCTTGCCCGACGCGTCGGCGGCGACTTCGGACTCCTGGCTCGCCCGGAGCGTTCCAGTGAGCGTCAGGTACTCCGGCATCGACTGCTCGACGACCGTGAAGGTTTGCACTTTGACCGACGGGGCCGCCTGCGCAGACGTCACCTGCGCCGGTGCCGGCTCCGCCTTCTTGCAGGCCGAAGCGGACGTCAGAAGGCCCAATGCACCAGCGACTGAAACGATGCCGCGAAACGTGACGCTCATGTTGTAACGCACGAGTATTCCAGGGGTTCGGGACCGTCAAGCAGCCCGATGACGAAGAAACCGCGAAAAGCGAGCGCCGCCGCATGCGACGCTCGGGTTCGAAGTTTGCGTCTTCTGGATGCCGACGGCCTCGCCGTCGTTGCCGAAAAAAAGCAGGTCCGGACGGAATCGACAGGTCACTCGCGGACCACGACACCCCGGGCCGTTTCGGCGAACTGCAGGTCCGAAAGCTCGCGGAGCGCCGTCGAGAGCTGCCATTCGCCCGCGAACAGCATGACGGGCCGATCGCGCACGTCGACGGCGACCGTGCCGATGCGCTCGCGGGCCAGGGCCTGCAGGTCGATCGGCGCGCCGTCTTTGCGGGAAATCCAGCGCGCGAACGAGCACGAGACCGGCTCGAAGCGCACCTCGACGCCGTACTCGTCCTTCAGCCGGTACTTGACGACCTCGAGCTGGAGCTGACCGACGGCGCCGAGAATGACATCGCCGGCGCGCGCATCCGGCGGCCGATAGAGCTGGATCGTGCCCTCTTGCGCGAGCTGCTCGATGCCCTTGGCGAGCTGCTTTCGCTTGAGCGGATCGGCCATGACGAGGCGCGAGAAGTGCTCGGGCGCGAAGCTCGGGATCTCCTCGAACGTGAACGTCGCGCCGCCGGTGAGCGTGTCGCCGATCTCGAACGTGCCGGGATCGTAGACGCCGATGACGTCGCCCGCGTAGGCGTGCTCGACGAGCGAGCGGTCTTGCGCGAGGAACTGCGTCGGGTTCGCCAGCCGCAGATCGCGCCCGGTGCGGACGTGGTGAATCTTCATGCCGCGTTCGAATTTTCCCGAACAAATCCGGACAAATGCGACGCGATCGCGGTGCGACCGGTCCATGTTCGCCTGGATCTTGAAGACGAAGGCGCCGAAGCGATCGTCGTCCGCGGGGAGGAGCCCTTCGCTCGTCGTGCGCGGGGCCGGCGGCGGCATCATCTCGCAGAAGCTCTCGAGGAACGCCTCGAGGCCGAAGTTGTTGATCGCGCTGCCGAAAAACATCGGAGAGACGTCGCCCGTCGCGAAGCGCTCGTGGTCGAACGCGTCGCCCGCGGCCTCGAGGAGCTCGGCCTCGTCGCGCAGGCGCTTGACGCCCTCTTCGCCGAGCTCGCGCTCGAGCATCGGATCGTCGAGCCCGCTCACCTTCACCGGCGGGGCCTCGGCGCCCGCGGCTTGGCTGGACTTCGCGTCGGTCGCGTCGAACAGGTACACGCGGTGCGCGAGGCGGTGGTAGACGCCGCGGAACGTCCCGCCCGTGAAAATGGGCCACGTGATGGGGTAGACGCCGATCCCGAGGACGCTCTCGACCTCGCCGACGAGCTCGAACGGATCGCGCCCCGGCCGGTCCATCTTGTTCACGAACGTGAAGATGGGGATCTTGCGCTGGCGGCAGACCCGAAAGAGCTTCTTCGTCTGCGCCTCGACGCCCTTGGCGCTGTCGAGGAGCATGACGGCGCCGTCGACGGCGTGGAGCGTGCGGTACGTGTCCTCGCTGAAGTCCGCGTGGCCGGGGGTGTCGAGCAGGTTCATCTGCAGCCCGCGGTAGGGGAACTGCATGACGCTCGTCGTGATCGAGATCCCGCGTTCGCGCTCGAGGGCCATCCAATCGCTGACCGCCGAGGCCCGTCCGCGCTTCGCTTTGACGGCGCCGGCGAGTTGGATAACACCGCCATAAAGCAGGAGTTTTTCGGTGAGCGTCGTCTTGCCGGCGTCCGGATGCGAAATGATCGCGAACGTCTTGCGACGCTTCACCTCGTGGGTGAGCAGGGGATCGGCCATGGAGCGGCCCGCTTATAGCGGGTTCGGGCCGATCGGACGTCGGATTTCACCGAGAGAAACCCGAATGCCGCGCGGTCGAGGTTCGCGAAAGGGGCCGTTTCCTCGGCAAAAAGCGGCACTTTTCCCGCTGAAAACCAGGGCTTTCCGCGGCGCTCGCCGCCGCACGACGCGAGCAAGGGTCGAGCTTGCGCCGCCGTGGCGTCACGCCTAGGGTCCCGGCGCTCTCAAGTTTCGAGCCCACTGGCTTTCAGCTTGCGGCGAAATATCGGCAACGGCGGACCTCCGCCGCGCCGCCCGAAAACCAGGCTCGATCGGGAACCCCCCAATCACGGGCCCCACGTCCGGAGGATCGAAGTGACACTGCAAGCCATTCGCACCCAAGAAGAGCCGTCCCGCAAAGCGACCCTCGAATCCGAGCCCCCCATCAGCGCCCGTTCGGCCAAGGGGATCGAGCGCCACCTGCGCTTCCACGACTACAAGCTCGCGGAGAAGTTCGCGCGGGGCAAGGTCCCGATGACGACGCTCTACGAAGCGTACTTCGACGGCCAGGTCGACATCGTCGGCGACATCTACGACTTCCTCGACGCGCGCGACGAGTACGTGAGCTACGTGCTCACGGGCGAGCACATCAAGTTCCTCTTCAAGAACTTCATCCCCGAGGTCACGATCCACTCGAAGGATCAGGACCGCCGGATCGTCCGCGAGCACTACGACCGCGGCAACGACTTCTTCGGCGCGTTCCTCGGCGACCGCATGGTCTACACGGCCGGCTACTACGTCGACGGTCCGAAGAACTCGACGCTCGAAGAGGCGCAGGACGAGAAGATCAACCGCTGCTGTCGCAAGCTGCTCCTCCAGCCGGGCGAGAAGCTCCTCGACGTCGGCTGCGGCTGGGGCACCTTCGTTCGTCACGCCGCCGTGAACTTCGGCGCGGACACGACGGGCATCACGATCAGCAAGAACC
>JBGAHN010000209.1:0-8605 GCA_044226145.1 Labilithrix sp. | reverse complement strand
GCTGCTCGGCATCGCCGGTGCGGCGTCGTTCGCGACGAGCGGTGCGGCGCTCGGCTGGGGCGCGGTGCGCGGGCGGCACGATTTCGAGCTCGTCGAGACGTCCGTGCGCATCCCCGGGTTGCCGCGCGCCCTCGACGGCTACGTGATCGCGCAGGTCTCCGATCTGCACGTGGGAGAGTTCGTCGACGATCGCGATCTCGATCGCGGCCTCGACCTCGTCCGGCGGGCGCGCCCCGATCTGCTCGTCGTCACGGGCGACGTCGTCGATCTGGATCCGTCGGTCGCCGCGAGGACGGCGGCGCGCCTCTCGGCCCTCGCCCCGCGCGACGGCGTCTTCGCGATCCTCGGCAACCATGACTACTACGCGGACGTTGCCACGGTCCGCCGCGCGCTCGTCCGCGCCGGCATCGACCTCCTCGTCGACGACGCGCGGCTCGTGCGTCCGCGCGACGGCGGCGGCTTCCGCCTCGTGGGGCTCGACGATCTCTCGGCCCCGAAATACGGCGGGCGCGGCCCCGATCTCGCCCGCGCGCTCGATCGCTGGCCGACGGCCCCGGACGGCCGCCCCGCCGATCGCGACCGGCCGACGATCTTGCTCGCGCACCAGCCGCGGCAATTCGACGAGGCGGCGGGCAAGGTCGCCCTCCAGCTCAGCGGCCACACCCACGGCCTTCAGTTCGACTTCGCCGCCCGCGTCGGGCGCATGGCCCAGCGCTACGTCGCGGGGCGTTACGAAAAGGATGGCTCCGTGCTCTGGGTGAACCGGGGGTTCGGCGTGACCGGTCCGCCGTCGCGCATCGGCGTCCGCCCGGAAGTGACCCGCCTGGTCCTGGTCTCTGCTTGAGCTCCGTCACGCATCGAGTCATGCGTTCCGTCACGCGCCGGGTCGCATGTTTGGGTGACGCTCGGCGACGGCCTTGTCCGAGCACCGGCTCCGGCTATAATTTCGGCTTCGAAGGCCTGCGGAGGAAAGCATCCATGGACGTCGACAGCGTGCTGGCACTTGCGACGCGTGCGCGTGGGAAGGCCAAGCGGGCCTTGTTGCGAGCGCCTCTCATCAAGGATTGGTCCGAGCAGCGCTACTTCGCGCAGCGAGGTCGACACGCCGAAGATCTCCCGTGGCTCACGCGCGATCGCTTCGAAGTCGCGTCCGATCTGCGGCGGGACTTCTTCGCCAAGCGCGACGTGACGTCGATGCTCCCGGACGACGTCGTCGCGGTGGCCGGGCGCTTCGTCGCGCGCCTGCGCGAAGACACGTCGCCGAAGCCGTGCGTGCGCATTTCGCCCGAGGAGCTCGCGTCCGATTCGGCGCTCTTCAAGTGGGGCCTCGCGGACGAGAACCTCGATCTCGCCGAGTGTTACATCGGTCTGCCCGTGCACTACCTGGGCGTCGAGGTGAAGCGCGAGCGGCCCGACGGCGTCGCGACCGACGTTCGCCAGTGGCACATCGACGTCGAAGATCGCCGGATGATGAAGATCATCGTCTACCTGAGCGACGTCGACGAAGGCTGCGGCCCGTTCGAATACCTCGATCGCGCGCGGACGAAGCGGGCGGTCCAATCGCTCAACTACTGGTCCGGCTTCGTGCCCGACGCGACGATGGATGGGGCGGTCTCCGAACGGGAATGGCTCCGCGCGACCGGACCGCGCCTCTCGGGCGTCTTCGTCGACACCTGCCGCCTCTTCCACCGCGCCAAGCCGCCGACGACGACGGATCGCTACTCGATGACGTTCTCGTACTCGAGCACGACCCCTTACCAGGTCTTCCCCGAGTTCATGCAGACGCGCAAGACGCTCCTCCGGCTCCGCTCGGAGCTCACGTCGAGGCAGCGCCGCGCGTCGATGATGGATTGAGCCGCGCCGGTCTTCGCGATGCCGATCTTCGCGATCGGCGTCGCGATCAGCGGGAGCGCGTGCCGTTGATCAGCGGGAGCGCGTGCCGTTGACGACGCGCTTCGTCTCGACCGAGGGGCCCGCCTCGTCCTTGGGCGCCTCGGGCGCGACGTCCTTCTCCGTCCCGCCCATCTTGAGGACACGCGCCGGGATGCCGCCGACGACGGCGCCCGCGGGGACGTCCGTGACGACGACCGCGTTGGCGCCGATGATCGCGCCCTTGCCGATGTGCACGGGGCCGAGGATGCGCGCGCCGCAGCCGATGACGACGTCGTCTTCGATGACCGGGTAGCCGTTGTCGCGCGCCGTGCCGACGGTGTTGTTGCCGAGGAATTTCACGCGCGCGCCGATCTTCGCGTCACCGCCGATGACGATGCCGAGCGTGTGCGCGAAGTTGACGCCCTCGCCGAGCGAGACCTGGTTTCCGATCTCGATGCCGTAGAACACCGTCTGGAACAGCCGCAACGCCCGGTTCGCCGCAGGGACGTGCCATCGGCGCGCGGCCTCGCGCAAGCGGCTCGCGGCGAGCACGGCGTAGCCGTCTTGGACGAACGCGGCGACGGCGGCTTCCTTCACCGTCGCGGTCGCGTTCTTGTCGGGCTGACCGTTGCGCGTGAGCGCCACTCCGTAGGCGTCCGAGACGAGCTGCTTGATGAGGCCCATGTACCCACCAGCGTAGCGACATGCGTGCCAGGTCTCAATCCCCCGAACGCCGGCGCCGCGTCGTCGCGCCGCAACCCGCGGCGATCGCACGGGCCGCGTCGCGAGGCGCCGCAGAGCGGCTAGACGCCCGAGCCCCGCACGACGACGCCGAAGGTCTTCGCGAGGATGTGGATGTCGAGCCACGGCGACCAGTTGCGCACGTAGTAGACGTCGATCTGGACGCGCTGCGCGAACGACGTGGCGTTGCGATCGGACACTTGCCACATGCCCGTCATGCCGGGCGGGGCACGGAGGATGATCTTCTCCTGACCGTTCATCTCCGTGAGCTCGCGCTCGATGTACGGTCGCGGGCCGACGAGGCTCATGTCGCCGAGGATGACGTTGAGCAGCTGCGGAAACTCGTCGAGGCTGAACTTGCGCAGCACCCGCCCGATCCGGGTGACGCGCGGGTCCTTGCGGAGCTTGTGGTAGATCTCGTATTCGGCGCGCAGGGCGGGATCGGCGTCGAGGATCGCCTTGAGGCGCTCTTCGCCGTCGCCGTGCATCGTGCGGAATTTGTACGCGCGGAAGTGCTCGCCGTCGCGACCGAGGCGCTTCTGCGTGTAGAAGACCGGTCCCTTCGAATCGAGCTTGATGAGCAGCGCGATGAGGAGGAGGAACGGCATCACGAAGAACAAGCCGAAGGACGTGAGGGCGATGTCCATGACGCGCTTGGCGAGGCGCGGCCCCGGGAGCAAGAGCTGCTGGCGGACCTCGACGCCGAGGATGCCGCCGAGGTTCTTCGCGGGGACGCCGAGCGTCGCGAAGCCGAAGAGGTCCGGGATCACGAGCAGGTGGCTGAATTTGCCGCCGACGCGCTCGACGATCTGGAGGAGGCGCGGGCCGTCGACGCCGGGCATGGCGACGACGGCGTACGGGATCTTCAAGCGGTGCGCGAGGATCGGCGCGAGCGAGAGCTCGCCGAGGAGCGGCACGCCGTCGACCTCCGCGAATTTGCCGCGGGGGAAGAGCGACGCTTCTTTTTGCTTCGCGGGGAGCTTGGTCGTGCTCTCGGGGCCGAGGAACTCGACGTCGTCGCTCGGCTCGGCGACGAGGTGCCGCGACGACGGGATGGGGATGTGATCGGAGCTGATGGGCGCGTTGATCGACGGATCGGAGTCCGGGCCGAAGATGTCGTCGGAGAGGGCCTTGCGCTGTGACTCGCTCACGAAGTGGGCGGCCGAGAGGTTGACCGAATAGACGTCCATCACTTCGTTCGTCACGCTCGCGCGGAGCGTGCCGTGCTTGGTGGCGTCGTCGTCGAGCAGCATGACGGGCTTGAGGCCCGAGCGCGGCTGCGCCTTGAGCGTGCGCACGATGAGGCGGCCGGTCTTCGCGGCGCCGAGCACGCAGACGGGGATCCCCCACCATGGCTGGAAGCAGAGCCGGTTTCGAACGAACGAGCGGATGACCGGGACGAGGAACATCGTCGCCACCCACCAGACCGCCCGCACGAAGACGCCCCATTTGACGATGGGCAGGTCCCCGAGCGTCGAGAGCAGCGAGGCGCCGAGGTGCACGAGCGAGGTGGCGAAGACGACGTCGCGGATCTCGTCGGGCGTGCTCTTCGCCATCGGCGAGTAGAGCTCGAGGCCGAGGTAGGTCAAAAGGCAGAGCGCGATGGCCGGCCCGACGACGAGCCACGAGCTCCAGTCGACCTCGCCGAGATCCGCGTAGGTGCGCGCCCAGTGCACGCCGCTCGCGACGAGCGCCGCGAGTACGAGCGAGAAGATGTCGGTCGCGAGGAGCGTCGCGACCGTGAGCCACGGACGCGTGAGGACGCGCAGTCCCGCGACCTCCTTGTGCTCGCGTGCGGCGGCCGACACGTCGTCTTCGACGCCTTCGTCCTTGCGGAGGCGGAGCTGTTCGATGAGCGCACGCGCGATTTGCTCTTCGGTGCACGCGCCGAGCGACAGCAAGATGCGGCCGATCTGCCCGCCGCGCTCTTCCTGGATCGCGAGCGCGCGATCGACCATCGCCTGCGTGACGTAGCCCTTCTGGACGAGCACGTGGCAGAGCATGCTCGGTGAGTTGCTGGGCGGCATCGACGCCGAGGATCCGAGCAGCCCGCCTTGGGGGATGCGGATCATGGGCGGCGGGACGACGTCGACGTTGGGGGCCGGCGGCAGCGACGTGTAGGGGGGCGCACCGGCGGCGGGCGTGACCTTCGGGACGACGTCGACGATCGGCGTCCTCGCCTCGGTGGAGATGGCGCCGGCGGCGACGACCGTGTCCGCGTAGGGCGGCGGCACCGAGGAGATGGCCTTGAACGGCGGCGCGGACGAGAGGGTCTTGAGCGCCGGCGGCACCGACGAAATCGTCTTGGTCGTCGTGGACTTGCCCGCGTCCGCGCGCGGCGGTCCGGGGGGGATCGGCGGTCGTGACGACAGCGAAGGCTTCGTCGAAGGTCCCGGTGGGATCGGCGGTCGCGCCGTCCCTGCGGCGGGCGTCCGGCGCTGTGGAACGATCGGCGGCGGGTTGCTCGCCGACGGCTTCGCGGGGGCGAACTTCATCCCGGTACCGACGAGCGTGCTGCCGACGACGGGCGCTTTTCGCGCTCCGGTCTCGATCGGTTCGATGGGCGCTTGCGGGGAGGTCTTCGGGCTCGGCGCGATCTCGCCTTCGCTCGCTCCGGAATTGCCCTCGAACGCACTTCCGGATTTGCCGCTGTCGCCTTCGCTCTTCACCGGCGGGAGTATAGACGAGCCGATTCCTTCGCTTCCAGCGGTGTTCCCGGTTCTTTGCGTGTTCCGATGCGCCGCGCGGTCGATCGGCCGCGCGGCATCGGCATCGCGCCACGTGCGTCCGAACGCGCCTCCACGGGCCGCGTCGCGCGGGCGCTCCGGCTGAGCTGCCGTCGACCGCGCGGTGCGATCGCGCCCCCGCCGCCGACGATCGGCGCCGATCGACTACGATCCGATGCGGATACCGGGCGCCGGGAAGTTCGCGCAGAGCGCCTTGACCTCGCCCGCGACCTTGGCGATGCGCGCTTCGTCCGTCGGGTTCTCGACGACCTCGGCGATCCACGCCGCCAGCGTCTTCATTTCGCCCGGACCCATGCCGCGCGACGTGACGGCCGGCGTCCCGATGCGAAGACCGGACGGATCGAACGGCTTTCGCGGATCGAAAGGTATGGCGTTGTAGTTTGCGACGATGCCCGCGCGATCGAGGGCCTGCGCGGCGGGTTTTCCCGCGATCCCCTTGCTCGTGACGTCGATCAAGAGGAGGTGGTTGTCCGTGCCGCCCGTCGTCACCTGGAAGCCACGCTCGACGAGCGCGGCCGCGAGCGTCTTGGCGTTCGCGACGATGGCCTTCGCGTAGTCCTTGAACGAGGGCTCGAGGGCCTCTTTCGCCGCGACGGCGATGGCCGCGGTCGTGTGGTTGTGCGGCCCGCCTTGCAGGCCCGGGAACACGGCCTTGTCGAGCGCGGCCGCGTGCTCCTTCTTGCTGAAGAGCATGCCGCCGCGCGGGCCGCGGAAGGTCTTGTGGGTCGTCGACGTGACGACGTCGGCGATGCCGAAGGGCGAGGGGTGGACGCCCGCGGCGACGAGGCCCGAGATGTGCGCGATGTCGGCCGCGAGGATGGCGCCCACCTCGTCGGCGATCGAGCGGAACGCCTCGAAATCGAGCGTGCGCGGGTACGCGGTCGTCCCCGCCCAGAGCAGCTTCGGCCGGTGCTCTTTGGCGAGCTTGCGAACTTCGTCCATGTCGATGCGGTGGTCGCTCGGGCGCACGCCGTACGGCACGCTCTTGAAGAACTTGCCGGTGATCGACACCGTGTGGCCGTGCGTCAGGTGCCCGCCGGCCGGCAACCCGAGGCCCATGATGACGTCGCCGGGCTTGCAGAACGCGAGGTAGACGGCGAGGTTCGCGGGGCTGCCGGAGTACGGCTGGACGTTGACGTGCAAGTCGTCCTCACCGCCGCGCGCCGCCGTGGCGCCGAAGAGGCGCTTGAGCCGCGCGATGGCCAGCTCCTCGACGCGGTCGATGACCTGCTGGCCCTCGTAGTAGCGCTTGTGCGCGTAGCCCTCGGAGTACTTGTTCGTGAGGCACGATCCGGTGGCCTCCATGACGGCGCGCGACGCGTAGTTCTCGCTCGCGATGAGACGCATCGTCTCGTGCTCGCGCCGATTCTCTTCGTCGATGAGCTGGGAGATTTCCGGATCGATGGTTTGGAGGTTCGCCTCGGGCATGCCAAGCGGATAGCCCATGGGACGGCGTCGCGTCCACGGGACAGGCGGCGGATGGTGGGTGTTCGCGGTGGGCGGCGGGCGTTCGTGGCGGCCGCCGCGGCACCTCCCCGCGTCCGGCTCGACCGGCGAAACCGAACTCGTATATAGAAGGGGGCCATGACGGACGCCGAAGGCTCGCCGATGTCGTCGATTCCCGGGGGTTCGCGCGCGGGCGCACCCTGGACGCGTCGGGGAGCTCGTCGGGCAGGTCGGGCGCGTCCGCTCGCGGCGTGCGGCGTGCTCCTGGTGCCGGCGATCGCGCTGGCGTCACCGGTGGTGGCCCGGGCCGACGACGGCGCGAACGCGTCGAACGCCAGCCTCGCGGCGGCGTCCGCGGGGGCCCCGGCGCCGTCCCGCGAGGCCGACGATCCGAAGATGCAGCCCATCGTGCTCGAGCGGCGCAACGGGATCGTCCTCGGCGTCGCGCCGGGCATCGCGTTCGGATCGGCGAGCGGCTACCCGAACTCCGACAAGTTCATCGGACAACCGGGGTACTACTCGTCCACGCCGGTGCTCGTCGGCACGTCGACCTCGTTCTTCTTGATGGGCGCGCTGACCGACTACGTCAGCTTCGGCCCCATGGTGAACGTCGCGAGCTTCGAGAACGACAAGTGGAAGTCCAGCGGTTTCGGCATCGGATTCCGCATCGAGACGTTCCCGCTCGTCCGCCTCTTTCCGAAGCTCGCCGACACCTCCGTCTACACGCAGCTCGGCGTCGGCTCGACCGAGGTGGCCGCCAAGGGGCCTTACCCATCGTCGGATGGCACGCAATCGTTCGTCGGTGTCGGGCTCCATCACGAGTTCCGCCTGACGCGCATGCTCGGCGGCCATGCGTCCGCGGGGCCCTTCGTCGAATACGACGCGATTTTCTCGACCGCGTCCGAAAGTCACTGGGCGAGCGCGGGGTTGCGGGTGGTGTGGTACGGCGGAACCGTGACGGCGGATCGCTGATCGCCGGCCCCGCTTGCGCGTCCCGTGAACAAAATCGCGACGTTCGACGCGCGGCGTGACGAACACTGGTATCGTGGCGGCGTGAATGCGGCCGATCCGTTCGGGCTCGTGGGGCAGATCCTCGACGGGCAATTTCGCGTCGATCGCCTCGTCGGCGAGGGCGGCTTCAGCGTCGTCTACAAGGGCCATCACCAAGGCCTGAACGAGCCCATCGCCATCAAGTGCCTCAAGCTCCCGTCGGCGCTCGGCACGTCGCTCGTCGACTCGTTCGTGCAGCGCTTCCGGGACGAGAGCCGCATCCTCTACCGGCTGTCGCAGGGCAACCTGCACATCGTCCGCAGCATCGCGGCGGGGACCACGCAGGCGCCGTACACGGGCGCGCTCGTCCCGTACATGGTGCTCGAGTGGCTCGACGGCCGCTCGCTGCAGAACGATCTGACCGTTCGCCGCACCATCGGCAACGGCGGTCGCACGCTCGACGAGGTCGCGACGTTGTTCGCCGGCGCCGCGGACGCGCTCGGCTACGCGCACCAGCAGGGCGTCGTCCACCGCGATCTCAACCCGGGCAACGTCTTCTTGGCCGCCACGTCGCGGGGGACGAGCGCGAAGGTGCTCGACTTCGGCGTCGCGAAGATCATGCACGACAGCACGCTGAACCTCGGACCGCGTGCGCAGACGATCGGCCAGATCCGCATCTTCGCGCCGGCGTACGGCGCTCCCGAGCAGTTCGACGATCGCATCGGCGCCGTCGCCGCGCCGTCGGACGTCTATTCGTTCGCGCTCATCTTGCTCGAAGCGCTGCGGGATCGGCCCGTCAACGACGCCGA
>JBGAHN010000208.1:0-8839 GCA_044226145.1 Labilithrix sp. | reverse complement strand
CCGTCGACCGCGAGCGTCTCGCCGCGGGCCACGCGCGCGATGATCCGGGACGAGATGCCAGGGCCGGAACGCACCTCGACGGCGTCGACGACGACCCGCGCGAACGCCTCCGGCGGGCCTTCGGCGCGCGCCGCGGTGGGGGCGACGAGCAGCGCACCGACGACGGCCACCCGCGCGAGCACCCGGCCCCAAGCCGATCGGCGCGCCTCGGACGGGCGCGTTCGCGCGACGGAATCCATCACCGCGCCGCCCATTGCCGGAGGATCTCCGCGGCGGGATCGTCGCTCGTGAAGATCACGCGCGGGTGGTTCGCGCCGGTCGGCCGCACGAAGATCGGCGCCGTCGCGACGTCCCGGCTCATGACGATCGACGCCGCCTGGAGGTTGCCCTCCGCCGCGCTGCCGGCGCCGATTTGCGAGCGATCCGTCGGCCGCCCGGCCGTGCACGGGACGGGCGCGTGATCGACGAGCGCCATGCCGCTGACGGCCGACGAGTTGAAGTGGCAGCCGTTCGGTGGATCGACGGACGGATCGCCCGGCCCGCACCGCTTCGCGACCAACACCTCGGGCTCGACGCGGCAGTAGAAGAAGTCGGCGTCGAAGGTCTCGTTCGGGACGACGAAATTCGCCCCCGGGTCGACCGTGCTGCAGCCCGCGTTGGCCGCTGCGAACGCGCCGAGGACGAGGGCCATCGCGAGCGTCGCGACCCTCGTGACGAGCGGTCGCACGAGCCACGGCGAGCACGTCTGCACGCACCGACGATAAACCAGACCCGTCGCCGCGGTCGAGCGCACGCACGAAGTCCTGCCCGTCGTCCCGAGGACTCTCTGCGTGTGTCCGTCCGCCCACGTCGTTGCGCCTGGTGAGACACACACTCCGTCAAGAGTGCGTCCCATCGAAAATTCCGTTTCCCTTCGGAATCGCCTTTCGTGCATGGTGTCGGCGCGACGCACGCGGCGATGGAACGCGCCGTGCGATGGTTGCGGACGACACAGGGCCCGAACGCCCGAACGACGACCTTCGAATCCGCCATCCCCTGCCGTGCGAAATCGCGCTTGATTCTTTTGCCTCGGTCCCGATAGAAGTTTGGCCACCTCCGAGGTCTGTCGTAGCTTGACGTACATGTGGGTCACCTCGATTTTTCGAGTCCCCACGGCTTTCCCCGCCTCGGAGATTCCCATCGCATGAAGCTGACTCCCTGGTACCTCGCAGCGCTCGCACCCATCGCCATCGCAGGATGCTCCGGAGCGCTCATGGGACACGCCGCCGTCTTGGCCGTCGCCATCGGCATTTTCGTGGGAACGCTCTCGCTCGGCCGCCACACGGCGCCCGTCGCGGCCAGCCTGGCTCCGCCGGCGCTCGTCCAAGGACTGCATGAGCTCGACGCCGATGCGCTCGCCACCGGTCACGCGACGGTGCCGGTCGACAAAGCCTGAGCATCCTGCAAGCGTTGAAGCCATGCGTGCGTGGCTCGCGCCCGTCCTCTCCGTGATCCTGCTCGTCGGCACCGGCTGCGCGAGCCCGGGGTTCCGTTCGCGCTCGTCGCACGATCGCCGCTCGACGCCGTCGCACAAGACGTCGCCGAAGGCGAGCCCGTCGCGCGCGAAGGACACGCGAACGCCGCCGAGCACGAACGACGCGACGCCTGCCCCTCGACCGACGACGCCGTCGGGACCGGCGCCCGCTCCGCATCCGCTCCCGCCGCCGCCTCCGCCGCCTCCCCGCTGATCCGCGGAGCGCGCCCCGCCGAGCGCGTCCGCGACGCTTGACCGATTCCGCCTCGAATGGCGTATGGTCGATGGGATGGCGAGCCGCGAACGCCTCAAGACGCTGGAAGAATTCACCCTCGCCGATCTCGAGGCCGTGCGCCTCCTCTTGCGCGGCGACTCGGTCATCGACTGGCACCGCTTGAATTTCCAGGACGAGCGCGAGATCCGCGATTTCATCGTCGCGCAAGAATTCCGCCCCGACGAGCCGGGCGACCGCGGCCGCATGAACGCCATCCAGACCGAGGCCGTGAGCTACCTGCGGCGGCACTTCGAGTACCCGATCCCCAAGCCCGTCGAGAACGCGAGCATCGAGCAGCTCTTCGAGCTCGCGTCGGGCCGCGGCCACCGCCAGACGTGCGCGTGCACGATCCTCAAGTGCATGCACGTCATCCACCACCTCGACGGGCGCGAGCTGCTCTTCATGCTCCCGATGAGCGACCAGGAGATCTTCCACCTCGTCGAGGAGAAGGTCTACCGCGTCATCGGCAGCATGCTCGCCGAGGGCTTCCCCATCACGGAGTTCGTCGGCGGCCGGAAGAACAAGGACTCGCTCTACACGAAGCTCATGTCGAAGCGCGAGGCCGTGTCCGCGCAGATCTTCGACAAGCTCCGCTTCCGCATCGTCGCGCGCGAGCAGAGCGACATCTTCCCGATCATCCAGTACCTGCAGAAGAAGCTCTTCCCGTTCAACTACGTCATCCCGGCCCAGAGCATCAATTCGATCTTCCAGTTCAAGCGCTACTGCCAGAAAAACCCGCATTTGTCGGAGTTTTTGCCGGAGATGCAGGCGGGCGCCGACGAAGAGTTCACGCCGAGCGACAACGTCTTCTCGGCCGACAACTACCGCGTCATCCACTTCGTCGTGGACATGCCGGTGCGGCTGCCGCGCAAGCTCCTCGAGCGCGCGCCGTCGAGCGCGTGGGCGCTCGGTCCCGTCGTCTTCGTCGTCTGCGAATTCCAGGTCATCGACCGCGAGACGGAGGCGGGCAACGAGCTCGGCGAGGCGTCGCACGCCAAGTACAAGGAGCGGCAGAAAAAGGCGGTCATCCGCCGCCTCCAACGTACAAGGAGCGGCAGAAAAAAGCGGTCATCCGCCGCCTCCAACTCGGCCTTCGCGACGAGAAAACCGCGGCGAAACCGAAAAAGGAAGAGCCCGCGCTCCAGGCCACGAAGCGGCACGGGCGGCGCGGAGGACCGAGCTCGCGGTCGTAGAAAACGGCACGGGCGACGTCACGGCGGCTGTCGACTTCACGACGGCTTGGGACTAGCCTCGGGCGCCCATGCGGCTCTACGGGTCCAAGGTCCCCGCTCTCGCACAAGAAATCGTCCGGACGCTCCTCACGGCGAAGGACATCGAGCTCGAAGACGCGAGCGGCCAGCGCGAGGTCACGCTCGACGTCGAGGCCGTGCTCCGGAGCTACCTCGAGACCGAGCGGATCGTCGACGACAAGACGAAGGAGCTCTTGCAGCGCACGGGCCGCGGGCACGGCGAGTTCACGCGCGTTCGCCAGCAGGTCGCCGAGCACCACGGCATCCGCGTGGGCGACGAGGCGCTCGACTACCTGCTCGATCAGGTCGTGGCGATGCTGATGCACTCCTCGCACGTCGACGAGGTCTTCGCCGAGGACGTCGAGCTCCGGCGGCGCATGGCGCCCATATTCAAGCGCTTCATGGCGCTCGACGTCGACATCGACACGGAGGTCCGCGGCCAACTGAAGCACGTGGCCGAGGGCACGCCGCAGTGGGACATCGAGTACCGCCGGGTCCTCGAGGCGACGAAGCGGAAGCGCGGGATCCAGTGACGCGCGCGGGCGCGACGAACGATCGGGGGCGAGCGCCCGGGATCGTCGTCGGGCGAGCCGCGTGTGAAATCCGCGAAATCCGCGGTCCATGGCCGCGCGAACCGCGATAGAATGGTCGCGATGGTCGGCCCGTCATCGAAGGAGCACGTCGAGCCCGCGCCCCCCAGCGTCCTCGTCACGGATCCGTTCCTCTTGTTCATCCTGTCGTCGCCGAGCGGCGCCGGCAAGACGACGCTGACCCGCAAGCTCCAAGCGCGGTTCCCGGCGCTCCGTTTCAGCGTCTCTCACACGACGCGCAAGCCACGCGCGAACGAGGTCGACGGACGCGACTACCACTTCATCGACCGCGCGACGTTCGAGCGGAAGATCGCCGAAGACGCGTTCGTCGAGTGGGCCGAAGTCCACGGCAACTGCTACGGCACCTCGCGGGCGGAGATCGAAAAAGCGCGGGCCGAGATGGGCTGCGCCGGGATGATCTTCGACGTCGACTACCAAGGCGCTCGGCAGATCCGCGCCAAGCAGCACGACGCCGTCGCGGTCTTCATCCTCCCCCCGTCGATGGCGGAGCTCGAACGCCGTCTCCGGGGACGCGCGAGCGAGAGCGAAGAAGTGGTCCAGCGCCGCTTCAAGGCCGCGATGGTCGAGATCGAGCACTACGGCTTCTTCGACTACCTCGTCGTGAACGACGATCTCGACACGGCGTTCCGGCACCTCGAGGGCATCGTCCTCGCCGAGCGCTCCCGGCGCTTCCGCCGCGCGGATTTGGCCGAGCGCCTGCTCCGCGCCGGTCAGCTGTAAATCGGTTTCACCTCCGCGCGATCTCGGCCGAGCGCTCCGTCAGTCGGACGCGCCGGCGAGGACCTGACCGTTGAGGTAGGTGATCACCGACGCGGTCTCGTTGATCACGCGAAGGGAGATCATCGGAGCCGTACCGACGTAGCTGAACGCGTGGAGATTCCCGATGGTGGCGACGCTGACCGGCGTGGTTCGCTCGAGCGCCGTCGCCGAGACGTACTTCTTGTCCGGCACGAACGCGTTCGCATTTCCCGCCATCGAAAGGCCGAGCGCCCCACCGGTCAAGACGGTCGCGACGTCGGCGGCGTGGCAGCTCGCGCAATCGATCGTATTGGCCGAATGAACGTCCGGATTCTGGATCCGAAGCGCCGCGTCGAACGCCGCTTGCTGGGCCTCCTTCGTCGACGACTGCGCGTCCGTGAGGTTGGCGAGCAGATGGAGATCGTCGTTCGACGTCGTGGCCGGAGAAAACGAGCCGACGAGGCTGCCCTGACCGGGCTGATCGAACATTTCCGACGTGGCGGAGCCGGGGAGCGTCGGAAGGATCATCGGTGTCCCCTTTTTGTTCGCGATGTCGAAGCCGGCGAACGTCCAGGAAGAATCGGCGTCGGGATGGGTGGTGTCTTTGGGCGCGAAATGAATGAAGGTCGTCAAGCGGGTAAGACTTCCCGCCCCCGCATACTTCAAAAGAAGTTGCTTCATCGCCTGGCCGGCGTCCCCCAAGACCCCTTGTTCCTTCAGCGTCGGATGGACGGCGAGTGGACCGAGAGAAGCCGTCCTCGATTCCTTCTGTCGAAGGACAATCATTCCACGGACCAGCTCGACCAGTTGCGCCCGCGTCAATTGGTAGAAGGCGTGAACGGCGCCGTCGAACGCTTGCGCGCTGAAGTTCGACCCCCACGCAAAGGTCGAGATCGGCTGGAAGATCAAACGAAGCTGGTTCACGCACGAAGACGCGTCCGTCACCGGGCCGATGTTCGCGAAGCAAGGGTCGATTCGGAACCCGACGACGCGAAGATCGTCCCACGCCATGATGGCGTAGCCGCCCATGTTTCCTTTGCTCGACTTCGGCTGATGGGTCAGCGACGTGTAGAGATCGAGCGGAAGGACCTGGCCGCCTTTCCCGTGGTCTCCCGCCGCGACGTACCCGCCGTCGAACTCCGCTGCCGTCGTCGGGAGCGGGTAGAGCACCGAGACATCGTTCATTTGAGCGAGCGACGCCTTTTGTGTGAGGTCCGCTTCGTCTCCTGCTTCCGCATGGTCGTCCGCAGGTGCACTGCAGCTCGTTGGAAGGCCGATCATCGCGCACGCCAAGAACGTCATTTTCAGGGGACGAAGGGTCATGTAGCCCGCCCTGAGCATGATTCGTTCCATTCAAAACGATGGATAATGAAACATTACCATCGTCGAATGTCTCATATTCCTACGGCGGTCATGGCTTAACCGACCACCACGTTTGAGTGGTGCTCCCCTCAGCGCCGACGCCGAGCCGAGGGGCTTAGGCGTCGGACTTCGTCGAGGCGGCCGCTTCGTGCTCGGGCGCGAAAGCGGCTTCGGCGGCGGTGTCCGAGGGCTCTTCGGTGGGCGCGGCGGTCTGCGCGGGAGAAGCCTCGGGCTCGGCCGGAGGAGCTTCGGTCTCCGCGGGGGGCGCGACGTCGGGTTCGACGGGGACGTCGGCGAACGAAGGCTTGCGAGAGCGGCGCGCGACGAGCATATCGACCGCCATCAGGCCGACGCCCACGCAGATCGCGACGTCGGCGACGTTGAAGGTCGGCCAGTGGTCGGTGACGACGTGATCGGAGACGCGCGAGGCGACGAGCTCGTTGAGCTTGCGAACCCAGTCCGCGCGGTAGTCGATGAAGTCGATGACGTAGCCGTAGCGGATGCGGTCGAAGACGTTGCCGAGCGCCCCGCCGAGGACCAGCGGAAGCCCCCATTTCAGGGCGTGCTGCGACGGCATGAGCCGGCGGTAGAGCGTCACGATGAACGCGATCGCGGCGGCCGAGACGAGGAGGAAGAACGGGATGCGGACGTTCTCGCTCTGCCCTTGCAGGAGCCCCCACGCGCCGCCCTTGTTCTTCGCGAGGACGAACATCAGGTGCTCGTCGACGACCTTCACGTAGCGCGGGTAGTCCTCGAGGCGCGCCTCGGCCCAGAGCTTCGTCGAGACGTCGGCGACGAACGTGACGACGGCGAGGACGGCGAGGAAGACCGGCGAAGGCCGGTGGGCGAGGATCGTCTCGGGGATGGACGACGACGTCCCGATCGGGCGCTCGAGGCGCGGAACGTCGGGGGCGATCGCCGGAGCGGCCGGCGGAGGCTCGGCGCCAACGGGAAGCGGAGGCTCGGGGGCCGGCGGAGGCTCGGCGCCAGCGGGGGGCGGGTTCGGCTCCGTGGCGGGCGCGGCGTCTTGCGTGGGGCTCTCGTTCATGCGGTCGGGACGCGGATGTTCAGGTGTAAAGCAGGCAACGTTCGAGAGATTCGGCGTCTTCCGACAATGTCGAGCGAGCCTCGAAGGGAGGCGAACCGTACTCAATCGCGGCCCGACTGTCACGTGTCGGCGACCGGCGCGTCGGCGAGCCGCCTCACCGTGAGCGCGGCCTTGGCGTCGCCCGGGCGACCCACGCGCTTTCGTCGATGAAGTGACGCCGCGGATCGATTGACTGCTTGGATGTTCAGCGGTACGCATGAGGCCATGTCTTCGTCCGGAAGGCTCGGAAAAGGTCGGAGTGCTGGGAGGCGCGCGGAGAAGCGCTTTCCTTGGCAAGCCGAGCGCGGCGTCGATGCGGTCGTCGATCGATGGCTCGAGAGCCGCATCGTCAAGCCATGCTTCACGGCGGACGAGACGGTGCCCGGGCGCGAGCCCAAGACCGCGCCCTTCCCGCCGGGCCTGCCGACCCAAGTGGCCTTCGCCCTCCGGGGGCGCGGCGTCGAGCAGCTCTACGACCACCAAGCGAAGGCGTTCGTCGCGGCCCACGGCGCGAGCCAGAGCTTCGGACGCGCCGACGACGTCCGAAGCCGTGACCGACGCGCGGCGGTCGTCGTCGCCACGCCGACGGCGAGCGGAAAGAGTTATTGCTTCCACCTCTCGGTGCTCGCGTCGCTGATCGAGGATCCCGGAGCGCGTGCACTCTACATCTATCCGACGAAGGCCCTCGCCCGCGATCAAGAGGCGAACCTCCACGAGCTCATGCACGCGAGCGGGCTCTCCACCGGCGCGGTCGTCTACGACGGCGACACGCCCGGCGACGCGCGGCGGGCGGTGCGCGAGCAAACCCGCGTCGTCCTGACGAACCCCGACATGCTCCACGCGGGGATCCTGCCGCACCACACGAGCTGGGCGAAGACGTTCCAGAACTTGAAGTACGTCGTCGTCGACGAGCTGCACACCTACAAGGGCGTGTTCGGTTCGCACGTCGCGAACGTGCTCCGGCGGCTCCTGCGGGTCGCGCGCTTCCACGGCTCGAACCCCGTCTTCATCGGCGCGACGGCCACGATCGGCAACCCCGAGGAGCACGGCGCGCGCATCTTCGACCTCGATCGCGAGAACCCCGACCACACGATCACGACCATCACCGAGAACGGCGCCCCGCAGGGCGAGCGGCGCGTGTTCCTCTTCAACCCGCCGGTCGTGAACGCCGAGCTCGGCATCCGCGCGAGCTACGTCAAGCAGGCCGTCATGCTCGCGAACGATCTGGTGCGCGCGGGCGTGCCGACGATCGTGTTCGGGCAGTCGCGCAACAACGTCGAGGTCATGCTCCGCTACCTGCGCGACAAAGCGAGCCCGGAGGTCGATCCGGCGCGCATCGTGGGCTACCGCGGCGGGTATTTGCCGGAGGAGCGGCGCGCCATCGAGCGCAAGCTGCGCGAGGGCGAGATCCTCTGCGTCGTGGCGACGAACGCGCTCGAGCTCGGCATCGACATCGGTGATCTCGACGCGGTCGTCTGCGCCAGCTACCCGGGCAGCGTGGCGGGGACGTGGCAGCGCTTCGGGCGGGCGGGCCGTCGCAACAAGAAGGCGGCGGCGATCCTCGTCACCGCCAGCCACGCCATCGATCAGTACCTCGCCCAGAACCCCTCGTACCTCCTCGACGGCGCGGTGGAGGAGGCCCGGATCGATCCCTCGAACACCGAGATCTTGATCCAGCACCTCAAGTGCGCGGCGTTCGAGCTGCCCTTCGTCGAGGGGGAGGCCTACGGAGGGCTACCGCCCGCGGAGTCACGCGAGGCCCTCGGCTTCCTCGCCGGCCACGGCGTTCTCCACGAGCAGAGCGGGCGCTTCCACTGGGCCACCGACAAGTACCCGGCGAACCACGTGAGCCTCCGCAGCGAGGGCTGGGACAACACCGTCATCATCGACAAAGGCACGGGAAAGACGCTCGCCGAGCTCGACTGGCGCGCGACCCCGACGATGCTCCACGAGCAGGCCATCTATCAGCACGACGCCGAGCAGTACCAGGTCGAGCGCCTCGAT
>JBGAHN010000207.1:0-8853 GCA_044226145.1 Labilithrix sp. | reverse complement strand
CTGGCGATCGCTCGGATCGCTCGAATACGCGTACTCGAAAATGTTCGGATATCGGTCTCCGTCGCCATCGTCGTATCCATTCGCAACGACCGGGGAGAGGCCGTGCGTCGCCTCCCATGCGTCCGGCATCTCGTCTTCGTCGGTATCCGTCTTCAGCGGGCTGCTCCCGTACAGATGGACCTCGTCTCCATCCGAAAGACCATCACCGTCCGTATCCGCGACCAGTGGTTTCGCAAGCGATCCATATTCCTCTTCGTTCGTCAGGCCGTCTCCGTCGGCGTCCTGCGACCGACCCGTTAGCGTCGTCAGATCGCCCGCCTCGTCCAACTCCCATTGATCAGCGAGCCCATCACTGTCCGAATCGTTGAATTGGTCCACGCCGATGTCGCGTGCGCTGCTCGGTCGAAGCTCGCCATCGATATCTATCCGTGACTGCACCACGCTTCCGCCCGCGCTACGCAACGGTGAATCCCAAAGGAGATGCCCGTCCGAGCGGAACTTCGGGTCCACGTTTCCAGCCAGGTTGCCCGTACCGGTCAGCGTCTGCCCTTTCACCAAGCAGTGGTTCGTCGTCAACGTGGCGCTGGAGTTCTTCGCCATCATCGTCCGCGTCGACGTCCCCCAAACCACCGTGTTCTTCAGAGCGATTTCCCCCGGCCCAAACCACATCTGTTCCGACGTCGACCACCCCGTGTTGTTCAGGAAGGTGCTCCCGACGATGCGAACTTTCCCGGCCCACTGAACGTGCACTCCACCCGCGTACGACGTCGTCGCGTTGTCTCGAACCAAAAGGTCGACGAATCGTATGGCCTTCGACTGCGCATCGACGTAGAGCGCCGTCAACGTCCTCTGGAACGTCAGCGATGCTACGACCGCGCTGTTGTAGACGTTCCATCCCGAGTTCGCGTTTTCTCCATCGATGATCGTCTTCCCTGCCCCTTCCAAACCGATCATCAGGAACTTCGGCTTCGTCGACGCCAACGTCACGTGGACGTTCGACGCTCCCTCGTACACGCCGGGTGCTATCGCGATGATCTGATACGCACCGTTCGACACGTTCGACGCCGTGATGGCCGCTCCGATCGTCGTGTGCGTCCCTCCTCCGGCACCATTCACTACGAACGTCGGCGTCGGCGTGCTTCCCGCGTCGTTCGGGTCGGCGCTGCCTCGCACCTCGAAGACGTTGGGGTAGCGGTCACCATCGGCGTCGTCGTACGAATCGTCGAGTGTCGGGACGAAGCCATGGAGGAATTCCTCTCCATTGGTCATCCCGTCGGAGTCGAAGTCGCCAGAGGCCGTTTGGGACAGATTGCCAAAATGCAATGTCTCCCAGTCGTCGTCCAATCCGTCGCTGTCCGTGTCCGTCAGCGCCTGGGTGACCTTGCCCACCACGGGACGATCTTCGAAGTCGTCGTCGGGCGAGCCGCTGCACGAAAGCAACGCCACCACGAGCAGCAAGACGACCTTGCCCGCGTCGAGGGTCGGCGCGTTCGCGAGGGTCCTTTCGGGCCGTCCTCGGAGAGCACGAGCCCCTCTCCGCCTCGCCACGACGAGCCCATGGGCGAACGCGAGGACGCGCGCAGCGAATCGACGATACGTACGGTGATTTCCAATCATGAGATTCCCCGGAGCGACCGAATGCCGCAGAAAGTCCTTCGTTGCTTCGTCGTCGATCCACGCGTCACGACCGCGCGGATCGACATCGCCTCGCACGGAGATCCGCGCGCGAAGCCCGAGACCGCGTGGCTCCCCTCACCGGCGCATGCCGCACGCGCGCACACGTCCGCCGTTCGCGACCGACGACGCGACCAGAGAACGAAACCCCCCGCCATCGAGGCCAACGCCCCGACCGCGCGCGACGACGCACGCACCACAGTCCCCCCCCACCAAGAGCACCGGCGCGCCGCGAACGTGCGACGACCGAGCGGCGCTCAGTATTACATGAGCCAAACGAAGCGACGCAAGGTCGCTCGGACCAAGCGTCACGTTGCGTTTCGCTACGTTTTCTCTACGGCTCTACGGCGTGCCGCCGGCCGCGCGGCACTTCGCTTCGAGCGCGGTGACGATCGACGCCGGTTGACCCTTCGCACGCGCGTTGCGCGCGGAGAGGCACGCGGCCGGCTGCATCGTCGATGGCGGCGTGAACGTCGGCGCAGACGTCGGCGTCGGCGTCGGCACAGGGGTCGGAACCGGCGTCGGAGCGGGCGTGGGGACCGGCGTGGGCGCGGGCGTGGGAACCGGCGTCGGCACGGGCGTCGGGGTCGTCGTCTTCGGAGGGGTCGTCGTCTTCGGCGTCGTCGCCACCGGCGTCGTCTTCGGCGGATCGAGCGGCGCGGTCGTCGGCGTCGCGAGCGGCGTCGTGGTGCCCAAGTCGTCGGCCGTCGCCGTCGGTGCCGTCGCGGTCGTCGTGGTCGCGACGGTGCTCGTCGTCCCCAGATCGAGCGGCGGCACCGGCGTCGCTTCGCGGCTGTCGAAGGCGCCCATGCCCGCCGCGATCGCGAGACCGCTGACGATGGCTCCTACGGCCGCGATGCCGAGCAACAGCCCGCGCTTTCCGCCCGATTCGCGCGTCCGCGCAGGCGCCGCGTGCACGACGGGCGCCGGACCATAGTGCCCCGCGTGCCCCCCACGCCCCGCGTCGTACGGCGACGAGACGGCCGCGGCGGGCGCGTAAGGCGCGGGCGGAGCTCCATAGGCCCCGGGCGGAGGCCCGTAATCTCCCGGAGGAACGACGACATCGCCGATCTGCGTCTTGCCTTTGACCGCGTCGCCACCCGAAGGCGCGTACGCATCGGCCGAAGCTTTCCCGAACGGCCCGACGGTCGCAGGCATGTCCGTCGTCGGGACCGCGCCACCGACGGCCGCTGCCCCCGCGTTGCCCGACTCGTTCGCGAACGAGCTCTCGAACTCCGTGATGGTCGAGAAGCGCTGATCCTTGCTCTTCGCGAGCGCGCGCATGATCGCGTGGCGCATCGAGACCGGGAGCGCATCGCCGTTCGGCGTCGCCTCGAGCGGCTTCGGCGACGCCGTCATGTGGAGCGTCGCCCACTCCCACGGGCTCTTCGCGTCGAACGGGAGCTGCCCCGTCAAGAGCTCGTACGCGACGATGCCGAGCGAATAGATGTCCGAACGCGCGTCCAGCGGCTGCCCGGTGAACTGCTCCGGGCTCATGTACGGCGGCGTCCCGACCACGGTGCCTTGCTGCGTGAGCTTGGCCTCGTTCCGATCTTCCTCGCCGCTCCGCTTCGCGATGCCGAAGTCGAGCACCTTGACGAAGTCGCGCTGCCCCGCGCGCTCCGCCAGCACGATGTTGTCCGGCTTCAGATCGCGATGGATGATGCCCTTGCCGTGGGCCTCGGCGAGCGAGCCGCAGATCTGCGCGACGATCTTTCGCGCGCGCGCCGGCGAGACGGGGCCGTCCTTCTCGATCTCGGTCGCGAGGCTCCGCCCCTGCACGAACTCCATGACGATGAAGAGGATCCCGTCCTCCGTCGTCCCGAAGTCGAAGACCTGCACCGTGTTCGGGTGCTCGAGCGACGCGAGCGTGCCGACCTCACGATGGAAGCGCTCACGGATCTTCTCGTCGCGCGACAGGTGACGGTGCAGCGTCTTGATGGCGACCTTGCGCACCGTCGGGCCGAGCGCCTGCTCGCCGGCGTAGACGGCGCCCATCCCGCCTTCGCCGAGCAGCGAGACGATCTTGTACTTCCCGTGCAACGTTCGACCGATCAGCGGATCGGGCAACGGCTCGTGGGGGATCGGTGCCCCGCAAGACATACAGAACGAAGGTCGTCCCTCGACGACGGCATGGCAACTCGGACACTGCATCGCGCTCTCGCCCCACACGGGTGGGTTTCGATGTTCCTCAGATTTTTCCGCCTTCGGCGCGGCACTTGGCTTCGAGTGCGCGGACGATGGCGTCGGGCTTCTTGTCGGCCTTTTGCTTGCGCGCTTGCGCGCAGACGGCGGGCTCGGGCTTCGGCGTCGGGACGGCCGGCGTCTTCGGCTTCGTCGAAGGATTCGCGGCGCCCGTGTTCTGCGCGGCGCCGTTCGACGGCGGAGGCTCGAGCGGCTTCGTCGTTTCGATCTCCGTCGACGGATCGGTCGTGGGTTGCGTCGTCGTGTCGGTCGCGGCGGCCGACGCGGACGGCGTCGGGTTCGAGGCCGTCAGGTCCGCCACCGTCGTCACCGGCTCCACGGCGTTCTTCTTCGACCCGCCCATCGCGGCGACGATCCCGCCGCCGAGCAGCACCACCGCGAGCACGCCGAGCCCGATGACGAGCCCGTTGTTCTTCTTCTTCTCCGGCGCGTGCGTCGGCCCCTGCGGCACCGACACGGCCCCGCCACCGAACGCCGGCCCACCGCCCATCACGGGCTGAGCCATCTCGGTCTTCGCGCGCCCCATCGCGCCCGAATCGGGCATCCCGACCTGCGGCACGGCCTCCGTCTTCGCGTGCCCGACGGCTGCCGCGTCGATCGAGACCGGCTCGGTGCTCGTGAGCGCCTCGCAGAACGCGCGCACGCTGTCGAAGCGCTCTTCCTTGTTCTTCGAGAGCGCCCGCATGATCGCCGCGCGCATGCCCGCGGGGACGTTCGGACCGAGCGGCTGGCGCTCGAGCGGCGTCGGCGGCTCCGTCATGTGCTTCGACGCCCACTCCCACGCCGTGTTCGCGACGAACGGCAGGCGCCCCGTAAGCATCTCGTAAGACATCACGCCGAGCGCGTAGATGTCCGAGCGCACGTCGATGGGCTGCCCCGTGAACTGCTCGGGGCTCATGTACGGCGGCGTCCCGAGCACCATGCCCTGCTGCGTGAGCTTCGCCTCGTTCGGATCGTTCTCGCTCGAACGCTTCGCGATGCCGAAGTCGAGCACCTCGACCCAGTCCTTCTGGCCCGCGCGCTCGCACAAGACGACGTTGTCGGGCTTCAAATCGCGGTGGATGATGCCGTGGCCGTGCGCCTCTTCGAGCGAGCCGCACACCTGCTTCATGATGTTCGCGACGCGCGGCGGATCCATCGCGCCGTCCTTCTCGAGGATGTCGGCGACGCTCCGACCTTGCACGTACTCCATGACGATGTAGAGCGTGCCGTCGTCCATCTTGCCGTAGTCGAACACCTGGATCGTGTTGGGGTGTTCGAGCGCCGCGACCGTCCCCGCCTCGCGATCGAAGCGCGCCTGGATCTGCGGATCGTGCGAGAGGTGCTTGTGGAGCGTCTTGAGGGCGACCTTGCGCGCGGTCGATCCGAGCTGCTGTTCGGCGAGGTAGACGCAGCCCATGCCGCCTTCGCCGAGGAGCCGGACGATCTTGTATTTGCCGGCCACGGATTGACCGACGAGCGGATCTTGCGATTGCGGTTGCTCTTCGGCTTGAGTCATCGCGAGAAGAGTCGCACAAAAGTGGGGTTCTTGCCGAGGATCCTCGGCGTCCGGCGGAACAGGCATCGTACGGCCTTGGACGGCCGAGGAGCGGAGACGATCTTCAGCGCAATCCGCCGTCGATCGGCCCTTGCGGCGGCAGGATCGCGGCCTTCGGCGGCCACGGCAGCGCCCAGCGCTGGTTCGTCGCCCGATCCCAGAGCTCGAGGCGTGTCCCGCGTTTCGTCGCCGGAAAAAGCACGCCGATGCGCGTGCGCAGGTTCGGCTCGAGGCGCGGCGGCGTCTTCGATCCCGCGTCCGGCGGCGGCTCGGCGCCCAACATCGGAAAATCGAAGCGGACGCGCTCGACGAGCGTGCGACCCTCGTAGAGCTCCAGCGCGAAGCGTCCCATCATGCGAGGTGTCGTACGGGGTGCGCCCATGTCCTGCTTTTGCACCGATACGAGGTAGACCTCGCCGCGATCCCAGCGCAGGTCGAAGATCCATTGCTCGCGCTCCGAGAGCGGCGGCGGATCGGGCGGGATGCGGGCCGAGCCTCCGTCGGGGCTGGCAGGCGGCGGAATCGGCGAGGCCGAGGGCGTGCCGGGCGGTCCGGCGGAGGCGTCCAGAGTGGACGAAGCGGACGGAGCGCCAGGAGCGCCGCCCGCGAGCGACACACGGGCCAAGGCCGAGAGCGCCGCGCCGAGGGCCGCCATGCGTACCAAGGACCGGCCGTGCTTGGAGAGGACTACGCGAGCTCGCACGATAGAGCCCTATTCCACGCTTCGGCTTCGCCGCCAAGGTCTGCCCAAATGCGGCGTAGGGACTCAGGCACGGGTGCCTCGACCACGAGGCTCGTTCCGTCGCTCGCGGGCACCGTCACGCGCGCGGCGTGGAGCGCGATGCGCGACAAGGCGAGGACACGGCCATTTTTCAGTGTGAAACGCGTCGGTCCCCGGTAATCGCGATCGCCGAGCAGCGGCGCGCCGGCGGTGGACGCGTGCAAGCGAATTTGGTGGGTGCGCCCCGTGATCGGCGCCACCGCGAGGAGCGCGACGTCGGTTTCGGACGCGGGCGACGTCGTCGCCACCGCGCGCCACCGCGTGAGCGCGGGCTTGTCGTCGAGGCCAGAGACGGCGCGGAGCCTCGGATCCGCCGCGCGGCCGATGGGCCACGACCAAGGTCGGGCCTCCGGATCGAGCGCCTTCGCCGCGCTCGCGAGCGCGAGGTAGCGCCGATCGTAGCGGCCCTCCGCGCGCGCCCGGCGCAACCTCGCTTCGGCGGCGTCGTCGAGGGCGAAGATCACGACGCCGCTGACCTCGCGATCGAGGCGCGAAGTGACGCGCAGCGTGTCCGGTCGAAGCCTGGCGGCGCGCGCCGCGAGCGTCGTGAGCGCGTGCGCGGCCCCCGCATGATCGGGCACGGTGGGAATACCGGCCGGCTTGATGCACGCGAGGAGACCGTCGCGAACGAAGAGGACCTCGACGTCCGGCGGAGAAGCGGCCACGCCCGTGGATCGCGCGGGCTTCGTCGGCGGACCGATCCGCACTTCGTCGCCCGTCGCCAGCGGCCATCCAGCGCGCGTCACCCGCTTTTTTCCGACGAAAACGCGGCCTTCGTCGATCGCGGCGATCGACTCGCCGACCTTTCGGAGGACGTCGTCGACACGCTCGCCGTCGCCCGGGCGAACGACCCAGCGCTTCATGCGCGTCGACGGAAGGCTCACGATGGATCGATCCGCTCGACGACGCCGTGATCGCCGTCGACGCGCAGCCGATCGCCCGTACGCACCGCGCGTGTCGCGCCCTCGACGTTGACGACGCTCGGAACCCCGAGCTCACGCGCGACCACCGCCGCGTGGCTGAGCGGTCCGCCGAGCTCCGTGACGACGCCCGCGGCGACGCAGAAGAGCGGCGTCCATCCCACGTCCGTCGTGCGCACGACGAGCACCTCGCCCGGCTCGAGATCGCTCATGTCGTCCGGCGAAGAGAGGACGCGCGCGCGCCCCGTCACGACCCCGGGGCTCGCGCCGGTGCCTCGGAGCACGTGGCCGCCCGACGGAGGCACGAGCACCTCCGGCGGCGCGCCGATGAACGTCGGCGGCGGATCGGGACGCGCCAAATCGCGCGCAAACTCCGCGCGGCGCGCTCGCACGAGCGGCGCCAGATCCGTCCGTGACGCGTGGAGCGCCGAGGTGACCTCCTCCATCGTCAAGAAGAACACGGTGTTCGTCGTGGCGAGGAGGCCGTCGCCGCGGCGAACCTTCGACCAGTCGTCGGCGAGCTCGGGCGCGAGCCGCAGCAGGCGACGATCGGCCTCGAGCGCCGTCTGCCGCATCATGCCGAGCACGCGCGTCACCCACGCGCGCATCTGCTCGCGACGCCGCGCCGCCGTCCGCACCCGCGCGACGAGCGTGCGGACCACCTGCCGCTGCCCGACGTGCAGGCGACGCTCGAGCGCTTGCATCGAGGCGTCCGCGTCGGACTTCGCGCGCGCGAGCATCGGCTCGACGTCGGTGGACGCCGCGCGGAGCGCCACGCGGAGCATCGCGAGCACCGGCCGGGTGTCCTCTTTCCAACGCGGCGTCGACAGCTCCGCTTCACGCACGGCCCGATCGCCGTAGAGCGAGAGGAACGACGCGAGCGCGCGCCTCGTCGGGCCATCCGGCAAATCGTCCATCGACGCGCCGTCGCGTTCGACGACCGCCACGGCGTCGGGCTCACGGCGGAGGAGTCGCACGAGCCGCATGATGCCGAGCGCCGGGCGCGCGCTCTCCAGATCGCGGATGCCGCGCGTCAGCTCGTTCACGAGGTTCTGCGCGCCGCTCGGATCCACGCGGCGGAGGACGGCGCGGAGGACGAGGTGCGCGCCGAGGGCCGTCGACGCGCACGTGAGCATGACGTCGCCCGTGCGCGCGAGCAGGCGCCGCATCTCGTGGAGCTTCCGCACGATGCCTTCGTCCGGCAAAATCGCCAGGTCGAGCGCCTCGTGGAGGCGGAGCGCCGCCGACACCTCGCCCTCGAACGCGGCGACCGTCGCGTCGAGCTGCCGCTGTTCGCGGAGGAGCCGGAGCGACGTGAGCGGGAGGCGCGCGTAGAACCGGCGGTGCGACGCGGTGGGGCGGCGCTCGGCGAGCTCGTCACCGCCCGAGCCGCCGCCGAGCTCCACGAGCATCCGCGGATCGATCCACGGGACCTGCGCGGCGACGTCCATGAACTTCGACAAGTTCAGGTAGATGCGCCCGTGGACGCTCGCGACGAGGTGCGTGTTCTTGGGCACCGAGCACCCGAGCGTGGCGAACGCCTTGCGGAACCCGGATTCGCTGTAATCCGAGGCGACCGACCACGTGAACGGCGTCGCGACGCCCGGCAGCGCTTCGCCGACGTTCGCGCTGCTCCACACGGTGGTCGCGGTGCCTCCCTCGGGGAAGCCGAGGCCCGTGACGGGCCGCGCCTGCACGACGCCGACGCGCGGGCGGCGCGGGGCGGCCTCGGCGTC
>JBGAHN010000013.1:0-66001 GCA_044226145.1 Labilithrix sp. | reverse complement strand
GAACGCGAAGATCTTGTCGAACGAGGAGGGATTGGCGGCGGGCCTCGGCGCAGGTTTGGCGGCGACGGCGCTCGACGTGCGAACGACGGTCTTGGGAGCGACGTCGGTGGGCGGGAGATCCTTCGGCGGCGCCGGCTCCGCGTTCGAGGCTTGCGTGGGATCGGACTCGGGCGCGCGCGGTGACGGGAGCTGCTCGTAGAGGACGGAGGCGACGTGCAGCGATCGCAAGACGTCGTCGGCCCCGAGCGTGACGTCCGCGTTCATGACGTGCACGGCGTCGCGCGCACGCGTCGCCGTGAGGAGTTCGACCCCGGCTCGCACCTCACCGTCCGTCCGCGACGCGCGAACGCCCTTGGCGCGGATTTCGACGCCCGAAGGCAGCTTCCACGACACGTCGAGGTTCGTCGCCTCGAGGGCGGTGCGGTGGCTCGAACCGGGCGCTTGAGACGACTCCTTCGCTCCTCGGAACCGGCGGAGCGCGTCGAGCAGATCTTCGGGCTCGCCTTCGATCCGGAGATCGCCGCCGTGGACGGAAATGCCTCCGAGGGACAGGCCCGCCGTGAGGTCGACGCGCACGTTCGCGAGCGACGCTTCGATGCCGTCGACGCCGCGCAAGCGAACGCGGACGTCACCGAGCTCGACGGCGAAGAACCCGGGGCGCACCCGATCGACGGACACGTCGAGGTTTCGACGCTCGGCTTCCTTCGCGACACGGGACCGGACGATCGGACCGAACGCGAGCGCCGCCGTGACGAGACCCGCGAGGATCACGCCCCCGCCGATCGCGAGCCGGCGCTTCGTCACGCCGTGCGAGGCGCGCGAGCCGAGCGACGAGAGGCGCCGCCACCATCGCGCCAGCGAGTCCGACCACGGGAACCGACCGGCCTCGCCGCTCGCATCCCGCGTCTCGTCGCCTTGTCCGAAGGGATGGCGCCGCATGCGCCGGCCATCCTAGCAGGCTGCGAAAAAACTGCTGCGCGGCCTCGCCGATGGCCGATCACACGAGAAATTCGGGCATTTCGCCGAATGGACGACCCCGCGCGGCGTCGGGACTCCTGCCGAAGCGCCCGCTCGTCAGGATTCGAAAGCGACGTCGACGGACTCGGTGCCGTCGCCTTCGAGGCGCGCGGGGATCGCCTTGAACAGCGCGACGAGCTCTTCGGCCCAGCTCGACTTGTCTTTGCGGAGCGGCTCGAGGTCGCGCGCGATTTGGACCAGCTCGGCCTTGCGCGCTTCCGTCAAGCCGAGGAGCTGCGCGACCTCCTCGAGGAGCTCTTTCTCTTTCGGATCGACGTTCTGGTCGAGCCCGCTCATCCAGGCGGCCGCCACGAACGCGAACGCGCGGTCGCGCGGGCTCAGCGTGTCGAGGAGCAACTCGGACGACGGGATCGGCGCCTCGAGGAGCCCGTCGAGGCGATCGCGGAGCTCCTTCGTGAGGTTGAACACCGTCGACGCGGCGCGGATCCCTTGCTTCTCACGCTCTTCGAGCTCGCCGTCGGCCCAGGCCATCGTGATGAGGAGTGCGAGCGTTTCGGTGCACGCGGCGGCACCAATCGTGAGTCGCTTCATGGGAACACGAGCATAACGCAGAACGCCCCGCGGGCGGGAGAATCGAACCGCGTTCGATCGCGGGTCGGTCGCGAGGACTACGCGCGATCGAACGGGACGTATTTCGCGTTCCAGGCCTTGGCGCGGACGTAGGACTCGGCGGTCTCCGCGGTCACGTGGGTCGAGCGCGCGACGCCGTCGGCGAAGGCCTGGCGAATGACGCGCGTCGCGACGAAGGTGCTGACCTCGCGGAGCTCGTCGACCGGCGGATAGAGGAGGCCCTCGTGATGTGTGCGCGTGTAGTCCGCGAGCGCGTACGCCGCCTCCGCGACCATGCCGTCGGTGATCGCCGACGCCGCCGAGAGGATGGCGCCGAAGCCGAGGCCCGGGAAGATGAAGGCGTTGTTGCCTTGGCCGATCGGCACGTCGACGTCGCCCACGCGGACGGGCGAAAACGGGCTGCCCGTCGCGACGAGCGCGCGGCCTTCGGTCCAGCGGAGGATGTCGACGGGCTGCGCTTCGCACGAGCTCGTCGGGTTCGAGAGCGCGAAGACGACGGGCCTCTCGACGTGCGGGAGGAGCGCCTTGACGACGTCTTCGGTGAAGGTGCCGGGCTGCCCCGAGAGGCCGAGGAGCGCCGTCGCGCGCACGGCGCGGATGGTCGCGAGCAGATCCCAACCGCCGCGGTCGTTCGGGGGGACGTCGAACGAGGCCACGCGCGATTTCGGCTGCGCGAGCGGCTTTTTGTAGTCCTCCATCGCGCGGCCCTCGACGAGGAGGCCCTTCGAGTCGAGGACGAACACGCGGTCGCGCGCCTCTTCGCGCGAGAGGCCTTCGTGCATCATGCCGTCGACGATCGCCTGCGCCACGCCCGCGCCGCCCGCGCCGGCGCCGTACACGATGACGCGCTCGTCGCTCAACTTGCGGCCGCGCACGCGACACGCCGCGAGCATGCCGGCGAGCGCAACGGCGCCCGTGCCCTGGATGTCGTCGTTGAAGGACGGAATTTTTTGGCGGTAGCGCTCGAGGACGGTGAACGCCGTGTCCTTCGAGAGATCTTCCCACTGCAAGACCGCGTGCGGCCAGCGCGCGTGGATGGAGTCGACGACCTTGTCCATGAACGCCAGGTACGCGTCGCCTTTGAGGCGCGGTTGGCGGACGCCGAGGTAGGTCGGGCTGTCGAGCAGATCCTTGCGGTCCGTGCCGACGTCGAGGCCCACGGGCAGCGATCGGTACGGGCTCACGCCGCCGCCCACGGTGTAGAGCGCGAGCTTGCCGATCGCGATGGCGACGCCGCCGTAGCCTTGATCGCCGATGCCGAGGATGGCCGACGAGTCGGTCGCCACGACCATGCGGACGTCGTCGAGCAGGCAGTTCGTCGTCGCGGCGCCGGCGCGATCGATGTTGTCGAGCGAGAGGGAGAGCCCGCGCGCGTTCTGGTAGAGCGCGTAGAACTTCTGCACGGCCTCGCCGACCGTCGGCGTGTAGACGATGGGCAGCATCTCGTCGAGGTGCCGTTCGAGCAGCGCGTAGAAGAGGATCTCGTTTCGCTCCTGGAGCGAGCGCAGGTACACGTACTTCGCGAGCGGCGACTCGGCGTTCACGAACGCGGCGTAGACACGCTCGAGCTGCTCCTCCATCGTCGCGACGTGCGGCGGGAGGAGGCCGTCGATCCCGAGGGCGACGCGCTCTTCGATCGGGAACGCCGTGCCCTTGTTCGTGAGCGCGAGGCGGAGGAGCGCGGCACCGTCGAGATGGACCTTCATCCGCTCGGCGCCGGAGGCTTCGCGCACGAGCTCGAAATAGCGGGAGAGACGACGCATGAGGTCCGGACGATGGCACCCTCGGGCCGGCCCGGCCAAGCGAAAACACCTTCGGCGCCTGCGTGGGTCCGGCGGAGACCCGGGTGTGCGAACCTCCGCCGCTGTCGCCAAGGCGTGCACCGGCGACGTCTCCCTTCGCGCCAATCGCGCCGATCGCGCCTCCGTCGCCGATGGATCAATGGATCACCCTTCGCGGCATCGATGGCTCACGTCCCTCGCGGCATCAGCGGTTCTTCTCCTAGTTTTTGCGGTGAAATTTCGAGAGGCCCGGGACGGCTCGAAACCTGCAATCGGGCAAATCATGACGAAGACGCGGCCGATTCACCTTCCCCATCGCGCGAGCCAGGGATGGCTCCTCGCGCTGGCGATGGCCGCCTCCTCTGGAGGGGATGCCGGTGGGGGGAACGCCGGAGAGCCGTTGCCGGTGCTCGCGCGGCGTGCGGGATTGGACGCGCCACCCGCGATGACGATCATCGTCAAGCGCGCGCGACCGCTGCCGCCCCCGGTGTCGCCCGACGAATTGCAGCCGACGGACGCGTACGCCTACCTGCGCGACGATTTCGCGGGGCTGCTCGTCGCCGTCTGAGGCGCCTCGAGGCGGCCCCGAGGTGGGTCGGTTCGCGGGCACGCGCCTCGAAGCTGGTCGGAACGCGGCTTCTGATCGAACATCCCTCCCATGGACAAGCGCGCGATCGTCGCCGACTTGAAGGCGCATCTGGCGGCCGACATCGCCGCGTCGACGCGGCTCGCGAAGGACGCGGCGGCGGCGGCAACGCACGAAGAGAACAAGCCCGAGAACGACAAGGACATGCGGTCGACGGAGGCGTCGTACGTCGCGAAGGGGCAGGCGGATCGCGTGCGCGCGCTCGAGCACGCGTTGGCGGTCCTCGGCACCATGCCCGTGCGCGCGTTCGGCGAAGGGGAGCCCATTCAGGCGTCCGCGCTCGTCGACGTCGCGACGAACGGCCAGCGCACCCGGTACTTGCTCGTGCCCGCCGCCGGGGGCATCACGCTCGAGAGCGGCGAAGAGACGGTCCGCACGCTCGCGACGACGAGCCCTCTGGGAAAGGCCTTGTTGGGGCTCGAGGAAGGTGACGAAGTCGAGGTCGAGACGCCGCAGGGCGTGCGGACGTGCGTGATTCTCAGGGTTCGCTGAGGAAGCTGCGGCCTCCGGAGCCTTTTCCGGCAGGCCCTTCCCTTCCCTTCGGAGAGACCCGAGGGTCTTCGGCGGCCTCCAAGGGGCGCTGCGACGTCGCGCTGCGATGAGGCGGCGCAAAATTCTTGACTTGTGCGCCGAAATGCTGCAGAAGGGCGCCGAAATGCAGGTCTTCCTTTCCTTCATTCGCCGCGTTCGCCGGGCTGGTCGTCGTCGTCCGACGTTGCCCGCGATCGTCCTCGCGGGCTGCTGAAGATCGGCGTCGGCGCGCGCGCCGCGCTTGTCGTGCTCTGCCTCGCGTGGGGTGGCCTGTCTCGGTGATGCCCGGAGCCGGTGGGTTTCGAGAGCGTTTTTTCTCGTCGCGACGAGGCACGTCGACTGCATCGTGAGCCCTCGAGGGAGGGTGTTCTCGATGACGGGGATCCGGGCCGTGCTCTTCGACGTCGACGGGACGCTCCTCGACAGCAACGACGCTCACGCGCACGCATGGCTCGACGCCCTCCGCGGTCACGGCAAGGACGTCCCCTACGAGCGAATTCGCTCGCTCATCGGCATGGGCGGCGACCACCTCCTTCGTGAGCTGATCGACCTCGACGCCGACTCGCCCGAAGGCCGGCGGCTCGTCGAGCGGCGCTCCGCCGTGTTCAAGGCGCACTACCTGCCCGACCTGGGACCGCTACCGGGGGCGCGGATGCTCGTCGATCGCGTGCGATCGCGGGGGGTCCGGTGCGTCGTGGTCACGTCGTCGAACGCGTCGGAGATCGTCGATCTGCTCCGCGCTGCCGCGGTCGCCGATCTGGTGGACTTGATCGTGACGGCGGACGACGTCGATCGGTCGAAGCCGGCGGGCGACGTCGTCGAGGTCGCGCTCGAGCGGCTCGGGCTGCGCCCCGAGGAAGCCATCCTCGTGGGAGATACGCCCTACGACGTCGCGGCGGCGAAAGAGGCGGGCGTCGCGTGCATCGCGCTCCGCTCCGGCGGGTACCGGGATCGCGAGCTGGCTTCTGCGGTCGCGATCTATGGGGGGCCGGCCGAGCTCGCGTCGCGGCTCGACGATTCGCCGATCATCCGCGGCGTCGAGGAGAGCAGCCGCCCCCGCGCGATGCGGTCGGGGCGCTCGGCCGCGCGCGGTTGAGAGAGGCGTCTACTTCCAGAGGCCGAAGGTGCTCGCGCGGCGATCGGAGCTCGGGCGGAACGGCTCGAAGCCATCGGCGCTCTTGGGCGCGGCGCCTGGCTCCAGCCCGAGGTCGGCGTCGAGGCGCGAGGACGAGCGGCGCGGTGAAACGAGCGGTTCGTTCGTGGCCGAGGCTTCGGGCTCCGGCGCAGCCGCGGCTGGCGCGCGGGCGGACGTGAGCTCGGTTTCGGAGACCACGACCGCGGGCGGAGCACATGCTTGCATCATGCACGCACCGACGACGAAGATCGCGAACGCCCCTCGCGAGCGCGTCGCCGAGCGCGTCGCTTCGTCATCGCAGGAGGTCCAAACGCGGAGTTTCACGGGCGTCCCTCTAACACCGCGAGCGGACGATGCAACCTCCGTTCCCCACGGATTCCCCCACGGAAGCGGTCCCCACGGAAGCGTTCACGAAAAGCGAAGGGGCGATCGGCGTGCGATAGCGCACGGCGTTGCATTTGGGACCGCGCGAGGCGCGCCTCGGCGACGCTCGACGATGGCAGGCGCGCGGAGCCGGGGCGCGACGGCGCCGGGCACGAGGATCGCACACGACGCAGCAAGCACCGGAGGTGGTCCATGAACATCCATCGCATCATCGGGACGGCCGCCCTCGCGGCCGCGGTCGCGGCTTGCTCGCGCGAACCCGCGAAAGACGTCCAGTCGGCCCAAACGAACCTGACGAACGCCGAGGTGAACGCCCGCCGAGACAGCGTGCGCCTCGACGCGCAGCAGGAAGCCGAACGCGCCGCGGCCGACAAACAGCGCGCCGAAGAGCTGAATTCGGCGCAGAAGGAAGTGACGCAGGCTCAGGCGCGGCTCGAAATGGAGCGGCAGAACGTGACCGAGTCGTCGAAGCTGAAGCTCGAACGCCTCACGGCCGACGCGAACGGTCTGAAGCAGAAGTCGACGACCCTGTCGAAGGGCAAGAAGGCGGAGTTCGACACGCTCTGGAGCCGCTACGAGCTCCAGCGGCAAGACGTGAAGAATCAGATCGACGATCTGGGGAACGTCCAGGCCGACGCGTGGGTGACGTCGAAGAAGACGCTGAACGACAGCATCGACAACCTCTCGAAGACGATCTCGAAGATCGACGACGTCTTCTGAGGTCGGTCGAGTCGAGCTCGTTCGAGCGAACCTCCTTCGAAGGGACGACCTCGTTCAGAGACCGAAGCGTGCTTTGTCCTTCGCGATGAACTCGACGTAGGCATCGCTCGGCAAGTGCGCTTCGATTTCTCCCGCTTCGATCGCGGCTTCGAGGGCCTTTTTGATGTCGCCGACCTTGCGCGACGGCGCGAGGCCGAAGGCCTTCATCATGAGATCGCCGACACCCGACGGCAGCGGCGGGAGCTTGGCGTCCTCCGCGGCGAGCGTCGTGATGCGCGCCGCGAGCTCGTCGATTTGGGAGAGGCCTCGGCGCTTCTTCTCCGGGCGCTTCGTCGTGATGTCGGCGCGCGCGAGGCACAGCAGATCGTCGAGGTGCTCGCCGAGCTCGCGCGCGAAGCGGCGAACGGCGCTGTCGGTCCAGTTCGGGTCGTACTGGTTCGCGCGCAGGTGGTGCAGGACGAGGAAGCGCACGGTGTCGCGGAGCGCCGGCTCCGGCGAGAACATCCGCAGGCGCCGCTCGAGCTTGTCGAACATCCGCATGCCGACCTCGGCGTGACCGAGGAAGTGGACCTTGCCGTCGGGGCTGATCGAGCGCGTCTTGATCTTGCCGATGTCGTGGAAGAGCGACGCCCAGCGGACCTCGAGGCGGGGGACGGCCTGCCGCACGACCTGCTTCGTGTGCTTCCAGACGTCCTTGTGGCGCCACTCGCCGTCGCCGAAGCCGACCATCGCGAACACCTCGGGGAAGATGACGCGGAGGGTGCCCGTGGCGAGGAGCACGTCGAGCCCGAGCTCCGGATCGTCGCCCATGACGACGCGGTCGAGCTTCGCGCGCACGACGGCCGGATGGAGGTTGAGCGCGAGTTGGACGTCCGCAGGGGCGAGCTCGCGAGCTTCCGCCACGAGGCGGGCCTTTTCGGCCGAGACGGCGGCGAGCTCGAGCGCGTCGAGGGCGCGGTCGGCGTTGCCGGTCTCGGTCGGACGTGCTTCGGGGCGCGTGGATTCGACAGCCATTTCGAGGACGCGTCTTTCGACCGCGGGACCCGGAGCCTCTAGCACGCGCCCCTTCGATCGAGAAGGCCGTCGAACACGACGCGAGCGTGAAAGGGCCGGCCTTCCGTCCCGCGTCGTGCTCGCCCGCGTCGTGCTCGCCGCGCCGTTGCTCGCGCCGTGCTCCCGCCGCTCGCCTTACTCGACGAGATCGCCGGCCGAGCGCGGGTAGATCGTCTGGTTGTTGTACGAGAGGATGCAGACGCCCGCGATCTTCGAGAACGTCTTGCCGACGGGGTACGCGTTGTCGAGCGCGTCGTAGACGTTGTCGTCGACGCGGACTTCCTTGTTCGAGTCGTCGGCGACCGAGAAGGTGTCGAAGTCCTTCGGCGCGTCGGGGTTCATGTTCGTGACGTGCACGTCGCGCACCTCGACGAGCATCGACTCGTACTTCTCGGCGTTGGGGCCGTTGTTCGTGATCTCCGACGTCTTCACGAAGATCGGCGCGAAGGGCAGCGACGTGCCCGTGGACGTGACGGTGACCTTCGGCGACGTGAGCGTCGTCACCTTGTAGTACTCGTCGTAGACGCCGGAGACTTCGACCTTGTTGCCGACGGACACCGTGGGCGTCTTCACCGTCTGCACGAAGAGGCCGGAGAACGGCGCCGTGTCGACCTGCACATAGAAGCCCGCGGGATCGGCCTTCGTGCCGTTGACGCGGACCGCCGAGACGTAGACGTCTTTGATGGTCACCGGCGTCCCGACGGACGGGTGGTTCGGGTTGCTCGGATCGCGGAGCTCGGACACCTGCACGGTCTTCGGCGGGGGCGGCGCGCAGAGATCGCCGATGCCGTCACCGTCGCCGTCCGCCTGGTCGGCGTTCGCGATCTCGGCGCAGTTGTCGGTGCCGTTCGGGACGCCATCGCCATCGATGTCGTTCGCGTCCGGGACGGTGCAGCCTTCGCCGGCTTCGAGCGGGCACTTGTCGCACGCGTCGCCGATGCCGTCGCCGTCCGTGTCGAGTTGCTCCGCGCCGTCGAGCGGGCGGATCGGGTCGAACACGTTCGGGCACGCGTCGTCAGCGTCGGGAACGCCGTCGCCATCCTTGTCGGACGCCGAAGGACCGTCGTACTGCGAGGCGTTCGGCGCCGACGTCGTCGGTCCGCGGAACGGAACGCAGCTCGGCTCGTCCTTCGGGGTCTCGCCGCGACAGGAGAAGAGCGGGTAGATGTCTTTCACCGCGTCTTGCAGATCGGCGAGCGAGGTGCCCGTGTCTTGCTTGACGCACGCCTTCTTGTCGACGCCGCAGACGGGGAGATCTTCGCACGTCTCGGCGCCGAGCCCTTTTTGCGCGAGCAGCTTCGCGTCGCCATAGAGCGCCGTGCCGCCGCGCAGGACGAGGATGACGTCTTCCGGACCGGACTCGATGACGGCGCGGTAGTCGCTGATACCCTTCGCGCTGAACACCGAGACGTCGCCGATGTACCCCGGCTTGAGCATGCCCATGACCTTGGCGCCGCCGACCGCGAACGCCGCGTTCGTCGTCACCATCTGCCAGAGCTGCTTGTCGGTGAAGTGCTTGCCGAAATATTTCTGGTTCAGCTCGTCGGCGCAGCGGAGCTCGCGCGAGATGTTCATCGAACCGCTCTGGAGCCAGTCGGTGCCGAGCGCGATCTGCACGCCGAGGTTGTCGTACGTCGTGACGGGCGCCGTGTTGCCGTAGAGCGAGACGTTCGAGCGCGGCGACCAGATGAGCGAAGCCTGAGTGGTGCGGAACTTCGCGATCTCTGGCGCCTTGATGCCGATTCCGTGGACGACCGCCGTCTGCTTCGCCAGGAGGAAATGCGTCGGATCGCCGCTGTCGTCCATCTGACAGCGCGTCTCGAGGTACGCCAGATCGTCGATGCCCTCGGCGATGTGCGGAATGTACGCCTCGTATTTCGTGACCGTCGACGCGGAGTCGCGGCTCGACGAATACGCCGCGCAGGAGGTCGGCGGGAACGGCTCGGGCGGGGTCGAATCCTTGAGCGGGAACGTCTGCGAGTTGGCGATCTTGAGGCGGAGGCCCTCGAGCTGCGACGTCGACGAGTCGAGGTTGCGCATCAGGCCGTCTTGCCCGCCAGCGCTCGCCGCGGCCGTCGTGCCACTCATGACGAAGCGGAGCTCGGCGGCCATGACCGTCTTGCCGGGCGCGGTGCCCGCGGTGGGGATCTTCGTGTGGCCGCGCTTGCCCTTGCGCCAATCGTGGCGCTGCTCGAAGCGCTCGTCGCTGGCGGGAATGGGCGGCGAGTTCGCGAAGCCGATGTGGTCGTGCGGGTTGATGAGGCCCGGAGAGACGACCGCGTCGGTGCAAGTGACCTGCGTGGCGTCGCCGTAGGCCTCGTTCGCCGAGCAATCGGCGCCCGCGCACGCGATGATGCCTTGGGCGTCGATGAGGAGCTCGCCGTCGACGATCGACTCGGGGAGGAGCAGCCGCCCTTTGAGCAGGACGCCCGCGGTCCCGGCCTTCGTCACCGTGCACGAGCCGTGGCCGACGTTCGGCGAACCGCCGTCGTCCGTCGGCGTCGAGCCGTCTTCGTCGGTCGAGGAGCCGTCGGTGCCGGTGCCGGCGTCGTCGGTGCCGGTCGGGGTTTGGTCGCCATCGTCGGGGTTCGAAGCCGAATCCGACGAGCAAGCGGTGAGCTTGGCGAGCGCGACGAGGGGAAGGAGAACGAGGGCGGTGCGGAACTTCGGGGAGGTCATCGAAAGGTGGTGCACTATACTTGCGCTTCGTGTGCGTGCACGTGCGTACGGCCCGAAAAGGGACAAAAAAGCGGCGGCGCGCCCGATTTGTAGCGTCGCGCGGTGCATCATCCACGCGCGACGCACGGCCTTCGAAGGGATGACACCGTCCGGTCACGAGGGGTCCCGCGGCGGTCCCACGGCGCGACCGGCCTTGCATTGGCGCCCGAGATCCACCAAGAAAGCCGGCGTTGAAGGCCCCCGATCGACTCGCTCGCATCCGTACGCGCCTCGCGGACGAGAAAGGCCGCCTCGAAAAGCAGGCGCCGTTCACGGTCGCGCTCACGTACCCGTCGCCGTACGCGGCGGCGATGAGCTCGCTCGGCTACCAGCGCATCTACCGCGCGATCATGGAGGCGCCGGGGCTCGCGTGCGAGCGCGTCGTGCTCGACGACGAGGCGGAGACCGACCTCGGCGCGCAAGAGCGACCCATCAGCTACGAATCGCGCACGCCGCTCGAAGCGTTCCCGGTGATCGCCGCGAGCGTGGCGTACGAGATGGAGATCGGCGGGCTCGTGCGCTTGCTCGACGCCGCGCGCATCCCCCCGCTCCGCGAAGAGCGCGATCCCGAGAGGCACCCGTTCGTGCTCGGCGGCGGTCCGCTGACGTTCTCGAACCCGCTGCCGCTCGCGCCGTTCTGCGATGCCATCGTCATCGGTGAAGCCGAGGTGCTGACGATCGACGTGCTGCGCGTGCTCGAGTCGACGCCGAAGCACGAAGACCGGCTCGACGCCCTCGCGAGCCTCCCGCACGTGTTCGTCCCCGCGAGGCACGGCGCCGTGCTGCCCGTCGTCGCGAAGGTGCCGGACGAGATGATCCCCGCGTGGGCGGCCATCCGCACGCCGCACACGGTCCTCAGCGACATGTTCCTCGTCGAGAGCGAGCGCGGCTGCTCGCGGCGATGCACGTATTGCGTCATGCGGCGCTCGACGAACGGCGGCATGCGCCTCGCGCCGATGGAGAAGATCCTCTCGCTCGTCCCGGACGACGCCAAGCGCGTCGGACTCGTCGGCGCCGCCGTGAGCGATCACCCGAAGATCGTGGACATCCTCCACGCGCTCGCCGATCAGGGGCGCGAGGTCGGCCTCTCCTCGCTCCGCCCGGATCGCTTGAAGGACGAGTTCGTCGGCGCGCTCAAGCGCTGCGGCTACCGCACGCTGACGACCGCGATGGACGGCCCGAGCGAGAAGATGCGCGAGCAGCTCGAACGCAAGGCGAAGGAGGCGCACCTCATTCGCTGCGCGGAGCTCGCGCGCAAGCACGGGATGGATCGGCTCAAGCTCTATTTGATGATCGGGCTGCCGAACGAGACGGACGACGACATCGACGAGTGCGCGAAGTTCACGACGGAGCTGTCGAAGATCGTCCCGGTCGCGCTCGGCATCGCGCCGTTCTGCGCGAAGCGAAACACGCCGATGGATGGCGCGCCGTTCGCGGGCATCGCCGTGGTCGAGAAGCGGCTCGAGCGGCTCCGTCGGGGGCTCCGCGGTCGTGCCGACGTGCGATCGACGAGCGCGAAATGGGCGTGGGCCGAGTACGTGCTCGCGCAAGGCGGCCCCGAAGAGGGACGCGCGGTCTTGGAGGCGGTGCGCGCGGGCGGGAATTTCGCGGCGTACAAGCGCGCGTTCGCCGATCTGAGCGCGCGCGTCGGGACGAAGCCGCGCCGGACGCTCGCGATCGCGAACGTGTAGAGGTCGCGGACGAAACCGGACGGGCGGCGGGAGCGTCGCGCGGGCTACGTCACGAACGTCAGGAAGCGCGGTCGAGCCGCGAACGGAAGCGCGCGATGGTCTCGGCTTCGGCGCGGTACGTGAGGACGATGCCGCCCTCCTCGTAGGCCTCGTCGCTGACGCGCCCGGCGTCGTGCATTTCGCTGAGCACGGACTGCTTGTCGTAAGGAACGACGAAGCGCTCTTCGACGTAGCTCGCCTCGAAGATCGTGATGATTCGCTCGCGGATCCACGCGACGTCGGCGGGCGCGTGCGCCGAGACGAACCACGCGTCCGGGTGGCGGGCGCGGAGGCGCGCGAGGTCGTCCTCCGTCAAGCGATCGACCTTGTTCATGACGAGCGTGTGCGGGACGTCGCCGGCGCCGATCTCGTCGAGCACGTCGCGCGTGACCTCGAGCTGCGAAGACCACGAGGGGTCGGAGGCGTCGACGACGTGGAGCAGGTGCGAGGCCTCGAGCGCCTCGTCGAGCGTCGACTTGAAGCTCGCGACGAGATCGTGCGGCAGCTTCTTGATGAAGCCGACGGTGTCGCTCACGAGGATGCGCGGCTTGGCTTCCGGGTGGAGGGCGCGCACCGTGGTGTCGAGCGTCGCGAACAGCTTGTTCTCGACGTAGACGTCGCTGCCCGTGAGCGCGCGCATGAGCGACGATTTCCCCGCGTTCGTGTAACCGACGAGCGCGATGCGGCGCGCCTTGCGGCGGCCCTCGCGGCGGACGTTCTGCTCGCGCTGGACGGCGGTGAGCTCTTCCTTGAGCTCGGCGATGCGGTCGCGGATCTTGCGGCGATCGAGCTCGAGCGCGGCCTCGCCCGCACCGCGTCCCCGCTGGCGCTCCTTGCCGCCGGGCGATTCGCGCAGGCGCGGCGCCGTGTAGGTCAAACGCGCGATCTCGACCTGCAGGCGCGCCTCGCGGCTCTTGGCGTGGCGATGGAAGATCTCGATGATGACGCCCGTGCGGTCGAGCACGCGCGCGCCGGTCGCGCGCTCGAGGTTGCGCGCCTGGCTCGGCGACAAGTCGTGGTCGACGCAGACGAGGTCGACCTTCGCTCGCGCGGACGGCCGGTCGGCGGCGTCGTCGACGTCTTCATCTTCTTCGTCGGCGTCGTCCAGCTCGCCGGCCTCGTCGCGCTCGCGGCGGAGGCGCGCCTTGTCCTTCTTGCGCGGGATGACCGCGGCGAAGTCGCCGTCGCCGCCGGTGATCTCGGCGAGCTCCTTGAGCTTGCCTTCACCGAGGACGGCGGCGGGCTCGAGGTGGGTCCGGTTCTGCGTGACCTTCGCGGTCACGCGGAAGCCGAGCGTCGTCACGAGCCGCTCGAGTTCTTCGAGGCTCGCGGAGAATTCGACGTCGTCGACGTCCGGCAGGTGAACCGCGACGAGAACGGCGGCGCCAGCGTTCGGGGCGTTGCCCATGCGCACGCACGGCTAGCACGACCCCGCGCGGTACGAAATCCGAGACGGCACGACGTGCTCACCTCCTCGTGGCCCCCGCGCGGCGCCCTCGCGACCTCGCGTCATCCTCACCTCGTCCGGCGCATATCACCGAGAGCCTCGAATCGAACGCCCGGCTATGCCACACTCGCCCGCGTGAGCCGCGCGCAAGACCCCGACGAGACCTTCGAAACGGACGAGCCCGAGACCGAACGCCGAGGGCTCGTCTCGGTCGCGCACGTCGTGTTCGTCATCGTCGCCGCGCTCCTCGTCTTCGGTTTCGTGACCGCGTCGAAGGAAGGTGAAGCGCGCCGCCGGTGCAGCGCGACGTGCCTGCTCAAGCCGACGTACGCCGGCTACGAGCGCACCGCGCCCGATTTCCACCTCAAGGACACGAAGGGCGCCGAGGTGTCGCTGTCGAGCTTCCGCGGCAAGGTCGTCGTCCTGAATTTCTGGACGCAGACGTGCGGGCCCTGCATGGAGGAGATGCCCGAAATCGCCGAGCTCGCGCACATCGTCCGGCCGATGAAGGACGTCGCCGTGCTCACGGTGTCGACGGACGAAGACGCCGCCGGCGCGGAGAACGTGATCCGATCGGTCCTCCGGGCCGAGCCGCCGTTTCCGATCCTGATGGACCCGGAGGCGAAGATCGTCGCGGGCAAGTACGGGACGAAGCTCTATCCGGAGACGTGGATCATCGACAAAAACGGCGTCATTCGCGCGCGTTTCGACGGCGCGCGCGAGTGGTCGAACGCGGCCGTCGTCGAGCTGCTCGAGCAACTCCGACGCGGCGGCCATTGCGGCGTCGAAGCCCGCGAAGGCAAGTTCGTCAAAGATGCGAAGGTGTGCGAGTCGATCGCCGGCGGGTGAGCCTCCGGTCGTCGCGGGCTCCCTTCCCCTTCGAGGTCGTTCCCTTCGCGGCCGTCGACGTGGTCGCCTTCGCCACCGTCTTCGTGGGAGTCGCCACCGCCTTCGCGGGAGCCACGTCCTCGACGGCGCGCGCGACGGGTTTGGCTCGCGACGCGCGCCGATCGTCGTCGACGAGGCGATCGCGCGCCGCGTACGACGGCGGCGACACCTCGACCGCCCGAAGGTAGGTCGGCAGATCGACGATCTCGTACCCCGGGACCGCCGGGTTCTTCGGATCGAACCGACGCTCGTGGAGGTACTTGAGCAGATCCTTCAACACGACGATCGACGTCGGGCGAATGTCGTGGAGCAGGACGATGCCGCCGTCTTTCGCCGCGAGTTGCGCGACGAGCTCCGAGTACATCTGCGCGGTGTCGTCGCGCGTCATGTCCTGCGCTTCGGCGCTCCAGAGGACGAGCTCGAGATGCCGCTCGCGCGCCGCTTGCCGACCGAAGTCGTCGAGTTGCCCGTACGGCGGGCGGAACAAATAAGGATATTTGCCCGTCGCGCGCTCGATGGCCGCCGCGCTCCGGTCGATCTGATCGAGCACGCGCGTCCGTGAGATGGCCGTGAGCAGCGTGTGGTCGAGCGTGTGGTTGCCGACGAGGTGCCCCTCGTCGACGATGCGCCGGAGCAGGTTCCGCGAGAGCCGCGAGCGGTGATCGTCGCGCTCGAGGTACTGCCCGACGGCGAAGAACGTGGCGCGCACGTGGTAGCGCGCGAGCAGCTTGAGCACCGTGGGTGTCGTCTCGAGGAACGGGCCGTCGTCGAAGGTGAGCGTGACGAGCTTCCGTCCGTCCCCGGGCGCGCGCTTCGGTCCCTCGGCGAGCATCCACGCGCGGTGGACGTCGACCTCGGGGTTGAGCCGCGGCCAGGGCTGCATCGACGAGACGCCGGCGGGATCGATCTCCTGCGGTAGCGCGGGGCGCGCGTGCGGGGCGTCGGCGGGCGCATCGGGTTCGTTCGAGGACGCGAACATGTCGGAATCGGCGGTCTCGGGACGTGACGATTCGGCCGGATCGCCCCCCATCGCCTCGTCGCCCTGCCAGCGCGCGGTCCACTTGGCGCGTTCGGTCTCGGCAAAGTCACGGCTCTGCGCGAGGCTCGGCTTTCCCAGCCCAAACCACGAGCCCGCCAAGGCCGCTGCAACGAACGCAAACGTCAACCGAAGACCGCCGAACATCTCTGCGTCGGCGATCGTAGAAAGTTCAGATGCACGAGGGCCAACAAACCCGGTCGCTCGGCGCTCCTGACCCCGCGCGGTAGGCTCCCGGTGCATCCCTTCACGGTCGGACGTCGAGCCATTCGTGCGCGCCGAACGATGGGATCGTGAAGAGGACGTCGACGCACACCCGACGGCCGGGAACGCATCGTTGACAACGACCGCGCGCCCCCCATAGGGTGCGCGCGGGTCGACGGGGGCGTGGGGAATGAGGGGGAATCGATGACGTCGAAGAGCTCGAAGGGGCGCGGTTTTGCGCGCGCGACGGACGGGATGGCGCGCGGGTGGGCGGCGGCTTGGCTCGTATGCCTTGTAGCGGCGCTCGCTGTCGGATGTGGAAGCGACGAGATCCATGGCGGCGGACCCCGTGACACGGATCTAGGCGACGCCGCCTCGCCTCCAGGGATCTGTAGCGAACCTCTCGACCGAACGACGGCGACGAGCTTCTACGAAGCTTCGCGCTGCCTTTGGGACGGCCCCGATGCACCCCAACGAAACGTCGCCCCAACCACGATCGATCCCGTACGCGTCGCCATCGTCCGCGGCCGAGTGACGGAGGACGGAGGTCGCGGACTCGCCGACGCGCGCGTCACGCTCCTCGGTCATGCCGAGCTCGGAGAGACGCGAACGCGCGACGACGGAGCGTTCGACATGGCCGTCAACGGCGGCAGCACGCTGACGGTCCGGATCGAAGCGGCGGGCAAACTTCCCGTCCAGCGGCAAGTGCGCCCCGAGTGGCGGTCGTTTGCGGTCGCGCCCGAGGTCACGATGCTTGCGGAGAGCACGGTCGTCTCGACGATCGAGCCGAAGACAGGAGGACTCGCGACGAGCGAAACCACGAGCGACGCGAGCGGTGATCGACGAGTCACGGCGATCTTCGCCTCAAACACGCGCGCGACGATGCGCATGCCCGACGGACGTACCGAGGCGCTACCCGCGCCATGGCACGTACGTCTCACCGAGTACACGCGAGGGGATCGCGGTCCCTCCGCCATGCCCGGAGACTTGCCCACCGCAGTCGGCTACACCTACGCGACGGAGTTCTCGGTCGACGAAGCTCGAGACAAAGGGGCCATCGAAGTCGACTTCGATCCTCCGGTGGTCGTCTACGTCGATAACTTCCTTCACTTCAAAGCAGGAACGACGGTTCCTTCAGGTTCTTTTGATCGCGAGAGCGACGTTTGGCGAGCCGATGACAGCGGTGTCGTGCTCGACGTCCTCCGATCCGGAGTTGGCACGTTCGACGTCGATGTCGATGGTGACGGGAAGGCAGACTCCGATGCGACGCTCGAAGCACTCGGCGTGACCAAGGAAGAGCGTCGTGCGATATCGGCCGACCGGCCTGGATCCTCTTCGCTCTGGAGGGTCGCACTTCGCCATTTTTCGGTATGGGACTTCAACTGGGGATGGGGACCGCCCGACGACTCGATCTTCCCTTCGGGGAGCGGCCGCGATCACGGCTCGGACGACTGCAAAACGCGCGCTCGAGGGTCCATCATCGGCTGCACCGACCGGACGCTCGGAGAGGTCGCAAGCCTCGCAGGTGTCCCTTACGCGCTTCACTACCAAAGTGAGCGCGCCCCTGGGAATTCCGACGCGCGACTCGTCGACATCGAAGTGACGGGGAGCGAAGTTCCGAAAAGCCTCGCGCGTGTCGAAGTTGAAATCGAAGTCCTCGGACAAGTCACCAAGAAGACGTTCCCTCCGATTCCGAATCAATCTTTCACATATGCTTGGAATGGACGCGACGCCTACGGTCGCGAGTGGCAAGGACGGCAGACGGCGCACATCAGCGTCGGATACGTCTATCCAGGCTCGTACCAGGCCACTGCGCGGTTCGGCGAAACCAGCGGAGAACGCATCGAGGGAGATCGGACGCGGCAGGAAGTCACGTTGTGGTCGCGGTGGCGTGCTTGGGTCGGTGCGCTCGATTCTTCCTCGATGAGCGTCGGCGGATGGTCGCTCGACGTGCATCACGCCTACGACCCGATGAGCCGGGTCCTGTACCTCGGCAATGGTCGACAGAGGACCGCCGAAAAAATCGGTAGCGTCATCACCACGGTCGCTGGCACAGGGGTCGCTGGCGGAAAGGGAGATGGAGGGAAAGCCACCGACGCCGAAATCGAAGAACCCCACGGAATCGTCGTCGCGCCCGATGGCACCGTCTTTCTGTCCGAAGACAGTCCCGCGCGTATTCGCAAGATCACTCCCGCCGGAATGATTTCGACCTACGCAGGAACCGGCGAAAGCGGATTCTCCGGAGACGGTGGCCCAGCCGTTCAAGCGAAGCTTTCAAAGCCGATGGGGCTCGCGCTCGGGCGCGATGGCACGCTCTTCGTCGCCGACGCCGGGAACCGGCGTGTACGCGCCATCGCTCCGAACGGCATCATCCGGACGTTCGCGGGCGGAGAGTCCAACGAGCCTCATTCCGGAGACGGTGGCCCGGCGACCGAGGCATCTTTCGAACAGCCTCATGCGCTCGCGATGACGCCGGACGGCTCCCTCTACGTCGCCGACTCCGATGCGGGGACGGTCCGGAGGATTGGGCCCGACGGACGAATCTCGACCGTCGCCGGCGGAGGCACCCAACGCGGTGTCGACGACATCCCCGCAACGCAAGCGATACTCGAGGATCCGCTCGGGCTCACCGTCGGCCCTTCCCAAGAGATCTACGTGACCGAGTGGGACGGCGATCGCGTCCGTCGGATCGACCCCAGCGGCACGATCACCACCGTCATCGGAATCGGAACGGGCTCCTCGGACGACGGCGCGCTCGCCAAAACGGCAAGCATCTCGCAGCCTCACACGGTCGACTTGGGGCCAGACGGTAGCCTCTACGTCACCGAGGAAGGGCGTTCACGCGTTCGCCGTGTCACACCGGACGGCAGGGTCGAAACCATCGCTGGCGGCGGAGACGAACTCGGCGATGGCGGCGCACCACGAGCGGCTCGATTCTCCCTCCCGCGTGTCGTCTTCGTCCACAAAGACGGCTCGCTCTGGATCGCAGACTTCTTGGACAACCGCATTCGTCACGTGCGGCCGTCTCTCCCCGCGTTCACCAACGCGGAGGTCGCGGTCGCGGCGGAGGACGGTAGCGCGCTCTATGTCTTCGACGCGAAGGGAAGGCACCTACGCACCACCGACGCTCTCACGAACGTAACGCTCGTTCGGTTCGATTACGACGCAGCCGGGCGGCTGGCGCAGGTCCGGGATCGGGATGGAGACACGACTCGCATCGAGCGGGCCGTGGACGGGCAGCCGACCGCGATCGTCGGCCCGCATGGGACTCGCACCTCCCTCACGACGACCAACGAAGGGTGGTTGTCGAGCATCACCGACCCTACCGGCGTCTCGACGACGCTCGAATACGACGACCGAGGTCTCCTCGTCGCGATGCGCGACGGCGCGCTTCCATCGGCGGTCCATTCGTATGCCTACGACACCAGCGGAAAGCTGGTCAAAGACACGGAGCCGAGCGGTGCCTTTTCGTCGCTCGCGCAAACACATGAAGGCGACACCAGGGTCGTGACGCTGACGACCCGACTCGGTCGCACTTCACGGCACGAGACGAGCGTAGAAACGGATTTCGAACGCTCGCGATTCGTCGATTCCGCGGGATTCGTATTCACGGCCAAACGGAGCGACGGCCAGACCGACATCGAAACGCCACGTCATACCGCCCGGGTGATGTATGCCGGAGATCCTCGTTTTGGAATGCAGGCCCCCTATGCGGCGTCGCTCCAAGTACGTTCGAAAGGAGGGCTATCGCTCCGTATCGAACGCTCGCGCTCCACGACGTTGGCTGATCCGTCCGATCTGACCACGGTGAAGGCTTGGTCGGAGACGACGACCATCGGAGACCGTGTGGCGACGACCCGTTGGGACGCTTCGGCGCGCACGATGACCTTCGAGTCGCCGGAAGGGCGTCGTCGAACCATGACGCTCGACGAAAGAGGTCACGTCGTTCGTATTCAGCTCCCGGATCTACCCGCCCAAACCTATACCTACGACGAGCACGGTCGCGTCACGACGACGACGTGGGCAGACCGCACGGCGAAACTCGGTTACGATGCGACCGGTTTCCTGGCCTCGGTTCGCGACCCACTGGGGCGAACCATCGCGTGGTCCAGAGACGCTGCCGGCCGGCCGCAGAAAGTCCTCGTCGAAGACGGTGCTTCCATCGCGACTGCATGGGACGGTAGCGGCAGGCTCGTCGGCCTCACGCCTCCGGGTAAGGAGCTGCACGCGTTCGAGTACGCGCCATTCCAACTGCTCTCGGCGTACATCCCGCCCGCGGTACCGAATGCCGGCGCCGTCCGAACCGGATACGCCTACGATGGCGACGATCGAATCGCACGAACGACGCACCCGGACGGCAGCGTCGTCGAGTGGGTGAGAGATTCGGCCGGTCGTTTGTCACGCCTCCAATCGCCCAATGAAGCGATCGAGTTCTCCTACGACAAGACGACGGGGACCTTCGCGACGGCGACACGCGGCGACGTACGGGTCCGCCGAGAGTATGATGGTGACTTGCCGACCGCCGAGCGGTGGGCAGGACCGGTTGCGGGCGCGGTCACTCGCGAATGGGGCGATGACTTCGTCCCGCTCGCCGAGAATGTGCAAGGCACACGCATCTCGAATGCTTACGACCGCGACGGGTACCTCGTCCGTGCCGGCGACTTGTACCTCTCGCGGAGCCCGACGACGGCGTTCGTGACGGCGAGCTCGATCGATGCGAGCTCCGATGCATGGACGTTCGATCCGTTCGGCGACGTCGCGTCCTACGAGGCCAGCGGCGCGCTCGGCGAAGTCTACACGGTCACGTTCACGCGCGACGCGCTCGGGCGCATCGTTGGGCGACACGAAGTCGTCGCTGGGAGTCCCTACGACGACGCCTTCAAATACGACGTCCGCGGTCGCCTAATCGAGGTGAAACGCGATGGCGTCGTCGTCGGGACCTACGCCTACGACGCCAACGACAATCGCACACGAAGCAACGGCCTCGACGCCAGCTACGACGCGCAAGATCGGATTCGAACGTTCGGCGCCGAGTCATTCACGCACGGACCGAACGGAGAGGTTCGTCAGAAGGCGAAGGCGTCTTTCGGTTTTTCGGCGCTGGGAGAGCTCCGATCGGCGGTGACTCCGATGGGAACGAGCGTCGAATACATCCTCGATCCGACGGGGCGACGCATCGGAAGAAAGGTCGGCGGCGCGCTCGTCCAAGGGTTCCTGTACAGAAATGCGCTCGACGTCGCCGCGGAGCTCGACGGCCAAGGCAAGACCATCAGCGTCTTCATCTACGGTGCGCGGCACGTGCCGGAGGCCATGCTCCGTGATGGGCGCGTGTATCGCCTCGTGAGCGACGAGCGCGGCAGCCCGCGCTTGGTGGTGGATGCCTCCACCGGCGTGACGGTCCAAGCCATGGACTACGACGTCTGGGGCGCCGTCATCCGTGACACGAACCCAGGCTTCCAGCCATTCGGTTTCGCAGGCGGCCTCTACGACCGCGACACGGGGCTCGTCCACTTCGGAGCCCGCGACTACGACCCCGGCACCGGGCGCTGGATTTCGAAGGATCCGAGCGGCTTCGCGGGAGGGCTCAACCTCTACGCGTACGCGAACAACGATCCGGTGAACTCGATCGATCGCGATGGGCGCAACCCCATCCTGGTCGGCGCCGTGATCGGCGGGGCCATCGGATTCTTCGGCAGCGCCGCGTACCAATACTACACGCACGGCTGCGTCGACTGGGGCGACGCGGCGCTCTGGGGGCTCGCCGGTGCCGCCGCGGGAGCCGTCGGCGGATGGGCTTACGAGGGGCTCGCCGCTGCGGGGGAGGCGGCAGGGGGCAGCCTCGAGTCGGAGTTCGTGAATCTCGCGAGCCCGCAACGTACGGCGCACATAACCGTGGGGGATGCAACGGGTGGTGGCCATATGTGGCCGGGTGCACCTGGAAAGACTGCGTTCCCCCAGGGATGGTCGGCTGAAAAGATAATGCACAACGTCTCGGATATCGCGACAGATCCCGCGCTTACGTGGGTTCAGCAGACCGGCAATGCTGGCTCGCTCTTCACGAAGGCAGGTGCTCCCGCTCGGTTTTTCGTCACAGGCGCGCGGGAGGGCGTCGGTATCAAGGTGATCTTGGAACCGGCGGGCGAAGGCATCATCACCGCGTTTCCTATTGGAGGCGGACTGTGAATTTGCGACACATCGAGGAGCGATTGACAATCATTTTGCGGAATGCCGAAGGATGGCTACCGAAGGATCAGCTGGATGACATGCAGTCGCTGGTCGCGGCGGGCGAGCCAGGCGTGGCACTAGAAAATTTCTGGACACAACTAGAGGAGTACGAAGTTGATGTGCCGGATTCTGTACGGCATGAAGTCAAGGATATCGCGATGGAGATGGGGATGCGGCCTCCACTTTGGATCGAACGAGCGTAGCTCCGCACCATATCCATGCATCGGTCGAACACGGCCCCGTAGCCGTCCTCGACAAGCCCGGCGATCGATATCGGCAGGTGCGCTTGATGAAGGACGGCATCAATAACCCTGCAGTTCGCAGAGCACTGGGAGGCTCATGAAGGTTGACGAACTATGTCGAGTTCTAGGCAAGCGGCTAACGGACGCGACTGGAACATTTCATGTGTTCGAAGAGCACATTTCGGAAGCTCCTCTGTCACTATGGCTCGGCTTCGATGAAGTCCTATTTTTTCGTTTTACCGGAGCTCCCGATGGTTGGCATCTCGTCATCGACGAGGAGGCTCCAGTTGATGTCAACGTCGACATGAAGAGCTCCGGCACTTTGCAAAATTTCAACATATCCAAGCCAGATTTTGTCCCGCACACGATGGGCATGATCGTTCGTCACGTGTGGGTCACGTCGTCGCCAGGGCCTGACGACATCATAGGCGTTAGGTTTGATTTCGAATCGTGCACGCTCCGCGTACTGAACTGGGGTGATCAGATCTGTATTTCACGAGATCTCCCGACCGATGTGGACGGTTGGGAAATTTTCGAGCGACGTATCGGGTGATGGGTCGCGAACCATGTGCTCGCTCCGAGGGAGCGCGTGGGCGGGCCAATGAGCCCGGCGGCAGCGGCGTGGGGAGATTTCAGTTTCCGTCGATGGCGTAGCCGAGGAATTCGCCGACGGACATGCCTTCGCACGCCGAATCGGCGCTCACGAAATGATCGGTGGTCGCAGCATTGAAGCATCGATAGAGCGCCACCGAACCCGCGACCGGGGAGGTATAGGCATAGCCGACCGGACCGTAAGGCGTTCCACCGCTGCACGTGCGGTCGCGCGTGACGAAATTCCGGTTCGCGGCGATTCGGCATTCGAACAGCATGACCGTGCCCGGCGCTTCGTCCCGGAGCAGCAGCGCGGAGGCTTCCACGGTGAAGTTCGCCGGCGGCGCACGGGAAGATGCCCAGTGGAAGCCTTGGTAGGTCGATCGCGTCACCCGCACGTAGGGGAGATCGTCGAACCCGCACGAGAGCTGCGTCGGGACGAGATCGTTTCGATTGGCGTTCGCCCAAACGTTCCACGCAGGACGCGCCGTGCCGTCGGAGGCGCGCAAGCCAGCCGCGAGGCCTCGCGCCGCTTCGGCCGGGAAGTCTTTCATGCGCGTGTAGTTGAAGATCGAAACGCCGGGCGTGCCGAGCACATTTCGAAACGCGGTGCACAGGCTCGTCGACTGGAGCGACGGCGAGCCGGGCGAAGCGGCGTCAATCCCGCCTTCGGTGATCTGGACGTCGAGCGCCGAAGGGACGTTCGGAAACGTCTTCCAAAGCCACCCCGAGACGATGCCGACGTTGCCGAGCGTCACGTTCGGATCGGTGTCGACCGAGAGGCTGTTCGAGACCGCAGCCATGAACGACACACGCCAGGCACGAGGGGCGACCCGCGGCGCGAGGCCCGTGAGAAAGGTCGTACCGGAGAGAGAGGGCGTCGGTCCGCTGGTGTCGTCCGCGCCGAGAAAGCGGTAACTCAACGCGACGAAGACCTTCGCCGTGGATTGCTCGGCGACGATTCGGTCGTAAGCCGCGTTGTAGTTGTCCGCGTAGACGCCGAGCCACGCCGACGCGTCGCACGGCGTTCCTTGACCGCAACCGATGTCGAAGAGCGAGCTGTCGTTGGCGAGAAAGGAGACATTGAAATCCGCGACGCGACCATGCCCGTGTTTGCCGTCATAGCGATGCGCGAGGAAGCCGGCGAAGCGCGCATAATCGGCAGCGTCGTCGGGGACGCAAAAGTATTCGTACCCTGGCGCGGCGGGAGAGCACACGCGCTTCGTGCGGGCCCAAGAGGGCACGTAGAAGACGGTCGCGGTGACGGCGACGCCACGCGAGGTCCAATCGCGAACGGCGTCGTCGACGTCCGAAGGAACGACGAAACAATGCCCGTCGTACGCCTCTTCGTTCGCCCCCGCATCGCACGGCGGCGCCTTTTTCGTGGGCTCCCAGAAGGCCCAATAGAAATAGAGCTGGACGCTCCCGGCGTTGCTCTTCGAGATGTCGTCCCGGTTCGCCCAATCCTCCGGTCGCACGCCCTTGATTCGGTAGTTCGAGCGCACGGGGTACGGGAGCGCCGCGTCGGTGTCCGCATCGAGGGGGACGTCCGCGTCACCTCCGGAGTCCGTCGGTGCGTCGACGGCCGCGTCGGTGTCCGCGTCGACCACGTCGGAGGCGTCCATGTCGGAGCTGCTGTCGATGGCATCGACGCCCGTGTCGACGACGTCCGCACCGGCGTCCCCGAGAAGTCCTCCACCCTCCGTCAAATCCGAAAGCGAGACGAGCAAGCTGCAACAGGTAAGCAGCAAGCAAGCCGCGCACATCCCGAGCACGCGCACCCAAGGGCGGCAAAACGGCATGAGTTTAAGTGGACCATACCCATCGGTACACGGGAACTTTTTTCCAACGCCGTCCGAGGACGGACATCGGTGTTTCGAAGGGTCTGGGCAACGAGCCTGGCGGCGCCGTCGTGGGGGAATTTCAGTTTACATCGACGACGTAGCCGAGGAATTCGCCGATGGACGTGCCTTCGCACGAGGGATCGGTGCTCACGAAGTGATCGTTGGTCGCCGCGACGAGGCACCGGTAGAGCGGCACCGTCCCCGGAACCGCAGAGGTGTACGCGTAGCCGACCGGGCCGTAAGGCGTCCCACCGCTGCACGTGCGGTCGCGCGTGACGAAGTTCCGGTTCGCGGCGATTCGGCATTCGAACAGCATGACCTTGCCCGGTGCCTGGTCGTGGAGCAGCAGCACGGAATGTTCCGACGTGAAGTTCGCCGGCGGCGCACGGGTCGACGTCCAATGAGTGCCTTGGCCCGCCGAACGCGTCAGCCGCACGTAGGGGAGATCATCGAACCCGCACGAGAGCTGCGCCGGGACGAGATCGTTTCGATTGGCGGTGGCCCAAACGTTCCACGCGGGGCGCGCCGTACCGTCGGACGTGCGCAAGCCCATCGCGAGTCCTTGCGTCGCTTCCTCCGGCAGATCCTTCATGCGCGCGTAGTTGAAGATCGAAACTCCGGGCGTGCCGAGCACGTTCCGGAACGCGGCGCACAGGCTCGTCGCTTGGAGCGACGGCGAGCCGGGAGCCACCGAGTTGAGCCCGCCTTCGGTGAGTTGCACATCGAGGGCCGAAGGGACGTTCGGGAACGTCTTCCAAAGCCACCCCGAGACGATGCCGACGTTACCGAGGGTCACCATCGGATCGCCGTCGACCGTGAGGCTGGACGTGGCTATGGCGAAGATCGAAACGTGCCACGCGCGAGGAGCGATTTGCGGCGCGAGCCCCGTGAGAAACGTCGGCCCCGAGAGGTAGGGTGTCGGTCCGCTGGCGTCGTCCGCGCCGAGGAAGCGGTAACTCAACGCGACGAAGACGCTCGCCGTGGATTGCTCGGCGATGATTCGGTCGTAAGCCGCGTTGTAGTTGTCCGCGTAGATGCCAATCCACGCCGACGCGTCGCACGGCGTTCCTTGGCCACAACCGATGTCGAAGAGCGAGTTGTCGTTGGCGAGCAAGTGGATGTTGAAGTCCGCGACACGACCGTGCCCGCCCTTGCCGTCGTACCTATGCGCCAAGAATCCGGCGAAACGTCCGTAATCGGCGGCGTCGTCGGGGACGCAGAAGTAGTCGTACCCTGGCGCGGCGGGAGAGCACACGCGCTTCGTGCGGGCCCAAGAGGGTACGGTGGTGACCGTGGCTGTGACCGCGACGCCGCGCGACGTCCAATCGAGAACGGCCTCGTCGAATTCCGGCGGAGCGTAGAAGCAACGCCCGTCGTACGCCACTTCATGGGCCCCCACATCGCACGGCGGCGCTTTCTTCGTGGGCTCCCAATCGGCCCAGTAGAAGTACAATTGGACGCTCCCGGTGTTGCTCTTGGAGATGTCGTCGCGATTCGCCCAATCGTCCGGGCGCACACCCTTGATTCGATAAGCCGACCGTACGGGGTACGGAAGCGCCGCGTCGGTGTCGGCGTCGAGGGGGACATCCGCGTCCGAGGCGTCCGAGGCCGCATCTGGCGTCGCATCGGCAAAGCCGTCGGCGTCGGGGGCCTCCGTGTCCGCGTCGCCGTCAGCGACGTCGACGCTGGTATCGGCGACGTCGACGCCCGCGTCGGCGACGGCCGCGTCATCGAGACCCCCTCCACCTTCCGTCAAATCCGAAAGGGAAACGAGCAAGCTGCAGCAGGTGAGCAGCAAGCAAGCGGCCAACATCCCGAGCACGCGCGCCCAACGGCGGCAAAAGCGCATAAATTAAACTTGACCATACCGATAGGTACAAGGGAACCATTTTCCCAAATCCCGATCACCCGAACATCGATGTTCGGCTCGATTCACGATTCTTTTCGAAACCTTCCCAACGACGCTCCCGGACGCGCCCAGCAGCGCGATCGTCACGATACCGTTCGATAACGGCACAATGACAGACAACGATGTTTGACGGATCTGCGGCGATTCGGCGGTCGCGATTCGTATCGAAACTATGGAAACAATCCGGGAACGCGTGCCGCCGAGGCCCAACCCCGGCGGCGAGACGCGTCGCCGGCCCACCACGTCGCGAAGGCGTCGCGGACCACGAGCTCGGCGCGCTTGCCGCGGGGGGAAAACCCCCACTCGGCTTCTTGCGAGACGTCGTCCGGATCCGCGTACACGCGCCAGACGAAGCAGCCCATGAACGACGGCTCGTCGAGCAACGGCGCGAGCAAGGCGCGGTAGGCGTCGGCCTGCGCGGCTTCGTCGACGCGGACGTTCGTCATCGCGTCGGGCCATTCCCACGGGCGGATCGCGGGGTCCGGGCGCGTCGTGTATCCGATTTCGGTGAACAAGATCGGTTTGTGCCAGACCTCGGCGAACTCGCGGACGCGATCGCGCACGCGCTTTCCGCCTTCGAGGAGCTCGTCGAAACCGGCGCCGTCTTTTTCGGCGAGCGGGTAGAAGGCGTTGATGCCGATCACGTCGAGCTCGCCGAGCACGAGCGTCGTGTCGACGTCGTCCCAGTTCGCCGAGTAAGTGAGGGGACCCTTGTAGATGGCATGCAATTCGCGGATCAGCTTCACGAAGCTCGGCGCGCGCGGGGTCGTCACCCATGAGCGGAGCTCGACGCCCGCGGACAGCAGATCGACGTGCGCGTCCTCGGCGACCGCCGCCCAGCGTCGCACGAACGCGCCGTAGCTCTTCGCCCACGTCTCCCAGCCGGCGTCGGTCTTCGGATCGATCTCGGCGCGCCAGCCCCCGGACTCGACCCACAGGTGCGGCACGAGCATCACGCGGAGGCCCCGCGCGTGCGCCATCGCGACGGCGCGGCGGACGTCGACCTCCGTCTGCGCGACCGGTGCCTCGAAGCTCGGATCGACGCCGCGACCGGACAAGTCGGCGACGCGGCCGAACGGCGTGAGCGCGATCCACGTCGCGCCCATCGCGCGGCTCTCGTCGAGGGCGCGCCCGAAGGCGGGGCTGCCGTAGCCGACGCCGGGGTGATAGGCGTTCTCTATCGGTCCGATGGTCATCCCGCGGACCGCGTCGTTGCCGGCGAGGCGCCATCCGTCCGGTGACGCGAACGGGCGCGGCGCGGATGGATGGGAGCGTTGGGCCTCGGCTCCTTCGTAGGGCGCGCGGGCGGGCGGCTCGGCGGTCTCCGCCCGATGCGACGTCGTCGCGAACGCGAACGTCAGCGTCGTCGCGGCCACCGCGCGGACGAACCGCGACCGCACGCGAAGAGGTCCCTCGTCGCGCCCACGTCGTCGTCCGGACCGAGCGCGCACCGAACCGACGCGCCGCTCATCGCTCACCGAACACTCCGCTCACCACACGTTCGATGCGCCCGTAGTCGCGATCGGCGCGGATCGCGCGGAACCCTCGCTCGGCGAAGATCGCCGCCGTCGCCTCGGCCTCACCCGCGCCGATTTCGAGCGCGAGCACACCGCCCGGCGTGAGGAACGAAGGCGCTTCGTGGACGATGCGGCGCACGAAGTCGAGGCCGTCGGGACCGCCGTCGAGCGCCATGCGCGGTTCGAAATCGCGAATGCCCGGATCGAGCGTCTCGACCTCGGCGGTCGGGATGTACGGAGGATTGCCGGTGACGAGCTCGAATTTCGCCGGCGCACCGTATTTCGCGAACGCCGCGGCGACGTTCTCGAACAAGTCGCTCGCGACGAACGACACGTTGTACGTCCCGAGACGGAAGGCGTTGGCCCGCGCGACCGCGAGCGCGTCCTCGCTCTTGTCGGACGCCAGGATCTTCGCCGTGGGGCGCTTGTGCGCGCTCGCGATCGCGACGCAGCCCGATCCGGTGCACAAATCGAGCTGCCGCATGGCCATCGACACGTGGCTCGTCCGCGCGAGGCCGACGTCGACGAGGGTCTCGGTGTCGGGGCGCGGGATGAGCACGCGCGCGTCGACGCGGAACGGCAGGCCGTAGAACTCACGCTCGCCGCGCAGGTACGCGATGGGTTCGTGCACGCGGCGGCGCTTGACGAGATCGCGCAGGTGGGCGAGCTCGCTCCCCTCGAGCGGGCGCTCGGCGTCGAGGATGACCCTCATCCGATCGATGCGGAGCGCGAACGCGACGAGGAGCTCCGCGTCGAGCCGTGGATTTTCGATCCCGCGCGTGCGGAAGTCGTCGGTCGCCCATTTGACGAGGGCGCCGATCGTCCAGGTCTTCGGCGGCGAAGCGGCGGAGCTCATCGCGGGTCGCGGTGAGCTTTCGCACGCGCCGTTTCAGCCTGCAAGCTTTGCCCGCTCTTCGGCGACCACGGCCTCGACTTCGCTCCGGATGGCGGCGAGCTCCGCCTCCGATCCGGCCTCGAAGCGCATGACCAAAATGGGTCCGGTGTTCGACGAGCGGACGAGGCCCCACGTCGGCGCGTCGCTCTTCGACGGGAAGGAGATGCGCGCGCCGTCGATGTCGAGCACGGCGTAGCCCTTCTTCTTGTAGCGATCGGTGACGGCGGACACGACCTGGAACTTGATCGCGTCCGGGCAGTCGACGCGCAGCTCCGGCGTCGTGAAGGTCTTCGGGACGTCGGCGAGCATCGCGTCGAGCGGGCGCGGATCCTTGGCGAGGATCTCGAGCAGGCGGAGCGACGCGTAGATGGCGTCGTCGTAGCCGAAGTAGCGATCGGCGAAGAAGACGTGGCCGCTCATCTCACCCGCGAGGAGCGCGCCCGTCTCCTTCATCTTCGTCTTGATGAGCGAGTGGCCCGTCTTCCACACGACGGGCTTGCCGCCGTGCTTGGCGATGTCGTCGTAGAGGGTCTGCGAGCACTTCACCTCGCCGAGGATCGTCGCGCCCGGACGCTCGGCGAGCAGGCCGCGCGAGAAGAGGATCATGAGCTTGTCGCCCCAGATGATCGTCCCGTTGGCGTCGACCGCGCCGATGCGATCGGCGTCGCCGTCGTACGCGATGCCGACGCGCGCGCCGGTCTCCTTGACCCGCGCGACGAGCGCGTCGAGGTTCTTCGCCACGGTGGGATCGGGGTGGTGGTTCGGGAAGTGGCCGTCCATCTCGCAGAACAGCGTGTCGGGCGAGAGGCCCACGGCCTTCATCGTCCGCACGCCGAGCGGGCCGCCCGCGCCGTTGCCCGCGTCGAGGACGAAGGGGATGTTCGCGCCGCGGAAGTCGAAGCGCTCCTTCATCGTCGCGACGTACGCCTCTTGCACGTCGACGGACTCGACCTTTCCGGGCGCCGTCACGGTCGCGTAGCCGCGGTGCTCGATCGTCTCGCGGAGCTTCTGGATGTCGGGGCCGAAGAAGCTCGCCTTCCCGCGCATGATCTTGAAGCCATTCTCGTCGCCGGGGTTGTGGCTCCCGGTGATCTGGACGCCGCCGTCGGTGCCGAGGTGGTGCACCGCGAAATAGAGCATCGGGGTCGGGCCGACGCCGATGTCGACGACGTGCACGCCCTGCGCGACGAGGCCACGGACGAGGGCCTCGAAGAGACGCGGGCTCGAGAGTCGGCAATCGCGACCCACGGCGAGGCGCAGCGGCTCGTCCCCTTTTCGCAACATCGTCGCGAGGCCACGGCCGATGCCCTCGGCGAGCTCGGCGGAAAGATCGCGGTCGGCGACGCCTCGAATGTCGTATTCGCGAAAGATGTGGGTCGGAATCGTCATGAGAACTCCAACAAAAGCCCATGTGCACCGCCCCCGCAAGGGTCCCCGAAACGACGCGGCCCAGGCCGCCGCACCGAGCGCCTCCGTCCCGAAAGGTACGGACCTTCTGCACCGGGAGACCGCCTCCGCCAGGGCTTCCGTGCTAGCGTGCGCGCCGTGGACCCCTCGCCCGCCACGACGAACGCGACCTCGCCCGAGGATCCGCCGGCGTACGTCTATGCGGCGACGGACCACCGCCCGCGCCAGAGCCGCGAGATCGAGCTCTGCAAGGACGCCTCGCATTTCGATTGGCTCTACACGGGCACCGTCGCCGCCGGCCTCGTGGGCAGCGTGATGCTCAACACGCAATACCTGAAGCAGCAGGACGACGTGCCCGTGCGCCTCATCGCTCCGGGGCTCATCGGGCTGACGTGGGGCATGTTCTTGGGCGGCGGCTACCTCGCGCTCCCGAAGTGCGATCCGATGTGGGCCTACGGCCCCCCGCCCGAGGGGAACATCCGCTCGCCGTGGCCGATGGCGCTCGCGATCACGCTCGTCGCGACGGCCACCGCGCCGGCCATCGACTACATCTTCCTTGGGCCCGTGAAGACGTCCTGGGCCGACTCGGAGCGCAGCGCGCGCGTCTTCATCGCGATGGGCACGGGCGCGATCGGCTCGCTCCTGCCCTACGTCCTTCCGCCGAAGACGTGGGCCGCGAAGAAGGAGATCGAGCGTCTCCGCGTCGGCACCGTGTCGGGCGGCCCGTTCGTCTCCTACACGCTGTCGTTCTGACGCACGCGTCGGACACGTGGGCCCGACCCATGCTCGGACGAGCGGGCCCACGCGCCCATCGAGGCATGCGCGGGCGCGTCAATACCAAGGTTCGCGGTGAATCGCGTTGTCCGACGTCGCGTAGAACCAATGCTGGAGACGACCGGTCGCGTCGCGCGCGAAGAGGTGCTGGCGATCCTTGGCGTCGTGACCGAAGGGATCGGCCGCGGGCTTCACCGGCGTGCCTTGAGCGAGCGTGGTCCAATTCTCGAGGGTGAAGCCGCCGCCGGGGCTCCACAAGATTTGCACGAGGTCGGAGGTCGCGGCGTCGCGGAAGAACGCGTGCTGTTGCGCGCCGCTCACGAACGACACCGGATTGCCGGCCACGAGCGTCTGCGGCGCGTGAACGGTCCAGTCGTCGAGGTGCACCTGGCCATCGGCGCCATACCAGAAGTGTTGGAGGTGGTCGTTCGTGGCGCGCGCGAACACGTGCAGCTCGGAGTCCGCGTAGCCGAACCCCGTCGGCGTCGCGTCCGCCGGGAGCTTTCCACCCCAGCTCGCGCGATGAACGCGCCCGGGCTCCGAACCCTGCTCCCACCAATGCCATAGGGTGCCGTCGTCGCCGCGCGCGAACACGTTCTTCGTCACGCCCCACCCGAAGGCCGTCGGCGCGCCGGTCAAGCCGCCGCCCCAATCGTCGGCGTGCACCTTCTCGTCGGACGACGCGTACCACCAATGACGAAGGTGGCCGTCGTCGCCGCGCGCGAACACGTGCTGCTCTCCGCCGTAGGGAAAGCCCGCGGGATCGCCGCTCATCGTCAGGAGCGGCGCCCCGCTCTGCGCGGCGGAGCTCGTCCAATCTTCGGAGATCCAGCCGCCCGAGACCTTGTTGGTCACGAAGTGTCGGAGGTGCGCGTCCTGGCCACGCACGAAAATGTGCTGCTGCTTGCCGAGGAACGGATAGGCCATCGGCTCGCCCGTCGCCGTGCCCGCGGGGGCGACGACCTCCGTGTGGAGCGATCCGTCGGACCAGTCGTGCACGACGCTCCCGTCGCCCATGACGCGGAACGCGTGCACGGCGCCGCCGAACGTGATCCCCTTCGATCCCGCGAGGGCCTGCGCTCCGGGATCGCCGGTGGCTGGCGTGTCGATGAAGCCGGGCGCCCGTCCGATGGCGTCGACCGTGCCCGTCACTTGGGCCCACGTCGGATACGGCTTGTCCGATCCCCAACCCCGCTGCGCGAACGCCCGATAGAGCGGCCCCATGACGCGCTCGAGCAGCCCTTGTTCCTGACGCTGGCCCACGGGCTTCACGGTCCATTGGGCGAGCTTGATCCCCAAGAGGTGCGGATCGGTGGCGCCCCCGGGGAGCGTCAGATCCCGCGGAAAAATGGCCGGATCGAAATCCTCCCAAATCCCTTTCGGCGTCGCGTTGTAAAAGTGCGAATCACCCTCGTTGTAATAGAGGTATTTCTGATTGCAATTGACGAGAGAATTGCCGGCGGCGGCTGCTTCCGCGGGCTTCAGACGGCCGTCGTACTGCTCCCACCACTCGATGGTGAGGTTCTTGTTGAGCGCGACGATGTCCGTCGACGGAAACAGCATGTCGTTCCAAATCCGGACCGACGTCTTTCCGTGCGCGCCGACCAGATCGCCGATCCGGTTGAGGAACGCATGGTAAACGTCCTTCGGAGTGCCGTTCGATCCGTACTGCGACTTCGCGTAATTGGCGAGCGCCGGATACGCGGCGACGTCACCGACGTTGCTCCCGACGCGCGGGTATTCGTCCCCGCCGACGTGCCAGATCGTCCCCGAGAAGAGATCGACGTAGCGTAGGGCTTGCTGCTCGGCCCACTGGACCGCGTCCGGGTTGGTCAAGTCCAGGGCGCCGTTCACGCGAACTCCGAACCGGTCGACGAGCGTGTAAGATGCAGGCAACGGCGCGTCGCTCGAGGCGTCGAGGTGCCCGGGCATGTTGACCTGCGGGACCAAGTGGACGTGGTACCGGCGCGCCATCGCGTCGAGCGCCTTGTGCTCGTCCACCGAGAAGGCGACGTTGTTCGCGTAGAACATCACCTCGCCGATCTTGAGGTACGAGAGATCGCGAATTTGGTTGAACCACCACGCGAGCGGGAAATGACGGGCGGGATTTCCGGTATCGAACAAGACGGAGCGAATGGGGTATTGCGGCCAGTCCCGGACGACTCCGGACGAGAGCGTGAGCGACTGCCTCAGGAGCTGAAGCGTGGTTCGCGTTCCCCAGAAAACGCCGGTCGAGGAGTTGGCCTTGATGCGTAGGATTCGGCCGATCTCGACGCGATACCCCTCTTCGGCGAGCGAGGGGTCGTTCGCGCCGTCGTCGAGGACGATGTCGCCGACGACCGCGGTGGCCAGGGTGCCCGCGACGACCTGAGGAAGCGTGCCGTTCGTCGCGAAGGCGAGATCTTCGGCGAAGGTTCGGGCTTCGTTCGTCAGCGTGCCGGGAGCGACGATGCGCGTCTGCGTCGACCACGCGAACGGCGCGCGATAGTCGGGCTTCCACTCGCGCAGCGCGGGCAAGACGGACGGGAGCGATCCATCCGAGGTCGCGGTGTCGCCGCCGTCGTCCAAGGGAGCGCCGTCGAACGAAGTCCCGGCGTCCGAAGGCGCGACCCCGTCGCCCGCGTCGTCCGGGCGAGAGAACGGATCGTCGTCGCCGTCTCCCCGGCTGCTGTCGGCGCAGTGCAGGGCCGCCGTCGCCAAGAAGAGAAAGGGAACGCTCTTGAGGAGGCGCGAGCGACCCGCGCGAAGCCGTGCTTCTTGCGTCATGCGACGGAGATTAGCAAACGAACGAACGTGGAATGGCAGCGGATATACCGACGCATTCCGACGTATCGGCGCGTCGGAGATCGACACGTCGCGGCGGATTTACGTAAAGTATAATTGAGATACGTAAATCCTATTTGACGCCGCGAATCACCGCCGAAATCGCGCGATCAGGTCGCGCGCAAGAAGCGCGTGAAGACCTTCTTCTCTCCCCAACCGGGAAAGAAGACGACGGCGGCCGGCTCGCTCGCGGCGACGACGCGTAGGACTTCGCCACGGCCGAAGCGCTCGTGCAGGACGGACATCCCGCGGCGCAGCTCGGACGCATCGCCGCCGGCGTCTCCGGCGTCGCTCGCGTCGTACTCGACGAAACGCTCGCCGGGTGCGCGCGGAGGCGGACGCGACGGGCTCTCGCGACCCGCGTACCCGCCGTAGGAACGCGGCGGCGTGCTGCCGAACGAGCGCGACGGAGCGCCCGAGAAGCTCGACGGCCGATCGATCCAACGCGACGTCCCCGCGGTCTTCGCCGCCGCCGTCTCGAGGTGCTCGATCACGTCTTTCGGCAAATCGCCGATGAACCGACTCGGCACGCCCAGGCGCGTCGTGCCGAAGATCTGGCGCTGGCGGACGTGCGTGACCACGAGGTGCTTTCGCGCGCGCGTCACCGCGACGTAGGCGAGCCTCCGCTCTTCGTCCATCTCCTCGGCGTTTCGCGGCTCCTGGCTCCGGTACGGGAACATGTCTTCTTCCATGCCCGTGAGCAGGACGAGATCGAACTCGAGCCCCTTGGCGCCGTGCACCGTCATGAGCGAGACCTTCTCGCCGCCCTCGACGTCGCCGTCGCTCTGGAGCGTCACGCGCTCGAGGAAACCGTCGAGCGACGGGACCTCGCCGCGCGCCTCCGCCTCGACGGCGTAGTCGTGCATCGAGCCCTCGAGCTCGGCGAGGTTCTCGAGGCGACCTTCGGCCTCCGCCGAGTCCTCGTTCTCGAGCGCCTTTCGATAGCCGCTCTTCGCGAGCACCGTCCGCAAGACGTCCGCCGGCGCCTGATCCCTCGACTCCTCGACGAGGCCCCTCATGAGCTCGCGGAACTGACCGAGCCGCTTTCTCGGCGCCGCGCCGACGTCGGCGGAGAACTCCTCGAGCCGCTCGAGCGCCTCGAACACCGAGATGCCTTGGACGGACGCGTACGACGCCACGCGCTCGATGGTGGTCGCGCCGATGCCGCGCGCGGGCGTGTTGATGACGCGCAGGAGATCGACGTCGCTCTTCGGGTTGACCAAGACGCGCAGGTACGAGAGGGCGTCTTTGACCTCGGCGCGCTCGTAGAAGCGCATGCCGCCGATGATCTGGTAGGGGATCGACACCGAGCGCAGCGCTTCTTCGAGGACACGCGATTGCGCGTGCACGCGGTAGAACACGGCGATGTCGCGCGTGGGGATGCCGGCTTCGCGCGCGTCACGCAGGGCGCGCACGACGCACGCGGCTTCGTCGCGCTCGTCAGCGGCGCCGATCACGCGCACGGCCGAGCCCTCGTCGTTGTCCGTCCAGAGCTCTTTTTCCTCGCGCGTCGCCGCGGGGGCGATGATCGCGAGCGCGGACGCCACGATGCGCTTGGTCGAGCGGTAGTTCTGCTCGAGCTTCACGACGCGCGCGTCGGGGTAGTCGCGACGGAACCCACGGATGTTGCGGACGTCGGCGCCGCGCCATCGGTAGATGCTCTGATCGTCGTCGCCGACCACGCAGAGGTTCCGCGTGCGCGCCGCGAGCGCCCGGATCAAGCGGTACTGGATCTGGTTCGTGTCCTGGAACTCGTCGACCAGGACGAAGTCGAACTTCTTCTCGAGCGACTCCTTCGCGTGGCGCACCTCTTCGGGCGCGTCGCCCGGGGCCTCGAGGATGCGCACGACGCCGAGGATGAGGTCTTCGAAATCCAGCGCGTTCGCCGCGCGGAGCGCCTCTTCGTAGCGCGCGTAGACCTTCTGGACGACGTCGTCGACGTAGCTGTCGCGCCCCATGTCGTTCGGGCCGCGCCCCTCTTGCTTCTCCTTGTGGATGCGCCCGAGCACGACCTTCGGGGGGTAGCGCCGGTCGTCGAGGTCCATGTCGCGCAGCGCGCGCGTGACGACGGCCTTCTGATCCGTGGAATCGTAGATGACGAAGCTCTTCGTCCGCCCGATGGCCTCCGGGAAGAGCCGCAGGAACTTCACACACGTGGAGTGGAAGGTGCCGACCCACAGATCGCGCGCGACCGGCCCCAAGAGCTCGGGGGCCTCGAGCCGGGCGCGCATCTCCCCCGCGGCCTTGTTCGTGAAGGTGACCGCGAGGATGCGCCACGGCGCGACCCGCTCGCGCGCCACCAGGTTCGCGATGCGGTAGGTGATGACGCGCGTTTTGCCGCTGCCCGCCCCCGCGAACACGAGCAGGGGTCCCTCGACGTGCGCCACCGCCTCGGCCTGCGGCGCGTTGAGCTCGGGCAAGGCCATGCCCCTCCGCATAGTCGCACTCGCCGACGACGGCTAGGGGCCGCGCGCCAAGAATTCGGGTATATTGGCGGACGTGACAGCCGTGAACGACAACCAAGAAGAAACCTCTCCCACGGGCGACGACGGTTCGCCCTCGTCCGAATCCGCCACGACCGGCGCCGAAGACGAGCTTTCCGCCGCCAAAGCCGAGGCCGCGCGCATGAAGGATCAGTGGATCCGCTCGGTCGCCGACTTCGACAACTACCGCAAGAGATCGCGGAAGGAGGTCGAGGACGCGCGCAAAGCCGGGCGCGAAGATCTCCTGAACGATCTCTTGCCGGTCTTCGACAACCTCGAGCGCGCCATCCAGAGCGCGCAGCGGAGCACGGACGTCAAAGCCGTCGCCGAAGGCTTGGACATGATCGTACGGCAGTTCGCCGACACGCTCTCGCGGGGCGGCATCGTGAAGGTCCCGACCGTGGGCGCGCAGTTCGATCCGAACGTCCATGACGCGATCCAGCAAATCGAAACCGACGAGGCCGCGCCCGGAACCGTGGTCGCCGAAGTTCGTCCCGGATACGTTCAGGGCGATCGCCTCGTGCGCGCGGCGATGGTCGTCGTGGCGAAGCCGAAGTCGGGCGGCGGCGCGACGTCGGGATCCTGAGACCGAGCACCGGATTTAGAGGGCGGGAAACGCGGATGGGAAAAGTCATCGGGATCGATCTCGGAACGACCAACTCGTGCGTCGCGGTCGTCGAACAGAGCGCGACGGGTCGGATCGACGTGAAGATCATTCCGAACTCGGAGGGTGCGCGCACGACGCCGTCGATCGTCGGGTTCACGGCGTCGGGCGAGCGCATCGTCGGTCAGGCCGCGAAACGGCAAGCGGTGACGAACGCGCAGAACACGGTCTACGCCGCCAAGCGCCTCATCGGGCGGAAGTTCGGATCCGAGGAGGTTCGGCGTCTCGTGGAGCGGAGTCCGTTCTCCATCGTCGAGGCGCCGAACGGCGACGCGTGGATCTCCGTCGCGGGCAAGGAGATGTCGCCGCCCGAGGTGAGCGCGATGGTGCTCGCGCGCATGAAGGAGATCGCCGAGGCGTACCTCGGGGAAGAGGTCACCGAGGCCGTCGTCACGGTCCCCGCGTATTTCGACGACGCCCAGCGGCAAGCCACGCGCGACGCGGGCAAGATCGCCGGGCTCGACGTCCGCCGCATCATCAACGAGCCGACGGCGGCGGCGATCGCGTACGGCCTCGAGAAGCGCGCGTCCGAACGCATCGCGGTCTACGACCTCGGCGGCGGCACGTTCGACATCTCGATCCTCGAAATCCACGAGGGGGTCTTCAACGTCAAGGCCACGAGCGGCGACACGTACCTCGGCGGCGAAGACTTCGATTTGCGCATCGTCGACGCCATCGCGGAGTCGTTCCAGACGGCGAACGGCATCGACCTGAAGAGCGACCGCATGGCGCTGCAGCGCCTGAAGGAAGCGGCGGAGAAGGCGAAACACGAGCTCAGCTCGTCGCTCGAGACCGAGGTGAACTTGCCGTTCATCGCCGTCGACGCCAAGGGCGAGCCCGTGCACGTGCAGAAGACGATCACGCGCGCGGATCTCGAGATGCTCACGGCCGATCTCATCGAGAAGAGCCTCGAGCCGTGCCGGCGCTGCCTCGCCGATGCGAAGCTCACGCCCGCGGACATCCACAGCGTCGTGCTCGTCGGCGGTATGACGCGCATGCCCGCCGTCCAGCGCGCGGTGCGCGAGTTCTTCGGCAAAGAGCCGAACAAGGGCGTGAACCCCGACGAGGTCGTGGCCGCCGGCGCGGCGCTCCAGGGCATCGCGCTCACAGGTTCGTCGGACGTCGAGGTCCTCCTGCTCGACGTGACGCCGCTGTCGCTCGGCGTCGAGACGGGCGGCGGCGTGTTCACGAAGCTCATCCCGCGGAACACGACGATCCCGACGGAGCGGAGCGAGGTCTTCACGACGAGCGTGGACAACCAGCCGTTCGTGCCGCTCCACGTCTTGCAGGGTGAGCGCGAGATGGCCGCGGACAACACGAGCCTCGGGCGCTTCGAGCTCACCGGCATCCCGCCCGCGCCGCGCGGCGTGCCGAAGATCCAGGTGACGTTCCGCATCGACGCCAACGGTGTCGTGAGCGTGGACGCCAAGGATCTGGGGACCGGCCGCTCGCAGCAGATGAACGTCCAGCCGACGAGCGGCCTGACGAAAGAGCAGATCGCGCGCATCGTCGAAGAGGGCGAGCGCCACCGCGACGAAGACGTGCACCGCAAGGAGCTCGCGGAGCTGCGCAATCAGGCCGAGACGCTCCTCTACACGACGGAGGCGGCGCTCGATGGCTACAAGGAGCTCGTCGAGACGGAGAAGCTCGAAGAAATGCGTGCAGAATGCATGCGCCTGCGCGCGCTGCTCGACGGGCACGGCGACGCGGCGAGTGTCCGATCGAGCTACCAGGCGCTCGAGACGCTCACCTTCAAGATCGCCGAGACGCTGTACGGGACCTGAGCGCGGCGGGCAGCGGCGTCACGCCTCCAACGGCACCGCGTCGCCGATCTCTTCGGCGAATCGGGCCGCGAGCTCGTCGCGCGACACGGTGCCCGATGCCACTCCGACCATGATGGCCTCCCAGCGATTCGCATCGAGGGCACGAAGTGGATGCCCGTTCACGGCGAGGAAGACGGCGGCCGCGGAGATCGCAACCCGTTTGTTACCGTCGATGTAGGGGTGATTCTTCGCCAGGCCATGGCAAAGGGCAGCCGCGAGCTCGGTGAGCGTACCGTAGTAACCCGCCTGCGGCGCCATCACGGCAGACTCGAGAAGACCGGGATCTCGGGTTCCTGCGGACCCTCCGTGGCGCGCGACAGCGATCGCGTGGATCTCGTCCACGTCCTCGACTTCGAGAAAGAACACGTCCTCGAAACGCACGGCGCTACTTCGCGAGACGATCGAGCAGCTCTGCGTTGGCATCCATGAACGCGCTCGCGGCCTCGGCCACACGCTTGCGCCGCTCTTCGGACGACCCTTGATGCTCGGCCCTTCGAGCGCGCTCGTCGGCTTTCCCTTCCGACGAAGGCGGTGAGGAAGCCGTAGGACGGCGCCGGGAGCTCGGCGTGGTGGCCATGGTCTTACTATAGCCCTGGGTGAGGACCCGAGCCAGCTCGGCCATCCGAGCGCTCGGACGGCCTCGTTTCCATCATTTGCGCCGCTCTTCGGACGACCCCATCGCCTGCGCGAGCGGGCGCGCGGCGGCTCAATCGAGCGTGTCGTCGCCGTAAGCCAGCGAGGAGTCGGCGGGCGCGAGGACCGAAGACGGGGCGATCGAACGCGGCTCGGGCGACATCAACTTGCGCACGAGGTCGGCGCGGTTCGATACGCCGAGCTTGTGGTAGAGGCGTCGCACGTAGGTGCGCACGGTGTTCTCGGACAGGCCCGAGATGGCGGCGACGTTGACGCCGCTGTAGCCCGCCACGAGGAGCCGCGCGATCTCGCGTTCGCGCTTCGAGAGGCCGTCGATGGGGGCCGCCTTCTCTTGAGGCTCGACGCGGAGCACGACGCATTTCGTGCCGCCGAAGACGGGATCGCCGTCGATCTTCGCGAACCCGGCGACGGTCCCGGACGCGAGGCGCGGCGGCGTCGGGAGCGCATCGCCTTTGGCGCGCGCTTGGAGGGAGTGCTCGGCGGCCTCGACGATGCGATCGGCGTTCGGCGCGACGTCCGTCTCCCAATCGATGCCGCGCTCGCGGTTCGCCGCCCACACGACCTTGCGCGTCTCGCGGTCGACGACGAAGAGCGTCGCGGTCGTCTTGTTGAAGGCTCGGAGGGCGACGGCTTCGCGCGAGAGCTCGTCGTACGCGATCTGCGAACGGATGCCGACGATGACGAAGTGACCGAGCGCTTCGATGGCGTCGACGTCGGCGTCCGTGAACGGGCCGTCCGCCGCGCGGCGTTCGAGGCCCGCGAGGCCGAAGAGCACGCCGCCTTCGTGAAGGAAGAAGAGCAGCGTGTGCGCGAAGCCGTCGTCGGCGTGCGCGGCGAAATAAGGCAGCTTCGCGCGATCCGCGGCCGGGTAGAGCTCGTCGGCGGAGTAGACGCGTCGCGTCGTCTCCACGACGCTCCGAGCCTCGAACCCGAACGCGCGGGTCAACGGGTGCGTGTCGTCGCCGCGCACACGCCCGAACACGCCGTCGACGACGCGCACCGAATCCGCGTACGCGCGCGCGTCGTCCGTCCCGAAACAGAAGAAGGCGCCCGACGCCGGAACGACCTGCCTCATGGCATCGACGACGCGCCGGCGAAAGCTCGCGTGCGTGCCGTGCTGAACGACGGATAGACGCGCTGCATCGAGGGTCCCAAGCTGTTCCATCGTCGCTCCCGTCCGACCTCTCCCGCGGTCCCCCGCGATCGTCCTTACCGCCGGCGGCGGTCATGGCATACTCTAGAACATGTCCGACGAGCGGCGTGATCCCCGAAAATCCGAAGCCGAACTTTCGCCCGGCGGCGAGGCGGAGCGCGCGCGCGACCTCATTTTCGACTGGAACGAGGTCAATCGGAAGGGGCGCATTTTGCCGAGGAACGCGACGTTCTTCGACGAGACGTTGCGGGACGGCCTGCAAAACCCGTCCGTCGTCGATCCGCCGATCGACGCCAAGCTCGAGATCCTCCACCTGATGGAGGACCTCGGCATCCACGTCGCCGACATCGGGCTCCCGGGGTCGAGCAAGCGGGCGTTCGACGATTGCCTGCGGATGTGCCGGGAGATCTCGGACCAGAAGATGAAGCTGCGCGTGGCGTGCGCGGGCCGCACCGTCGTGAGCGACATCACGCCGATGGTGGAGCTGTCGCAACGCGCGGGTGTGCCCGTCGAGGTGTACGCGTTCATCGGGTCGAGCCCGATCCGCCAATACGCCGAGAACTGGGACGTCGATCTGATCGCGAAGCGGAGCGCCGAGGCCATCGACGTCGCCGTCAAGGAGGGCCTGCGCGTCGCCTACGTCACCGAAGACACGACGCGCTCGCGGCCCGAGGTGCTCACGACCCTCTTCCGCGCCGCGCTCGACCACGGCGCGTCGCGCATCTGCCTGTCGGACACCGTCGGGCACGCCACGCCCGACGGCGTGCGCAACCTCATTCAGTTCACGCGGAACGTCATCGCGGGCACGGGGCGCACGGACGTCGGCATCGACTGGCACGGCCACAACGATCGCGGCCTCGCGCTCGAGAACGCGATCTGGGCGTTCGAGTACGGCGCGGATCGCGTGCACGCGACGGGCCTCGGCATCGGCGAACGCGTCGGCAACGCGCCGATGGAGCTCTTGCTCCTCAACCTGAAGCTCCTCGGTCAGATCGAAGGACAAGATCTGACGAAGCTCCTCGACTACTGCCAGGCCGTCGCGCGCGCGGTCCACTGGGACATCCCGATCAACTACCCGCTCGTCGGGCGCGACGCGTTCCGCACGGCGACCGGCGTCCACGCCGCGGCCATCATCAAGTCGATGGCGAAGAACGACACGTGGCTCGCCGACCGCATCTACAGCGGCGTCCCGGCGTCGATGATCGGGCGCCAGCAGGAGATCTGCATCGGCTTCATGAGCGGCGCGTCGAACGTCAACTACTGGCTCGCGCAGCGCAACATTCCGAGCAGCGACGTGCTCGTCGCGGCGATCCTCGAGGCCGCGAAATCGCAGAACCACATCATGACAGAAGACGAGGTGCTTCGCGTCGTCGATCGGTTCCGGAAATAGCGCAACCAAACGGTTGCATTTCGGCGAAGCGCGCGGGCGAGCGGCGAGCTCGTCAGAGGCCGAGCCAGGGGCCCGGGGCGATCGTGTCGGTCGCGTGGCGGATCTCGAAGTAGAGCGTCGGGCCCTGCCCTTCGTCGCCCACGGTGCCGACGCGTTCGCCGGCCGAGAGCTCGTCGCCGACCTTCACGTCGATCGTCGCGAGGTTGCCGCTCACCGTGTAGTAGTGGTCGCCGTGGTCGATGATCACGAGGCGGCCGTAGGGGCCGTAGCGATCGGAGAAGGCCACGCGTCCGGCGAAGACGGCCCGCACGGGCGCGCCGAGGGACGTCTTGATCTCGAGGCCGGGGCCGTCGGTGCCTTCGCGACGCGCTTGGTGGACCTCGGAGCGTCCGACGAGGGGGAAGAGGAGCCGACCGCGCGACGCCGCGAAGCCCGTGCTGCTCGCCGAGGGACCGGTGCCCGCGCCGCCGCCGTAGACGGCCACGTACTCCGTCGAGCCGGTCGAGGTCGAGAACGCCCGATCGAACGCGGCTTGGCGGCGGTTTTCGTCGTCCATCGCGAGGCGGGCGGCGTCCATCGCGCTCCGTTGACTCGCGAGCGCGACGCGATCGCGTGAGAGACGTTCGAGCGCGTGGGCGAGCTCGGCGCCGCGTTCTCGGAGCTTGGCCTCGTTCTCGAGATCGGCGGCCAACGCGCGACGCGTACGCTCGACGCGCATCGCGTGGGAGACGAGCTCGCCGAAACCGCCGCCCACGGGGAGCATCCCCGCCCGCGTGAGGCGGTAGAAGAACCGACCGCGGTCGAGCGCGCGCGCGTGGGCGTCGCGGATCTTGCCGCTCATCTCCGCGAGCTCGCGCTTGGAGGCCTGCTCTTCGGCGTCGAGATCGGCGATCTTCCGATCGAGCGCCGCGAGCGCGAGGGAGCCTTGGTCTTTGAGCGCGGGATCGACCACCTTGACGACCGGCGCGGCGATGACCGGCGCGGCGGCGACGACCGGCGACGACGGTGCGCCGGATTCGTCGAGCTGCGCGGCGTGTCCGCGGCCGAAACCGCTCGCCACGACCGCGAGGCCGACGGCTACGAGCGTGCGCGCGACCTTCATACGTTCACGAGTCTCCGCAGGCCGAGGAAGGCCGCGATCATGCCGAGCAAGCTGCCGACCGCGATCGTGGCGACGACGACGTACCAGGGCAGGAACGTGGGCTCGACGCCGACGAGCGACGCGAGCTCCGAGTCGAGGCGCGCGCGGACGAGGAAGAACATGACGGCGAGGATGCCGATCGCCGCGGCGGCGCCGAGCGCCCCCTGCGCGCTCCCCTCGATGAGGAACGGTCCCTTGATGAACCGCTCGCTCGCGCCGACGAGCTTGAGCACCTCCACCTCGGTCCGGCGTCGCTGGAGCGCGAGGCGGATCGTCGAGCCGACGACCGCGAGCACGGAGGCGAACACGACGACCGCGAGGAGCGCCGCGGCGGCGACCCCACCTTTGACGAGATGGGCGAGGCGCTCGGTCCACACCTGGTACGTCTCGACGTCGTCGACGGCGGGCAAGAGCCGGAGCTTGCCGACGATGTCGTTCAGCTCGGAATCCGAGAGATCCGGGCGAACTTCGATTTCGAGCGACGCGGGGAACGCATCGATGGGGAGGCCCGCCAGCTCGCCGTTCGGGCCGTCTTCCTTTTGGCCGAACTCCGCGCGCGCCTGGGCCGCCGACAGGTAACGGACGCCGAGGATCCCCGGCACGCCCGAGAGCGCCGCCTTGAGGGCGCCGACGTCTTCGATCGAGGCGTCGTCCTTGAGGTAGATCGACGCGCGACCGGCGTGGGCCCAACGCTCCTCGACCGCCCGCAGGTTCGTGAGGAAGAGCAGCGCGGCGCCGAGGCAGACGAAGGCCACGGCGAGCGAGAAGACGCTGAGCGCGTGCAGGCGCCACTCGCGCAGCATGCCGCGGCGGGCCCTTCGCGTCGTGCCGATCGATTCGTTGAGCATCTGCGTGTACCGATTCCTTGGCGTCGCCGTTCAGACGAGAAATTCGGGGTCCAGCGTGGGCATCCAATCGGGCTCGGCGAGCTCGGCGTCCTCTTCGACGTCGATGGCGATGCCGGCCTTCACGTCGACCGCCTTGCCCTCGTCGAGGACGATGAGGCGGCGCGATCGGACCTCGAGGAGCGAGCGATCGTGCGTCGCGAAGAGGACCGTGGTGCCCGCTTCGTGGATCTCCTCGAAGAGCCCGAGGATGTCGATCGCGAGCTGCGGATCGAGGTTGCCCGTGGGCTCGTCGGCGAGGATGAGCGCCGGTTCGCCGACGATGGCGCGGGCGATCGCGACGCGCTGCTGCTCGCCGCCGGAGAGGACGCCCGCCGGATCGCCGCCGCGGCCGTGGAGGCCGACGCGCTCGAGGGCCTCGCCGACGCGCGAGCGAACGAGCCGCGACGGCAGGCCGAGCACCTCGAGGGTGATCGCGACGTTCTCGTAGACGCTCCAGCTCTGCACGAGCTTGAAGTCCTGGAACACGACGCCGAGGTTCCGGCGCAAGAAGGGGATCGAGTCGTCGCGGAGCCGGACGATGTCGCGACCGAGGAAGAGGATGCGCCCCTCGTCGGGCTTCTCCGCGGCGTAGAGGATGCGAAGGAGCGTGCTTTTTCCGGAGCCGCTCGGTCCGGTGATGAAGACGAACTCGCCGCGCTCGATGATGAGGTTCATGCCGCGCAGGACCGGGGCCCCGGGGCGGTAGGACTTGAACACGTCCTCGAACATCAAGATCGGGCGATTCGCGGCCTCGCGCGCGAACCGCTCCCCGGCGCGCAGCATCGGCCGGAACGTGCGTCCCGCGGCGGCGGACGAAAGACGGTCCGCTCCCTCCGGGCGAAGGGCGCGGCGGCCTTCACGATGGCTCATGGTATGCGGGCGTAACAGCTTCGGATCGGGAGCTACAAGTTTTCGGCGCGACGGAGGGAGAGCCCCGGAAATGGCCCCGAACCGACGATTTGGAGGCGGACGCGGTCCACCCGCCGCCGGCTCGTCGCCGTGACCCGTCCGATCACGCCCTCGGCGACCGCGACGACGTCCCCCACCCTCGGCAGCCGCCCGAGCCGCTCGACCACGAGCTTGCCGATGGGCTGATCCGGCAGCGACGGATCGACGGGGACGCCCGCTTCCCGGAGCTCCAGCGTCGTCGCGTTCGCCGCGACGTCCCACATCGACGCCTCGGCGTTCAGGCAGACCACCTTCTCGGGCTCCTGATCGAGCTCGTCGCGGATGTCGCCGAAGACGTCCTCGACGAGGTCTTCGAGCGTCACGATGCCGCTCGTCCCGCCGTACTCGTCGACCACGACCGCGAAGGGGATGCGCTCGCGCTGCATCGCGCGGAGGGCCGCGAGACCGTCGCTGCTCTCGAGCACGAAGAGGGCGCGCCGCTCGAGGCCGTGCAGGCTCGGGCGCTGGCGCGCGCTCGCGTCGAACAAGAAGTCCTTCACGTAGAGGTACCCGGCGATCGAGTCGATCGAGTCGCGGTACACCAGGACGCGCGAGAACTCGTATTGGAGGAGCATGGCGTAGGCGCGCTCGCCGGGGGTGTCGATGGGCAGCGCGACGACGTCGACGCGCGGCACCATCGTGGTCCTCACCGGATGGCGCGACATCCGCAACACGCGCTCGACGATGCGCTGCTTGTCGCGCGCGGCCTCTCCGCGGGCCGCGTTGGCGGCGAGGAGGCCGATGATCTCTTCCTCGCTGAGCGTGCCTTCGTTGGCGACCTCCGGATCGATGCCCAGGAGGCGGAGCACGACGCGCTGGGATTTTTCGAGGACCCACAAAACGGGCCGGAACGCGGCGTCGACGAAGCGAAGCGGCAGCGCGGCCCGGAGCACCGTCTTCTCCGAGTGCTGGATCGCGACGAACTTCGGCACGAGCTCGCCGAGGAGCAAATGCAGGAACGTGAGGAGCCCAAGGCCGGCGGCGTCGACGAGGAAGAGGCCGGTCGGGCCGAGCGGAGCTCCGCTGATGCGTAGCGAAAGATAGTGACCGAGCGCTTCGATGCTGGGCTCGCCGATCCAGCCGAGGCCGAGGCTCGCGACCGTGATCCCGAACTGCGTCACCGACAGGTAGCGGTCGAGCCGCGCGAGGACCTTCTTGGCCGCGACGGCGCGGCGCTCACCGCGACGAGCACGAGGCTCGATCTTGGTGACGTGGACCTTGACCAGCGCGAATTCGGCGGCGACGAAAAACGCGTTCAGGCCCAGGCACAAAACCGCGAGGACGAGGGCGAGCACGGACGTCCCCGGACCTGCAACGGACGGACCGCCGCAGGTCGCACCGCGGTCGGGAAGTGTCGCACGACGTCGCTGAGAGCGCGGATCCGCCGCGACCGCCCGGGGCGGGCTACGGGCTTCGAGCTACGGAGCGCGCACGAGGAACACGATCCCCATGACGAGGAAGAGCACGCCGCCGGCGCGCCGGAGCCACAGGGGTGAGACGATTTGCGACAAGGCTTCCCCGCCCGCGACCGCCATGGCCGAGGCCGCGACGAGCGCGAGCGACGTGGCGGCGAAGATGGTCCACTTCGAGACCGATCCTGCCGAGAACGAGAGCGCGGCGAGCTGGGTCTTGTCCCCCAGCTCGGCAACGAAGATGGTCGCGAACGTCGAGGCGAAGATTTTCCAGTCCATCGTGCGCCGGAGCATGCCACGCCGCCGCCGACTCGACGAGAATTCGCCCCGTCAATCCGCCTCGTCAATCCGCCCGGTCACTCCGCCGCATGAGCTTCATGGTTTCCGAGCGGCGACCAATCGTCGTCCTCGGCGGCCGCGTCTTCGTCCGTCGGCTCGAGGGCCTCACGGCGCGCGGCGATGAGGAGCATCGCCGGGAGCGTCACCATCGAGAGCACCATGCCGATGAGCAGGCCGCCGATGACGACCGTCGCGAGCGGACGTTGCACCTCGGCGCCCGTTCCGGTCGCGATCGCGGCCGGGATGAACCCGATCGCCGCGACGAGCGCCGTGCTGAGTGGCGCGCGGAACGACGCCAGCGCCGCCTTCCGAACCCGCGCGGTGACGTCGCCCCCCCGCGGCGTGTCGAGCAAGCTCTGGGTCATGACGATGCCCGTCATGACCGCGACGCCGCAGAGCGCGATGAAGCCGACGCCCGCCGGGATGCTGAACGGCAAGCCACGCGAGACGAGCGCGAGGACGCCGCCGCCGATCGCGAACGGGAGGTTCGCGATCGTGATGAGGACGTAGCGCACGCGCCGGAACATGAAGACGAGCATGAGCGCGATGACGCCGAGCGACACCGGCACGAGCATCGCGAGGCGCGCCTTGGCGCGGTTGAAGTTCTGGAACTGACCGCCCCAGACGACCTCGACGCTCTTCGGGATGTCGAGCTGCGCGACCTTCGCCTGCGCCTCTTTGACGAAGCCGACCATGTCGCGACCGCGCACGTTCGACTGCACGAGCAGACGACGTCGCATCTGCTCGCGACCGACCATGACGACCGTGTTCTCGAGGTTCACGTCGGCCACCATGCCGAGCGGCACGAGCGACCCGTGGCTCGTCGCGAGCGGGAGCCGCGCGAGATCGCGCTCGCTCTCCACGCTCTCGCCGCCGATGCGGAGCACGAGGTCGAACACGCGCTCGCCTTCGCGCACGATGCCGACCGGCATGCCCGCGCGCGCCATCGCGAGCGCGTCGAGGACGTTGCCCGGCGCGACGCCGAGCCGGCCGACGTGATCGCGGTTGACGACGACCTGGATCGACGGGAGGCCCGTCGCGATCTCCATCTTCGTGTCGGCCGCGCCCGGGATCTGCGCGACGGTCTTGCGGATCTGGTCCGCGACGTCGCTCATCGTCGCGAGATCGTCGCCGTAGACCTTGATGGCGACGTCGCCCTTCGCGCCGGCGATGAGGTCGTTGACGCGCATCTCGATGGGCTGGCTGAACGCGCTCAGGGTCGCGGGGACGCGCGCGTCGAGCTTCGCCGAGAGCTCCTCGGCGAGCTTCTCCGGCGTCATGCCCGGGCGCCACTCCTTCTTCGGCTTGAGGATGACGAAGACGTCGGCGGACTCCGGCCCCGCGAAGTCGACGGAGCCCTCGGGGCGACCGATGCGACTCACGACGGTGTCGACCTCGGGCGATTCCTTCAGCGCGATCTCGGCTTCCTTCGAGAGCTTGACGGCCTCGTCGATGGCCGTGCTCGGCGGCCGGAGCACGTCGAGCGCGAACGCGCCTTCGAAGATGCGGGGCAGGAACTCGGCCCCCATCGAGCCGCCCGCGGCGAGCAGCACCGTCGTCAAGAGGAACGCGCCGCCCATCGTGACCCACGGCTTGCGCAGCGAGAAATCGAGCGCCGGGGCATAGGCCACGCGCGCCTTTCGGATGAGCCACGGCTCGCGGGCGTCGGCCGATCCCTGGAGGAAGCGCGGCGCGACGGCGGGCACGAGCACGAGCGCGTAGAACAGCGCCCCCGTGAGCATGAAGCAGAGCGACACGACGACGGGGCGGAACATCTTGCCCTCGACGTCCTCGAGCGTGATGAGCGGGAGGAAGACGAGGATCGTGATGATGACGCTGAAGACGGCCGGCTTGGCGACGTCGGCCATCGCGTGCGTGATGGCGCGGCGGCGTCGGTTCCGGTCTTCGATGGCCCCGCCATGGGTCATCGCGTGCTCGACCATCAGGACGGCGCCCTCGACGACGATGCCGAAGTCGATCGCGCCGAGGCTCATGACGTTGCCCGTGTAGCCGAGGGCGTTGAGCCCGGTGACGCCGACGAGCATCGCGAACGGGATCGCGCCCGCGACGAGGAGCCCAGCCCGGAGGCTGCCGAGGGTCAGGAGCAGGCACACGACGACGATGAGCGCGCCTTCGCTGAGGTTGCGCGCCACGGTCGTGAGGACGCGATTGATGTAGTCTGCACGATCATAGTACGGCTCGATGTGCATGCCGGCGGGCAGGCGCGGCGCGATCTCGTCGAGCGCGATCTTGACGTCGCCGACGACCTCGCGGCTGTTCGCGCCCTTGAGCATGTACACGCTCCCGCCGACGACCTCGCCGCGGCCGTCGCGCGACATCGCGCCTTGGCGGAGGGCTGGCCCCGTGTCGACTTCGCCGAGCTGGCCGATGCGGACCGGGATGCCCGACTCGTCCGTTCGAACGACGGTCGCTTCGATGTCCTCGATGCCGTTGAAGCGCGCGTCGCCGCGGAGCACGATCTGCTCGCCCGACGATTCGACGAAGCCGCCGCCGCCGACGCGGTTGTCGCGCTCGATGGCCATCCGGACCGACTCGATGGAGACGTCGTGCGCGGCGAGGCGCGCGGGGTCGAGCGTCACGCGGTACTGCTTGACCGCGCCGCCGAATCCGACGACCTCGATGACGCCCGGCACCTGACGCAGCTTCGGCCCGATCTGCCACTCGACGATCGTGCGGAGCTCCTCGGCCGAGCGGCCGTCGCCCCGAAGCTCGAACATGTAGATCTCGCCGAGGGCGGTCGTGATCGGACCGAGCTCGGGCGAGCCGATCTCCTTCGGGATCTTATCGCGGATTTGATCGAGGCGCTCGTTGACGAGCTGCCGCGCGAAATAGACGTCCGTGTCGTCGCTGAAGATCAGGGTGACGATCGAGATGCCGAGCTTGCTGATGCTGCGGGTGAGGGTCAGCCCGGGGATGCCCGCGACGCCGCGCTCGACGGGCTGGGTGATCTGCGACTCGACCTCGGTGGCCGAGAGCGCCGACGCGCGCGTGACGACCTGGACCTGGACGTTCGTGACGTCGGGGACGGCGTCGATGGCGAGCTGCGTGGCGGCATAGGTGCCCGCAGCGATGATCCCGAGACAGATCATGATGGCCACGAAGGCGTTCTTCGCAGCCCAAAGGGTGAGGCTCTTCACGATTTCCTCCGCGTCATCGCTCGACCACCGCGCGCGCGCCGACGAACCCGTCGGTCGTCATTGCTTCGTCACCTCGCCGCGGAGCACGAAGGCGCCTTCGACGGCGATGGGCTCGCCGGGCGCCAATCCTTCGCGCACCTCGGCCACCTGGGTCGTTCGGCGAACGACGCTGACCTTGCGCACTTCGAAGAGGCCGGGCTCGCGCTGGACGAAGACGACGTCGTCGTCACCGACGGGTTGGACCGCCGGCGCGGGTACGAGGACGCGCCCCGCGTGCTGGGTGGATTCCGGCAACCGGATGGAGGCGCGGATGAAGAGCCCTGAGCGGAGGATGCCATCCGGGTTCGGCAGATCGATGTAGGCGCGCGCGGCGCGGCTGGCCTTGCCGACTTGAGGCTCGATGAGGACGATCTTCCCCGTGACGGATTTGCCGGGCATCGCGTCGATGAAGATGGTCGCCTGGGAGCCGATGCGGAAATAGGGCAGGTCGGCCTCATAGACGTTGATGGAGGCGCGTAGATCCGTCGGATCGGCGATGACGAACGCCGTCTCCTTGGCCTGGAGGAAGCGGCCGAGCACGGCGTCGCGGCGCACGACGACGCCATCGAGCGGCGCCTTCAGGATCAACGTCCCGGCGCCGGAGATGCGTGTCTCCCCGGACGGACGCTGAACACCCAACGCCTCGAGCTTGGCTTGGGCGGCGCCGAGCGCGGCCTCCGAGCGCGACTCGTCGGCCCTGGCGACCTCGGCCTCGCGCGCGGTCGTCAGCCCCTTCCCGAGGAGCGCTTGCTCGCGACCCGCGTTTTCCTTCGCGATCTTCGCGGAGGCTTCGGCGGAGAGGTAGTCGGCCTGCGCCAGCGCGATCGACGGCACCACGAGGGTGGCGAGCACCTGCCCCTGCTTGACGTGATCGCCGGGCTTGACCTTGAGCGAGGTCACGCGACCATCCACGATGGTGCCGACCTCGGCGTACTTGTCGAGGTTGTACTCGAGCGAACCGGGGAGCTCGAGATCGAGCCCCGTGTTCTGCGCTCCCGCGGGCGCGACCTGAATGCCGAGGCGTTCGAGCGCCTTGGGATCGAATTTGACCGTCTTCGGCTCGTCCGGACGGACCTCTTCGGAGGCGCTCGTCACGGTGACGCTCTTGCTCTTGCACGCAACGAGAGAGAGCCCGAGCAAGAAGATGCCCGCCACGCGAGATTGCTTGGAAATCATGATGTTCGGAATGCCGCGCCCGAAAAGGCGGGGAGGACATCTTTGCATACGCGGCGGATCATCGGAATTCATCGGTCCCTTTCGCGATCCGATCGTTGCATAGTTCAACGCTCCGTACCGATGGACGGTCGCGATGCACACCTTTCATCTGTAGTGAATTGCAACAATCACGCACGTCAGGCCATGTCGGTGGGACAGGCGATCGATGCGTCGCGAGGAGACACGAGTCGTAGGACGCGGCGCTCTACCCGCCGATGCCGAACTTGAAGGGGAAGCCGGCCACTTGGGTCGCGCGATCGCTCGCCGGGAAACGCCAGCCCTTCACCTGACGCGAGACGCATCCTTCGACGCGCGCGTTGTTCAGCGTGGTGCCAGCGATGTTCGCGCCCGAGACCTTGCCGGTCGGATCGATCTGCCACGCCACCGTCAGGCCGCCGTGCAGGGACGGGTTGCGTTGCGCTTCGGATTCGTAGCACGCACGCACCGCGCCGATGTGCGCCATCACGACGCGTCGGATCTGTTCGGGCGACAGTCCACCCTGCGCGGTCGCGGCGCCGCCCGACACGGCCACCTTCGCCTCCGTCGGCGCGCGGCCACCACCGCCGTTGCCGCCCCCACCCCCGCCGCCGCGGCCGTTTCCACCGCCGGGGCCTCCGCGCCCCCCGCCGCCGCCGAACCCCGGATCGAGTTGCCCGGCGCCGAAAGCGACGCCCGCCCCCGTCCCACCGCCGCCCGTGCCGGCGCCTTTGAGGCCCGTTCCGAATCCGCCGCCGAGCACGACGTCGTTCGATCGAAGTCCCGAGAGCGCCGACGACACCGTTTGAATCGAGCGAAGCGTATTTTGGATTTCTTTTCCGGTGCTGCCTTCCAAGATCTCGCTGAGACCGCCGTAGTGGGTCGTCGGTCGGGCCTCGCCGGGGAGCTCGGTCCGATCGCCCTTGTCAGCCAATCCCATTTTACCTTCGGGGCCTTTGATCTTCTTGCCGGCCGGCGCCGCCTTCTTTTCGGGATTCTCCGCCTTCTTTTCGCCGCCACCTTTGTCTTTGTCGCCCGCCGAAGCCGGCTCTTGGAGGGCTTCGGCGACGGCGCGTTTGAGCCCGAAACGCGCCGCGACCTCGTCGGGATTCGACAGCTCGAGGGGCTTCGGCAACCCGGCGGGCGTCATCAACGTCCGCAGCACCCCGAGCAATCCCAAGTGCAGAATCGCGCTGCAGAACAACGCGAGCAGCGCGAGCACCTCCGGGAAGCGGCGCCCCGCCATCGCCGTGGGGCTGTCGGTGAATTGGAAGAAAATCGAAAATTGCCCATATTGGACGAGACCGTAATCGCCCGGGAGAATGGCCATCGGAGCTCCCGCGCGCGCCAACGCCGCCGGATCCTCCATGCGGCCGCGCAGCGTGAGCAGACCCGTGAGGGCGCCGCGCGCGTCGAGCTCCCAGCCCGGGCCGACCGCGCGCAGCGGCATGGACGACATATCGATGCCGTCCGGGATTCGGCACTTCGTGGTGGGGTCGTCCCCCATGTCGAACGATTCGCCTTTGACGAGCGTTCGGAGGGCGACCACCGTCGTCCCCCAAACCGCGGCCACACGAAGGGCTCCCTCGGCGAGCTTGGTCATCCGACGCGATCTTAACAGAGACGCCGCCGGCCCCGCGAGCGCATCGCCATCGGCGAAGGACACCTCACATCGCGCCCCACATCGCGCACGATGTGCCGACGGAGGCCACTCGTCGACGACCGCCGCGTCATTCGAAGGCGGGTTCGTTGCGTGTCTCGCCGAGCTCGCGCGCGAAGCTCCGGTGCCCGAGGTCCGTCGCCGCGAACTCGGCGCGCACGCGCCGCAAGAAATAGACGATCTGCGGGCTCTTCAGCCGGCCTTCCACTTCGACCTCGCTGAATCGGAAGACCTGCGTGCCACCGTCGACGGACTTCTGCTCGACGACGGCGTCCTTGCCGGTCGAATTGCCGGTCGATGCGGCCGCGGGCGTTCGAGAGGACGGCGCCGCACCCGCGACCCCCGCATCGCCATCCTCCGCACCTTTCGGCGCGTCCGGCGGCGGAGCCTTGGGTTCCTTCGCGGGCCGTTCGGCGGTCGCGGCCGGCTTCGGCTTGTCGCCAGGCTTCTTCTTCGTCTGCGCGCCGGCGAGCATCGTCACCGCCGTGCAAAGCGCGATCGTCGCGAACGTCACGAAACGAGGCATCGACGACTTCACGAAGCACCTCCGACGGCCGCAGGGGCTTTGACGGGGGGAGGAGCCGGCGCGTCGGCGAGCGACCGCTGGCGTTCGGCCTCGGCGCGGGCGGGGTGGTCCTTCGGAGCGATGTCGAGGAATCGGTCGAAATAGGGTTTGGCGGCCGCCGGGTTTTTCATGGCTTCCGAAAGAAGGATTCCCATATCGAACAACGCCGCGGCGTTGTGCGGATCGCGCGCCAACACCTTTTCGTAGATGCTCTTCGACTCTTCGAGCCCTTTCGAATTCGTGCTCGACGACTCGCCGCGGAGCGCCGCCGCGAGCCCGATTTGCGCCGTGGTCTCGTCCGGTGAGGCCGCGAGCGCATTCCGGTATTGCTCGGCCGCCTTCGCGTAGGCGCCGGCGCGCAAGAGGACCGCCCCCATCGCGAGGCGCGAGGCCGTGTCGTGAGGATCGAGCTGCGCGGCCTTCTGGAACGAAGCGAAGGCCTGCGCGTCGTCGCCCCACGCGAGGTGGACGAGGCCTTGGGCGCGATGCGCGCGCGCGCTCTTGGGATCGACGTCGAGCGCCTGCTTGACCAAGAGCTGCGCGGTCTCGCGCTCGCCGCTCCCGAGATGGCAGAGCGCGAGCTCCGACAGCGCGTTCGCGTCGCCCGGTTTGCGCACGAGCACGTCCCGCGCGACCGCCACGGCCTTCTTGTTCTGCCCGGCGTCGCGGAGCGCCTTCACGAGACGCACACGCGCCTCCGTCGCCGCCGGATGCTTCTCGGCGAAGGCCTCGAGGCCCGCGACGGCCTCCTTGTACGAGCCGCGACGACGCCGGACCTCGGCGAGCGCGAGCGCCACGTCTTCGCGATCGGGCGCGATCTGCGCGGTGCGCGCGAGCTCGTCCTCCGCGCTCGCGAGATCGCCGTCGACCGCGAGGACGACGCCGAGATCGAAGCGCGCCTCCCACAAGTTCGGATCGGCCTGAACGGCTTCGCGCAAGAGGGCGATGGCACGCGCGCGCGTCTTCGCGTCCTTCGACGCGGCGACTCCCTCGACCATGCGCTGAACGGCCACGGGGTTGGCGCGAGGCAGTCCCGCGTCGACCCCCTTCGCCTCGCGCGACCGCGCGCCTCCGCACCCGACGAGCGCGAGCGCCGCGATGACGAGCCACGCGGGGACGGGACGCGCGCTCATCGCTTCCCCTTCTTGGCAGGCTTGGCGGTCGCCGCGGGCGTCGTCGCAACCGGAGGCGTCCCCGCTCCTCGTGCAGGGGCGCTTGCCCCCGCCGTGGCCCCCGCGCCCCGGTCGTCGTCGCGACGAGGCGCCTCGATGAGCGCGGGCAGCGGCGCGGCGTCTTGGGCCGAAGCCTCGAATCCGATTTCCTTGAACGGCGGATAGAGCTCCGCGTTCAAACGACCGAGCGCGTCCCGCATCTTCGCCGTCCAAGGATTGTAAATCTGCAGCTCGATCGCCTTCTTCCAGCCGTTCTCGTAGGCGTCGAGACTTCGCTCTTCGATGGGCACGACGAACTCGTCGATTTGCTGTTGGTATTGTTCTTTGTCGGCGTCCGAGAGGCCGCTCGGCACCGGCGCGTCGCGGAGCGCGTTGGCGAACTGCTCGTACGTCCGACCGATTTGATAGAGCGCCGCGGTCGTCCACTCCGCGACGCCGAGCGAGACGACGTCCAAGAAGACGTTCGACGCTTCCTTCAAGAGATCCGCTTTTTGCTTGAGGCGGCCCGAGAGCTGTTTGACGTCGCCCTGAATCTGAATTTTGTCGAACTTCGCGAGGACGCGCTCGCCCTCCATGTAGCGCGCGTGCGCGGCGGCGTATTTCCCTTCGGGGCCGAGCTCGCCCTTCTTGCGACGCCCGATCTCGACGGCCGACTTCAGCGCCTCGCCGGCCCCGCGCTCGTCCCCCGTCGCGACCAGCGCCGACGCCAAGAGGACATATCCTTGCACGCGGTAATCTTGGTTCTTCGATCGCGCGACGTACCGCCGGTAGAGCTCCGCGGCCTCCTTGTTCCGTCCCGCGTTCTGGTGCGCCTTTCCCATTTGGAAGACGACGTCGTCCGCGTCGGCGCTCGATCCGTATTTCTGCAAATACCGATTTCCGTTCGCGACCGCTTTGTCGTTTTCTCCCGTCGCCACGCGCAAGACGACCGCGTCGTACGCCGCGTCCTTCGCGTGCGGAAATTTCGCATAGTGAGGATGCTCGCGATCGCCGAGGGTGACGATCGTCTCGTGGAACTCCGCCGACTCGGCGAAGAGCCCCATCGATTGGAGCACCGTCGCCGCGGTCCACGCGCCTTCGGGGGACTCGGGCTTATCGCGGTAGTCTTTGCCGACGACGAGCTTCGCCGCCTCCTTCAGCGTCGCGAGATCGCCGGCGCGCTGGGCCTCGAGCTCGGCGTTGACGCATGCCTGCGCGGCGCGCGCGTCGTGAGGGAACTCCTTCGCGGCGCGCAAATACGCGAGCGCCGCCGGCCCGTGCTGCCCTGCCGCGGATTTCTGCTCGCCTTGCTTGAACACCGCTTGGACGATGAGCGTATCGAGCTTGCGCTGGTTCGCCTCCGTCGCGAACGACGGCGCGCGCTTCAACCGACGCGCCCACGCCTCGATGTTCTCGTAGTCCTTGGCGCGCGAGAACGAATCGAGGATGAGCTCGCCGGCCGAGAGCGCGTACGGGCTCTTCGGGAATTTCTCGACGAGCGATCCCCAAATCTTGACGGCCGCGTCGTAGACGCCGTCGTCGTAATACTGTTTTCCTTGGCGGAAGAACAAATCGGGCAACGCCGGATCGTCCGGATAGAGCTGCGCGTACAAGTCGAGCGCCTCGGCGAACTTCTTGTCGGCCTCGCTCTCTTGGAGCGGCGCGCCTTCGCCCGCCGTCTTCTTCCGTGCTTCACGCTCGCGGAAGCGCACCTGCTCGAGCGACGCCATCGCGTTGTAGATCGCGTCGTGCCGCACGGCGCGGAGCGGCTCGGTCTTCGCCTGCTCGTTCGAGATCGCGCGCGCCGCCGCCATGTAGTGCGTGGCCGCCGCTTGGCCATCGTCGAGCCGATAGAAATAGATTTCGGCGAGGTAGTACTCGATGCGCGAGGCTTGCTCGCTGCCCGAGAACCTCCCGAGGTAGACCTCGTAGAGCGACGCCGCCGCGCGGAACTCGGCGCGGCTCGTCTTGTCCTTCTGCGCGCGGGCGTGGAGCAGGAGCGCGTCTTGCCGGAGCTGGCGCTCGACCCCCTCCGTCGTCTTCCGAACGATCTCCGGATCGGCTTGGGATTTCGCCCAGGCCGAGCCGGCCGTGTACCCGGTCGTCGCGCGCCGGTAGATCGCCGCGAGCTTGTCGTAGTCCTCGACGGCGGCGGCGCCTTCGGCGATGCGGAGCACCCACGTCCCCGCCTCGGGGCTCGCCGGCTCGAGCTTCAGGAGGAGCTCGTACGCCGCCATGCCCTGGTCGTAGTGCGCTTGATCGTAGAACTGCACCGCGAGCGCGCGCACGACCTTGCCCGCGAACCGATCGCCGCCAGAAGACGTAGACGTCCTGCGCGGTGTTCTTCTCGTCCTCCGTGAAGACCTCGACGAGGTACTTGAGCGCCTCGCTCTGCAGCTCGTCGAGCTGCTTCTGCTGCGTGACGGAGACCTTGCTCCGGCCCGCGCCGCCGTCGGCGACCTCGAACACGCCAACGAACCGCTTCGCCGCGTCTTCGGTCCGACCGAGCCGCCACATGCACCACGCGCTCTTGAAGAGCGCGAGGCCGTAGAGATCGCTGTCTTGGAAGGACAAGACTTTTTCGTATTCGGCGAGCGCTCCTTCGTAATCGTATTTGCCATTGAAAAGCGCTTCTGCTTTGGCCATGTGCGCGTCCGGCACGAAGCGCGAGCCGGGGTAGCGGCGCAGGATGGCTTCGAACCGCGCGAGCGCCTCGTCTTGCTTTCCTTGCTCGTAGGCGAGGAAGCCGTCGACGTAGAGCGCGAGATCCATCTGCGGGAATCGCGGGTAGTTCTTGATGACGCGCGCGAAGAGCTCGCGCGAAGGCCGGACGTCGGGTTCGGGCGCCGGACCGCGCTGATCGACGGGCTTGGACTCCCACGCCTTGAACCGCGCGACGAACGCCTCGCGCTCGACCTCCCATTTCAGCTCGCCCAACCGGAGGAGCGCTTCGGGGACCTCGCGGCTCGCGGGCGGCGTCTCCGCGACGAACGCCGAGAGGAGCGCGATGGCGTCGTCGCGGAGCTTGCGCGACCGGGCGAGATCGCGATCGATGCGCGCTTCGATCCGGACGCGGAGCCGATCGCGGAGCTCCGGCGGGATCGGGCGCCCCGCCACGACGGCGCTCTTGCTCGCGCCGGCGGCCGACGCTTCGCCCTTGCTCGGCGCGCGGGACGGCGCGGGGCCGGCCTCGACGGTCTTTTCGGCGACGGCGCGGACGCTCGAGGTCGCCGGAGGAGACGCCGTGGATGTCGTCGAAGGGGCGACGGCGGGCGGCGACGGCTTCTTCTTCGCGGGCGGCGCGGCGAACGCGCTCGGGGCCGTGGCGAGCGCGCCGGCGAGCAAGCCGAGGAGCGCCGCGACGAGCCGCGATCGCGCGGCGAACGGGATCGATGCGCGCGAAGGGCCCGTCATCGGAGTCCTTCGGAGCCGACGAACTCGTCGGGCCAATCGTCGCCTTCGAACGGCCAATACTCTTCGTCGTCCCGGAGGTACCGCGCGGCGTCGAGCGAATCGAGCGCCTCTTTCGGCAAGAGCCCGGCGTTCAGCGCCTCGACTTCGACCTCGAGGGCGTGTTTCTTTCCGAGGACGGATTCGATGCGACCGAGGCGCGCCCTCCGAAGGAGCCGCGAAAGCCGCAGATCGAGCCGATGGAGCGCGTCTTTCGCGAGCGCGCGCTCGGCGGTCGACACCTCGGCGTGGGCGCTCGCGAGCGTCGCTTCGAGTGACGCGCCGAGCGCGGCGTCGGACGCGAGGAGGTCGGGGAGATCCGCGTCGCGTGAAGGCGTCGCGCCCACGACTTCCGGAGAAGGCGGCGACGGCAACGACGACGGCAAGCGCGCCTCGATCGCCGCGAGCTCGCGACGAAGCGGGGCGAGGCGATCGGCGGGCGCGTGAGCCTGCGAAAGCGCGTCGATCTCGCGCCGCACCGCCGCGACCGCCGAACGCGCGCGCTCGATCTCGTCGGACGGCGCTTTCCCGTCGTCGACGGTCGGTCGCACGCCGCCCGTCGTCGAGAGGCTCGCGCGCATGTCGGCGATCGTCCGAAGCGACGTGCGGAGACCACCGAGCTCACGCTCGAGGACGGCGCGTTCGCGCGCGAGCTCCACATAGCTCGGATCGACGCGGACGAGCATCGCGAGCGTGCGCAGCTCCTCGGGCTTCACGGCGGCGCCGGCGAGATCGAGGCCGCCGGCGTCCGCGCCACGACGCGCCGCCGCGAGCAGGAGCTCGGTCCCGCGCGGATCCCGAGAGAAGCGCCGCGCCGCATCGCGCACGGGCTCGTACGTCCGCAAGAACGTCCTCAGCTTGGCGTCCGACTCCGCGAAACGGCAGAGCGCGAGATCGATGTATGCGTCGAGGATCCACGCTTCGTCTTCGTAGCGGTGGTGGACGCCGAGCGCCCCCAACTGGCGAATGAGCTCGCGCGCTCCTTCGTAATCTTTCTTTTCGTACCTCGACGTCGCCGATTCGTAGAGCGCTTCGGCCAATCGGTCCGAATCCTGAGGAACGAGATAATAATAATAGCGCGCGTCGTCGAATCGGTATTGGTCGTGCGCGACGCGGCCGAGCGCGAGGCGCGCCAGATCACGAACGGCGAAGAATCGTTCGTCGGCGAAGACGGGCACGGTCCGATCTTGCCGTTTCGGATCGGCGACCTTGCAAAAGAGATTTTCGCCTTCGCGCGTGCGGCCGCGTTCGACCTCGAGCAATCCCGACAAATACGTCGCTTGCGACCAGAAGCGCGACGTCTGCGGCACCGCGGCGTACGACGCGAGCGCGCCGTCGACGTCCCCCGACGACTCCTTGGCGCGCCCCGAAAGGTAGTCGATCTCCGCTTTCACTTCGGCCGGCGCCTGCGCCGGAACGGTCGCGAGATCGCTCCGGCCTTCCGCGTAATTCCGCGTCTCGAGCGCGATCTCGACGAGCGCCCGCACCGCCCTCCGCGCCTGGATGCCGCCGTCCGCCCACGCCCCTTTCGACGCGAGCACGCGACGCAAATACGCCCGCGCCGATTCGTGAACCCCCGATCGCGCGAGGGAGCGACCGAGCAAGTAGAGCGCGGAGCGACCTTCTTCGGAGTCGGCGTAGGCCGCGAAATCCGGGTGTTCGACGACGTCCGTGAGCTTCGCGATGGCCTCGGTGTCGCGCCCCTCGACGACGAGCGCCTCGGCGTCCGCGACGAATCGCGCGAGATCGGCCCGACGCGTGGGTCCCGAGGCCGCGAGCTTTCGTCGTTGCATCGCCGCGTGGTAGGCGCGCATGAACGAGCCGCGCGTGGCGTCGGACGCGCCCTCGGCATTCGGCGAGGACACGGCATTTGGTGACGACAGCGACGACGCGGAGGACGGTGAAGGCGCCGACGGCACGGCGGGCGCGGCGCGGTCGGAGGCGTCGCGCGTGGCGTCGGGCTGAGCGAGCGCCCGCGAGGCGGCGATCGCGACGGCGAGCCCGAGGACGAACGACGTGCGCGACTTCATTTGCTCGCCGGCTTCGCGATCGCGCGGACACGCAGCCGCAGGTCGTATTCGCCGTCGAGATCTCCCGGAAAGTCCTTGCCCATGCTCGAATCGTCGACGAGCTTCACTTGGACGTCGACGCGATGGTCGCGCGGCACGTCGACGACGAAGCGGTTTCGCTGCGTCGTCCGGAACGCGTCGTTGCGCTCGTCGCTGCGCTCGGCTTCGATCGTCACGGCGTGGCGCCCCGGCGCGACGGCGTGCTCGTAAACGGCGACCGCCTCCGACGCCGAGAACGTCTTCGGCGCCACGAACACCACGCCGTCGTCGACGGAGACGACGAGCGACGTCAATCGCCCGTGCGAGGCGTCGTTCACCACGGACAGGGCCAACCGCGATCGGTAGAGCGTGTCGCTCACCGCGGCGACGCGCGCACGGAGCGCCGCCACGTCGGCGAGGATCCGGTCGACGTCGACCGGCGGGCCCGCGTCGGCCGCGCGGCCTGGCATCTCTTCGGCGGTCGGGTTGAGCGGCGAAGGCCGGACCCCGCCGTCGAACGCCTCGGCCTCCGGCGGCGAAAGGTCTTCCGACGTCTGTGAATCGGCGGTGTCGACGGCCGCGTCCACCCCCGCGTCGTTCGCCATGGGCGCGCGCGGAGCAGCCTCCGGCTTCGCGGCGGGCGCCGACGTCTTCGCCGGCGCGGGCTTGGCGGGCTTGCCGTGCTTTCCGGATCGGGATTGCGCGAACGCCAACGTCCCGGAGAGGGCCGAAGCGACGAACACGAGGGCGACGAAGCGAGCACGCGTGCGCACGACCCGAGCATCTTACGCGAATCTTTTGCGCACGTCTCGAACGCTCCGAACGAGCGCCCGGACGCCCACCGACAGTAGCGACATCGCCCGGTCTTGCCCTACGCTGGCGCCTCGAAGGGGACCCCATGGCGATCAAAGACCTCGCGGGAAAGAAGTGTTTCATCACGGGCGCGGCGAGCGGAATCGGGCGCGCCACCGCCATGCTCGCGGCCTCCGAGGGCGCCGATCTCTACCTGACCGACATCGACGGACGGCGGCTCGCGGAGACCGTCGACGACATCCACCGTCGCGGAGGAAAGGTGAGCTTCTTCGACACGGCCGACGTCTCGAGCTTCGACGCCGTCAAGGCGCTCGCCGAAGAGATCCATGCCGCGCACGGCAGCATGGACGTCGTGATGAACGTCGCCGGCGTCTCGGCGTGGGGCACCGTCGAGAACCTCGAACACAAACACTGGAAAAAGATGGTCGACATCAATTTGATGGGGCCCATCCACGTCGTCGAGTGCTTCGTCCCGCCGATGATCGAAGCCCGTCGCGGCGGTCACCTCGTGAACGTCTCGTCGGCCGCGGGCCTGCTCGGCCTCCCCTGGCACGCCGCCTACAGCGCCAGCAAATTCGGCATCCGCGGCGTCTCCGAGGTCCTCCGCTTCGAGCTCGCGCAGCACCGCATCGGTGTCAGCCTCGTTTGCCCCGGCGGCGTCGACACGCCGCTCGTCGGGACGGTGGAGGTCGTCGGCCTCGACCGCAACGATCGGAACGTCCAGAGGGCCGTCCAGGCGTTCCGGAAGTTGGCCGTGACGCCGGAAAAGGCGGCCGAGGCGATCGTCCGCGGCATCAAGAAGAACCAATACCTCGTCCACACCTCGTTCGACATCAAGGTCGGGTTCTGGTTCCAGCGCAACTTCGAGCTCCCGTACGCGCTCGCGATGCGGTTTCTCAACGCCCGCTTCACCCGCTTGCTCCGCGCGTCCCGCGCCGCCGCGCCACATTGACGAACGCCCGGACCGGACCGACATCCATCCGCCCGACGTCCCCTCGCCGACCGCGCTCGCCGGTCGCGGGTGCGACGTGCGGAGAACGGAGAGCGCGATGAGGGTGTTCGAGCTGATGTCCCGCGACGTGGCCTATTGTCGACCCGAGGAGAGCCTCGCACGCGCCGCGAACCTCATGTGGAACGACGACTGCGGCTGCGTCCCGATCGTCGACGCCGAACGGCACGTCGTCGGCATCGTCACCGATCGGGACATCTGCATGGCCGCGCTCCACACGGGCAGCCCGCTCCACGAGCTGCTCGTCACGCAGGCGATGGCGCGGCACCCCGTGTGCGTGAAGCCCGAAGACGACGTCATGCTCGCGCAAGACGTCATGCGCGAGGCGCGCGTGCGCCGTTTGCCGGTCACCGACGCGCGCGACCGCCTCATCGGCCTCCTCTCGCTCCACGATCTGGCGCGTCACGCCGCGCACGAACGTCGCCTCTTCTCGGGCCTCCGTCTCCGCGACGTCGGCATCACGTTCGCGCGCATTTCGCGGCCTTGGAACAAGCCGGACATGCCCGCGACCGACCGCGACGTGGCGTACGCCGAATGATCACCCCGAGAACGGGAGGAACATGCTGATGCCGCCCGTGACGAGGATGTCGTTGACGAGGTGATCCTCGCCGATGAGCGTCTCCTTCAAGACGTGATCGCGGACGTCCAAGCGGACAGCGAACCATTTCCCGAAATACCACTTCGTCCCGAACCCGAAGCTGCCCGTGAGCCCTTGGGACGTGGAGTCGTCGGTCACGCCCGCGCCGAGCGCCGCGTTGAAGTCGAACCGCGTGATGCCGCCGCCCATCCACCGAAGCTTGCCGTACGCGAAGCTCCAGACCATGTGCCCGAAATAGAGGCGGCCCGGTCGATCCGTGCGCTCCTGCACCTGCACCTGCGGGTAGCGGCGCTCGTAGGTCTCGGTCAGCGAGCTCCGGAAGCGCGTCCACTGCACGCTCGCCTCGAGCCCCAGGTCTTCGCTGAAGTGGAACGTGTACGCGCCGCCGACGAGCCAGCTCGACGACATCAGGTCGCCCGCGTAGAGGCCGCCCATCGCCGAGAGCTCGTGACGGAACGCCTTCGTGAAGAGGCGGTCTTGGACGCCGCGGTAGTGCCGGCCGCCGACGAGATCTTGCTTCAGCTCTTCGTCGACGCATTGCGCGTGCGCGGCGCGCGGCGCGATCGAACACGCGACGACGGCCGCGGCGACGACGGCGGCGCGCAGGACCGATCGAGCGGTTCCCTGGACGAAGAGGCCAGGCGGGCGCGCCGGAAGGCTCGAACGTCGCATCGCCGTCATACTCGCTGTTCGCGTTCGCGAGAGCAAGGGATCAGTCGCGGTATTGCTCTTTCAATTCGCGCATCGCGTGCTGCATGCCGCGGAGCGAACGCGGCGCCTCGTCGACGAACTCGTCGACCGGCCCCGCCCCTTCGCGCACGACGACCGGCGGCTGCGTCGTCAGGTCGATGACCGTCGTGGGGACCGTCCCCCCCGCCCCTGCGTCGATGACGAGCCCGAGCCCGTGGAAGTCGTCGTCGATCTCGCGCGCGTCGACGTACGGCGGGCTCCCCGCGCGCGCGGCGGTCGTGGAGATGATGGGGCGGCCGAGCTCGCGCGTCACGGCGCGGACGATCTCGTGGTTCGGGACGCGGATGCCGATCGTCTTGCGCTTCGTCTGGATGAGCCGCGGCACTTCGCGCGTCGCCTCGAGGATGAAGCAATAGGGCCCCGGCAAAAAGCGCCGGAGCACCCGGTAGATTTGATTGTCGACGATCGCGTATTTGGCAATCTCGCCCAGATCGGGGCAAATGAACGCGAGCGGCTGCGATCGATCCATCCCCTTGATTTGGTAGAGGCGATCGACGGCCTTTTTGTTCGCGATGTCGCAACCGAGCCCGTAGACGGTGTCCGTCGGATAACCGATGACCTCGCCCGCCGACAGCGCCTGCACGGCGCGCTGGATCTTTCGCGGTTCCGGGTGCTCCGCGTTGACTTCGACAAGCATGAAGAGGCTCGCTTTCGATGGGGCAAGCAGAAGGGGCGGACGTGACCAAACGGGGCCAAACGGTAAGTCGGCCCGACGTTACCAGGCCTCATGCATCTTCGCGACCAAGACCACGGCGCGGAACGACGAAAAAATCGCGAAAAAGGACGCGGGTGACGACCGCACGGCGAACGCGTCTCGACCACGCGGCAGCGGCGGCGACGACGCGAAGGACCAGGCGCGGCAAGAGTGATAAGCTCGTCGTCTTGGCGATGAACTCCGGCCTTCGAAGCGTCTCCGCATGACCATCGGCGAGCTCGGCTTTCTCCCTTCGTGGCTGGCGATCGTCGCGGTGGTGGCCTTCGGGCTCATCTGGGGCAGCTTCCTCAACGTCGTCATCTACCGCGTCCCGCTCGGCATGAGCGTCGTGCACCCGGGGTCGCACTGCCCCGGCTGCGGAAAGCCGGTCGCGGGCTACGACAACGTGCCCGTGCTCGCGTACGTGATCCTGCGCGGCAAGGCGCGGTGCTGCGGCGCACGGATGAGCCCGCGTTACCCGCTCGTCGAGCTCATGGGCGGCGCGCTCTCGCTCGCGGTCTTCGAAGCCATGATCGCGCCGCTGCCGGGCAGCACGCCGCTCTGGCAGGCGCTCGCGATCTACGCGGCCGACTTCGCGCTCTGCATGGGCCTCCTCGCCGCCGCGTTCATCGACGTCGAGCACATGATCCTGCCGGACTCGATCACGCTCGGCGGTTTGGTCCTCGGCGTCGCCACCGCGACGTTGCGCGGGCTGCCCCTCGGCGCGTCGCTCCTCGGCGCGGCCATCGGCTTCGCGATCGTGTGGCTGCCGTTCATCGCCCTCTACAAGAACGTCCTCGGCCGAACGGGCATGGGCCTCGGTGACGCCAAGCTCGTCGCGCTCGCCGGCGCGTGGTTCGGTTGGCCGGGCGCGCTCTTCGCGCTCTTCGCGGGCGCGATGCAGGGGACCGTCTACGTCGCGATCGCCTCGCTCTTGGGCATCGAGCACGAGCTCCCGGAGGCCGTTCGCAAGGACATCGAGGAGCTCAAGAAGGCGGCCGCGGAGGGCGACGAAGAAGCCCAACGCGAGCTCGCCGAAGATCCCCTCACCGAAGAAGGCGACGACGCCCCGGCGCGCGCGCGGATCCCTTTCGGGCCCTTCATCATCCTCGCGTGCCTGGAGATGCTCTTCTTCGGCGACTGGATCGCCGAGCGCTTCGGGAGCCTGTTCGCGATGGACGCCGGCTGACGCACGCCACGCCATCTCCCTGCAGCGAAGTTCGTTTCGCGCACGGTTCGCTCGTTTCGCGTGACGACGGCACGACACCTGGTCCCAGGGCGCTGTGAAGCGACGTTGACATTCGCTCCCCCACGGCACGCGTCGGCTCCTCCATGCGTGGGCATGCAGCACGCGCCGATCGCGTGAATCTCGCTATTTTTACGGACATTCAGCGTCATACGCGTTCGTCGACGCGAACGATTTCTCGATGGCACATCGGTTGCTTAGTGCAATCGCACACCATGAAGCTTTCCCGCCTTTTCGGTTCCGTTCCTCGCTCTTCGCTCTCGGTCCTCGCCGTCGCCGCGCCGCTGTTCGTGGTTTCGACCGCGTCCGCGCAAACGCCCGAAGCGCCCGCGCCCGCCACGTTGCCCGCGCCCGCTCCGACCACGCCGGCGGCTCCCGCGGCCCCCATCGCGGAGCCGGCGCCGCCCGCGAGCGCCACGGCGTACGCCGCTCCGGTGGGCGCGCCCGCCGAGCCTTCGGTGTCGACGGGAGGAACCACGTGCATCGTCGGCGAGCACCTCGGCTTCGACGACGCGGACGTGCGCACGACCGCGATCCTCGTTTGCCGCGAAGTCGAACGCAAAAAAGGCGGCCCCGGCCCCTACGAGATTCGCTTCGACAAGTTGGGCGGTCGCATCCTCTTCTCGG
>JBGAHN010000012.1:0-67210 GCA_044226145.1 Labilithrix sp. | reverse complement strand
GTCGCGATGGCGAAGATGTTCGCGACGGAGGCGGCGCAGCGCATCATCGACCGCGCGGTGCAGCTCTTCGGCGGCCTCGGCGTCACCGATCGCTCCGTCGTCGACCGCCTCTACCGCGAGATCCGCCCGCTGCGGATCTACGAAGGCACCACGGAGATCCAGAAGCTCATCATCGGCGGCCACCTCGTCGCGTCGCGTGGGTGAGGCGGGGGTCGGTTCGCCGGTCACACGCTTCTGGTTCTTCGATCACACGTTCCTCGTTTCCCCGTCACACGTTCCCCGCCCTCCGTACCCGTTGCGCGCTGCGTCTTCCGGACGCGTGACGGGGCGTGACGGCGGTGTCTTGCGCGGGGCATCCACGCGCGGGTAAGACGATCGCGTGATCACGTTCGCCGACGATCTGAACCTCGCGCGGTATTTCCTCTTCGATCGCATCGACGAGGGGCTCGGTGACAAGGTGGCGGTGCGCTTCGGCGCACGCGCGTACACCTACGGCGAGGTCGCCACGAAGTCGCGCAAGATGGCTGGCTTGCTCGCGGCGTCGGGCGTGCGTCGCGGCGAGCGGGTGCTCATCGTCCTGCCGGACGCGCCGCCCTTCGTGTGGACGCTGTTCGGCACGCTCGCGCGCGGCGCCGTGGTCGCGATGGGCAACCCGCATGCGCCCGCCGAGAGCCTCGCGTACCTCGTGACGTACACGCGCGCGACGGCCGTGGTCACGACGCCCGAGGTCGCCGCGTCGCTCCGCGCCGTCGTCGACGATCCGGAGAGCGAGGTGCAGGCCGTCTTCGTCGTGCCGGACGTCGCAACCGGCGACGATCCGGAAGGGCCCATCGACGCCGTCGCCTCGTCCAGCGGCAAGTTCCACGCGCTCGCAAAGGCCCTCGCGGCGGCGGATCCCGCGCCCCCGACGCGTACGCACCGCGACGAACCCGCGATCTGGCTCTTCACGAGCGGCTCGACCGGCAAACCGAAGGCGAACGTGCACACGGCGCGCGACTTCGCCTTCAACACGGAGGTCTACGCCAAGCGCACGGTGGGCTACCGCGCGGACGACGTGACCGTCAGCGTCCCGCGGCTCTTCTTCGGCTACGCGACGGGCACGAACTTGATGTTCCCGTTCGCCGTCGGCGCGACCACCGCGCTCTTCTCCGAGCGGCCGACGGCGGAGTCCCTCGCGACCGCCATGACGACGTACCGGCCGACCGTGGTGACGAACGTGCCCACCATGCTCGGCAAGCTCCTCGAGCACGACGCGGCGCTCGCCTCCGAAGGCGAGCCGGGGCTCGATCTCTCGAGCGTGCGCTTCTCGCTCTCCGCGGGCGAAGCGCTGCCCGGACCGCTCCTCTCCCGCTGGCAGGAGCGCTTCGCGAGCGACGTCTACGACGGCATCGGCTCGGCCGAGATGTTCCACATCTACGCGTCGAATCGGCCCGGGGACGTCAAGGTCGGCTCGCTCGGCCGCGTCGTCGAAGGCTACGAGCTCCGCGTCTTGCCGGAGGACGCCGAAGGCCCGGGCGCCGCCCCGTGCGCGCCGGGCGAGATCGGCGTCCTCTGGGTCAAGGGCGACAGCGTGAGCCAGGGTTACTGGCTCGACCGCGACAAGTCGTTCGCCACGTTCCATGGCCATTGGTGCAAGACGGGCGATCTGTTCCACGTCGACGCCGACGGATACTTGTACTTTGCAGGTCGCGCGGACGACTTGCTCAAGGTCGGTGGGCAGTGGGTCGCGCCGCGCGAGGTCGAGGACTGCATGCTCGAGCACCCGTCGGTCGCCGCGGTCGCTGTCGTCGGCGTGGAAGAAGAAGGGCTCGTGAAGACGAAGGCGTTCGTCGTCGCGCGCGCCGGTCGATCGCCGTCCGCCGAGCTCGCCTCGGAGCTCCGAGAGCACGTGCGGACGAAGATTGCAAAATACAAGTATCCGCGCGTCATCGAGTTCGTCGCGGAGCTCCCCAAGAACGATCGCGGCAAGGTCGACAAAAAAGCCCTCCGCGAGCGCGGTGCCGGCGACCCCGGTTCGGTGTTCCGATGAGCGCGCGCCCCGCTCCGATGAGCGCGCGACGCCTCGGCAAGCTCACGTACGAGGAGGTCCACGCGCTCGTCTCGAAGGGCAGGGCCGTCGCGCTCGTCCCGGTGGGCAGCGTCGAGCCGCACGGACCGCATCTGCCGCTCGACACGGACACGGCGATCAGCGAGGCGGCCATCGCGCGCGCGGCCGGCAAGCTCGAGGCCGAGGGCTACGACGTCGTGGTCGCGCCCGCCGTCGCCTACGGCGTGACGGATTACGCGAGCGGGTTCGCCGGCGCGATCGGCGTGCCGGCCGACGTGCTCACCGGGCTCCTCCGCGCCGTGGCGTCGAAGCTGCTCGACGCGGGCTTCGTCCACGTGTGCTTCGTGAACAACCACCTCGAGCCCGCGCACGACGCGGCCGTCCGCGCGTCGATCGCGGACTTCGAGGCGGGCCGATGCAGCGTCGCGTGTCCCCTCTCTCGGCGGTGGGGACGGACGCTGTCCGACGAGTTCAAGCGCGGCGCCTGCCACGCGGGCCGCTACGAGACCTCGCTCGTGCTGGCTGCCGGCGGCGAGGTCCGCGGAGGGTTCGACGCGCTCCCCGCGCTCGCGATGAGCCTCTCCGACGGCATCCGTGAAGGAAAATCGACGTTCACCGAAATCGGCATGACGCGCGCGTACACGGGCGCACCGGCCGAGGCGACCCGCGAGGAAGGTGAGGCGCTCTACGAGAAGCTCGCCACGATGATCACCACCGAGGTCGTCGAGGGCGTCGCGCGCCGCGCCGGCGAAGGTGGCGCGCCGGATCCACGTCCGTAGCGAACGCCGGCCACCCGCGACGCGACGCGACCGAGGTTTTCCGCCGTCGACGCAGGACGTCGTCCGGAAAATGTCCGCGCGTGACGATGGGCTTGGAAATGCGCGGTGAAAAGCGTTCTCATGGGCAGCCGTGAGCGCCCCCATCTTCGACTTCAACGCCCACCGCGCTTCGATCGTCGACGAGGTCGTCGAGCGCGTCGTCGCGCAGACCAAAGATCCGCTCCTCGCGCTCAACGAGGCCGCCTACTTCGAGACGCGCCGGCTCCAGCACGAAGGCGGCGCGGAGCTCGCCGAGTGGCGGCAGCTCGCGTCGCAACTCGGGCGGAGCACGGATCGGGAGCTTCGCGAAAAACTGCGCTCGTACGTCTCGCACTACGCGTGGGACGTCGCGGGCAACTTCGACCGCCGCGTCTACAAGTTCGCCTCGAAGGCCGTGGCGCCGCTGCTCGGCGCGCTGCTCGCCCCGCGCATGACGTTGCGGCACCTGCACGAGTCGCTCGATCTCGCCGGGCTCGACGGCCGCATCCTCGTCCAAGGACCGCGCGAGCACATCCGCAAGCTCTCCGAGCTCGGCACCGTCGTCTACACGCCGACGCACCTGTCGAACCTCGACTCCGTGGTGTTCGGCTTCGCGCTCGAGCGCGCGGGGCTCCCGCCGGCCGTCTACGGCGCCGGCAAGAACCTCTTCACGAACCCCGTGCTCAGCTACTTCATGCACAACCTCGGCGCCTACCGCGTCGATCGGCGGCTGCGGCACGGCCTCTACAAAGATGTCCTCAAGACCTACTCGTGCGTCCTCATCGAGCGCGGCTACCACTCGCTCTTCTTCCCGGGCGGCACGCGCTCGCGCTCCGGCGGCGTCGAGCGGAAGCTGAAGCTCGGCCTCGCGGGCACGGGCGTCGAGGCCTTCGTGCGGACGACCGTGCGGGACCGCACGCGCAAGGTCTTCTTCGTCCCCGCCACCATCAACTACCTGCTGACGCTCGAAGCCGAGACGCTCATCGACGACTTCCTCCAGGAGGAAGGCAAGGCGCGCTACATCATCGAAGACGACGAGTCGACGCGCTTCGGCCGCGTCGCGTCGTTCGCCCAGAAGCTCCTCGGGCTCGACGGCGCGTGCGTGATCCGGTTCTCGCGACCGCTCGACTGCTTCGGCAATTTCGTCGACGACGAGGGCGAGAGCCACGACGCGCACGGGCGGATCGTCGACGCGCGCACGTACGTCGTCGGACGCGACGGGCAGTACGGCTTGGACGCCGTGCGCGACGCGCAATACACGCGCGAGCTCGGCGATCGCATCGTCGAGGCCTACGCGCGCGACACCGTCGTCATGGCGACCCACGTCGTCGCGGCGTGCGCGTTCGCGCGGCTCCGGCGCGCGGCGGGGCAGGGCGATCTGTTCACGGTCCTTCGCCAGCGCGACGACGTCACCGTCCCCCGGGCCGAGCTCGCCGAGGACATCGACGTCATGCTCGGCAAGCTCCAGAAGCTCGCGCAATCCGATCGCATCGTCCTGGCGCCGGCCCTCGAAGGAAAGAAGGGCGACGTCGTCCTCTCGGACGCCCTGCGCGTGTTCGCGGGCTACCACACGCAAGAAGTGCTGGTTCCGCGCGGTCGGGAGCTCGTCCTTCGGGATCCGCGGCTGCTCCTCTACTACCAAAATCGGCTCGCGGCGCACGGCCTCGCGTTCGACGTCACCCGTAGCTCGCGCTGACCTGCTCCCGACCGCCGAGATCGGCTCCTTCGCGGCCTCTGGCCAAAGGGGTGGCGCGGTGCTCCTTCCGTGCGCTATCGTGCGCGCCCCTCCGCACCTCGCGCATACCGTCATGATTCCTACGGAAACCTCCGATCCCAACGCGTCGAACCAGGAAAGCGCCACGTCCGAGTCTTCGGGCGTCGGCTCGACCGGTCACGACCACGGTCCCATTGCCTCCGAAACGTCCACGTCTTCGGCCGAAGCTCCTGCGCCCACGAGCGCGGAGATCGCCGCCGACGAAGGTGCGTCGGACGAAGCTTCGGAGGGCGAAGCCTCGGAAGAGGCCGCGGCCGACGCAGCCACGCCGGACGGCGCGGCCCCGAAGCGCAAGCGTCGTCGTCGCCGCAAGAAGAAGGGCGGCGCGGCGGAAGGTGCGTCCACGGAAGGCGCCCCGGCGGAAGGTCAGGCCGAAGGAGCGTCCGGCGAAGGCAAGCCCAAGGCGAAGCCGAAGAAGGAGAAGGTCGAGCGCGAGCGTCCGGCGTTCAACGTCGGCGACGTCGTGTTCGGCAAGGTGATCGAGTTCACCGAAGACGCGCTGTTCGTCGATCTCTCCGGCAAGGCGAAGGCGATCTTCGACCTGCGCGAGCTCCTCATCACGGAGGACGAGGCGGAGGAGTACAACCGCCAGCACACCGCCGATCGCAAGGAGGCCCAAGAGGCCGGTGAAGCGACCGACGAAGCCTCCGCCGGCGGGAGCGCCGACGCGACGGTCGCCGACGCAACGGAAGCTTCGACCGAGGTCGCGGTGGCCGCATCGGCCGAGTCCCCGGCCATCGAAGCGCCGGCGGCACCGGTCGAATCCGCGCCTTCCGCCGAAGCGCCTGCCGCCGAAGCACCTGCCGCCGAAGCGACGCCCGAGGTCGCAGGAGCTGCCGAAGCGCCCGAAGCCAAACCGGCCGAAGGCACCGAAGACAAGACCCCGCAGCTCCCGCGCGTCGTCCTCGAGCCGGGCGCGCCGTTCGTCGGCCTCGTGCACAACGACGGCGGCCGCGGCGGCCTGGTCGTCCTCACGCACCACCCGAAGCGCTTGTCGAAGGCGAAGCGGCTCGTCGCCGAGGCGTCGAAGAGCGGCGCGCTCGTGTTCGGCCTCGTCACCGGCACCATCAAGGGCGGCATCGAGGCCGACGTCGACGGTCTCCGCGCGTTCGCGCCGGCGTCGCACGTCGACTTGCGCCCGGGCTCGGACCTGTCGCACCTCGTCGGCAAGCGTCTCCCGTTCGCCGTGACCCAGTACGCCAAGCGCGGGCGCGACGTCGTCCTCTCGCGCCGCGCGATGCTCGAGGTGGAGGCGAAGGAGAAGCGCGAAGAAGCGCTCAAGCGCCTCGAGATGGGATCGATCGTCGACGGCGTCGTGCGCACCGTCGTGCCGTTCGGCGCGTTCGTCGACGTCGGCGGCATCGAGGGCCTCGTCCCGCTCAGCGAGATGAGCCACAACCGCGCCGATCAGCCGAAGGACGTCTTCAAGGTCGGCGAGACGCAGAAGATCAAGGTCCTGCGCGTCGACGAGAAGGGCAAGCTCTGGCTCTCGCGCAAAGCGGCCATCGAAGATCCGTGGAACCACGTCGCGCAGAAGTACGCGCAGGGGACGCGGCACACCGGCAAGGTCGTCCGCATCCAGCCGTTCGGCGCGTTCATCGAGCTCGAGCCGGGCATCGACGGCCTCGTCCACACGGCCGATCTCTCGGTCAAGCGCATCGAGAGCCCGGAAGAGGTCGTCAAGCTCGGCGATTCCATCGACGTCGTCGTCGCGAACGTCGACTCGCGCCAGCACCGCATCGCGCTCCACCCGGCTCCGACCGGCGAAGCCGCGAACGAGACGCCCCAGCGCATCCAGCTCCACAAGAGCGTCAAGGTCGTCGTCGTCGCCGTGGAGCAGGGCGGGCTCACCGTCCGCGTGCTCGGCGCGACGGGGCGCAACGCGCGCGGCTTCATCAGCGCCGCCGCGACCGGTACGCCGCGCGGGACCGAGCTCCGCAAGCTCTTCCCGGTCGGCAAGGAGCTCGATGCGAAGATCGTCGAGCACGATCCGCGCCGCGGCGAGATCAAGCTCTCGGTCAAGGCGCTCAACGAAGAGACCGAGCGCAACGCCTACCAGCAGTACCGCGCGCAGGTGAAGCGCGAGGCGAAGTTCGGCACGCTCGCCGATCTGCTCTCGAAGCGGAACGTCACGCCCGAGAAGTGAGCGGAGCGCGCCGGGGGAACGCGGCGAACGAATCGTGAACGAACGGGGCCCGTCACGTCGACGAGCCCCATTTCTTTTTCCATCTACTCGTTGAGGGTCTTCAAGACCGCGTAGTCGCTCTTCAGATCGGCGTCGGAGATCACCGACGTCTTGAACGACGGCATGCCTTCGTTCGTGCCCGAGCGCACGGTCGCGATGAACTGCGATTGGCTCAACTTGCCCGGCAGGGTCGGTACGCCGTTGCCCCCTTCGCCCTCCTCGCCGTGGCAGCTCGTGCAGTTGTTCCGGAACGCCTTCGAGAGCGAGGGCTTCGTCGTCGGGCCGGCGTCGCTCGTCGTCTTCTTCGTCGGGACGGGATCGTCGTCGCCGCCGCAGGCCGCGGCGCCCAAGGCGAGCGCCAGCGCCACGAGCCGGAGGGGACGTACCGATCGATCTTTCGTGCCTGCCATACGCGTGCTCCTCGAAAGCGATCGCGATCGCTCCGGGCGTCGCTCCGTCGATCGCGAAAGGGACATCTTAGCGCAGCCTCCCAGGGTTCCGCCTCCTTTCCCGCGCCGTTCGGGCGCTCGCACGTCCGCCGCCGACGCCGTCCCGCGCGACGCTCCCGCTCGCGGTCCTCGTTCGGGCCGACGTCGATGGCGTCGACGGCCGTGACTCGTTGCGGCGTGACGGGTGCCTCGAAAGACGATAGGAGCGGCCCCACCTCTGATCTAACGTGGGCCCCGCCATGCAGAAGGTAAAGACCTTGATCGTGGGCGCGGGCGTCACGGGCCTATCGACGGCGGCGGCGCTCCAAGAACGCGGCGACGGCGACTACCTCGTGCTCGAAGCCGACGGCGAGATCGGCGGCTACTGCAAGACGATCAAGAAGGAAGGCTTCGTCTGGGACTATTCCGGGCACTTCTTCCACTTCAAACACCCGGAGATCGAAGCCTGGCTGCGTGAGCGCATGACGGGGCAGCGCATCGTCACGGTGACGAAGAAGTCGTTCATCGACTACGCCGGACGGCGCATCGACTTCCCGTTCCAGAAGAACATCCACCAGCTCCCGCAGGACGAGTTCATCGACTGCCTCTACGATCTCTACTTCGCGCGCGCGCCGCGCGAGCTCCTGGGGAAGGCCGCGCCGCCGCCCGTCCAAGAGGACAACTTCAAGTCGATGCTCTACGCGCGGTTCGGCCGCTCGATCGCCGAAAAATTCCTCATCCCGTACAACGAGAAGCTCTACGCGACGGACCTCTCGACCCTCGACAAAGACGCGATGGGCCGCTTCTTCCCGCACGCGGATTTGACGGACATCGTCCGCAACATGAAGGTCGCCGACAACGCGAGCTACAACGCGACCTTCACGTACCCCGAAGGCGGCGCCATCGAATACGTCAAGGCCATCGCCAGCGCCGTGCGCCCCGACGCCCTCGCGCTCTCCGAAGGGGTCGTCGCGAGCGATCGCCCCGCGAAGGTGGTGACGACGACGAAGCGGCAAATCGCCTTCGAGCGCCTCGTCTCCTCCGCGCCGTTCCATCGCCTGCTCGCGATGGCGAGCGTCCCGCACGACGACGCGATGTTCTCGTGGAACAAGGTCCTGGTCTTCAACCTCGGGTTCGACCGGAAGGGACCGCGCGACGTCCACTGGATGTATTTCCCCGATCGCTCGGTGTCGTTCTACCGCGTCGGGTTCTACGACAACATCTTCGACACCGATCGCTTGAGCCTCTACGTCGAGCTCGGCTACGCGAAAGACGCGATCGTCGACGTGAACGCCGCGCGAAAGGCCGTGCTCTCGGACCTGGCGCGCGTCGGGCTCGTGGACGACCACCGGCTCGTCGCCGAGCACTCGGTGACGATGGATCCCGCTTATGTGCACATTACACGTCAATCGATGGCCGAGTACGTTCGCCTCGCCGGCGAGCTTCGGCGCGCGGGCATCCATTCGATCGGCCGCTATGGGGCGTGGACGTATTGCAGCATCGAAGACAACATCGTCGAGGCACGTGAGCTCGTCGCCTCCTTCTCCTGAAGGCTCCTGAAAATCGCGGACGCTCGGGCTAGGGACGTCTCCGAAGCACCGCGGTCTCTCTCGCCTCTGCCTCAGTGAGGCGGATTCGGAGCCTCGATTTCGCGGGCGGAGGCCGCTCGTGCTCGCCGGTTCGCGCGCTCGCGGTCGTTTCCGGCGGCCTCAGTGACTGGCTCGAACCTCGAGCGTGGGGGCGGTGCGGTCGACGGCTTCGCCGGCGTTCGTCATTTCGTTCGAGCGCGCGTTGCCGCGGCGATGCGCGTCGATGAGCGTCGATGCGGACGCTTGCCGAGAGCGCGCCGTGGAGGACGCCGTCGTCGGCGGGTGCGGCGTCGTGTCTCCGATGCGGGAAGGTCCTTCGTCCGCGTCGCAGCGCGGGAGGTGAGCTCGACCCGCAGCGGCACGATCGCTGCTCTGTCGTATCGGAGCATTGGCAGCGGCGGATGCGCCGCGAAAGGAAACAACGCACATGGAACGCAAGACGCTTCTGATTTTCAACAGCGTCGCGGTCGCGACCACGATGCTTGCATCCGCCGCCCGGGCCGACGACTCCGGCCGGACGTCCGGAACCACCACGTCCCCGTCGATGACCACGTCGCCGTCGACGAGCCCGAACCCGTCGATCGCGCCGTCGTCGGGGAGCACGACGCCTTCGACGATCCCGCCCTCGACGCCCTCGACGGGGTACGGCGTGACGTCGCAAGGCTCGCAGGGCATGACGCAAGGCACGACGTCGGTTCAAACGACGACGATGGACGCGGCGCCCCCCGTCGGGACGACGCGCCTCACGTCGTCGGACGCGGCGATCATCGGCAACCCCGCGGCGACCGAGTCCCGCGACAGCGTCACGGTGTACAGGAAGACGCGCCCCAACCCGGCGCTGCTCGTCACGGGCACCGTCCTCTTGGCGGGCACGTACGTGCCGACGGCCATCGTCGCCGCGGAGAGCGATCGCCAGGCCGACAAGAACCTCTACATCCCGATCGTCGGGCCGTGGTTGAACCTCGCCGATCGTCAATGCTCGGGCTGTGACAACGAGACGCGAAACGTCACGCTCGTCGTCGGCAGCGGCATCCTCCAGGGCCTCGGCGCCGGGATGATGCTCGCGAGCTTCCTCGTTCCTCAGAAGGTGGAGGCCGCGACGATCCAGGCTGGCAACGTGAAGATGCACGTCTTGCCCACGCAAATGGGGCGAGGCGGAGCGGGCGTCGGTGCCGTCGGCACCTTCTGATTCAGGGAATCATTTTCGGAGAGGAGAGACCCATGCGAAGCACGATTTCGCTGCTCGTCATCACCGCAGCGCTTGCGGGATGTGCCAGTGGAGGGGCGGTGCCGGCCGATCGGTTGGCGACGTCGAAGGCGGCCGTGAAGTCCGCCGAGGACATGGGAGCGGCGAAAGATCCGACCGCCGCTCTGCACTTGCGACTCGCGCGCGAGCAACTGGACGTCGGTCGAAAGTTGATCATCGACGGTGACACCGACCGCGCGCGCCTGGTCCTGATGCGCGCCGAAGCCGACGCGGACGTCGCGCTCAACCTGAGTCGAGAGAGGGCCGCGAAGATGGCGGCTGCGAAGGCCAACGACGATCTGCGGGCCGTCCGCTCGTCGGTGCCTTCGACGTCCAAGGAGGGCATGTGAACATGAAGCCGATCATCACTCCCATCGTCGCCGGTCTCGCGCTCTCGCTCGGTACCGGACTCGTCGGTTGCGCGTCGCCGCAGCCTCCGCGTGAGCTCGTCGACGCCCGCGCGGCCTATCTCCAGGCGGTGCAGACGCCCGGCGCGTACGCGGCGCAGACGGACGTCTACGACGCCAAGCGCGCCCTCGATCGCGCCGAGGCCTCCTTCAAGGATCACCCGAAGGACGTCGAGACGCGCGATCTCGCGTACGTCGCGCAGCGCAAGGCGCTGTCGGCGCGCGCCAAGAGCGAGGCCATGAACGCGCTGCAGCAGCGGAACGTCGCCGAGAACGAGGCGAACGCCATCCAGCAGCAGCAACGCATGGCGCTTCGTTCGGAGCTCGAACGCGCGAAGGGCGAGCTCGGGGCGAGCCAGGAGCGCATCGAGAGCGAGCGCCGCGCGCGCGAGGCCGCCGATCAGAGGATGCGCGACGCGCTCCAGAAGATCGCCGGCGTGAAGGCCGAGGATCAGGATCGAGGGTTGGTCCTGACGCTCTCGGGAGGCATTCTGTTCCCGTTCGGCAAGAGCACGCTGCTTCCGAACTCGCAGAAGGCCCTCACGAAGGTCGCCGAGCTCTTGCGCGACGATCAGCGGAACATCCAGGTCACCGGTCACACCGACTCCGTCGGCAGCGAAGAGACGAACATGAAGTTGTCGCAGGAGCGCGCGGCGTCGGTGAAGAAGTTCCTCGTCGCGCACGGCGTGCCGGGGAGCCGGATCGAGACGGACGGCATGGGCAAGGACGCGCCCATCGCCGACAACTCGACGCCGGAGGGCCGCGCGAACAACCGTCGCGTGGAGATCGTGCTGGAGCGAAGCCCTTCGAGCGTGAACCCGAGCGGCATTCGTCCTTAGTCGACGCGTCGAGCGGAAGCCCGACCCGAACGCCGGCTTGCCCGAGGGTAGGCCGGCGTTCGGCTTTTTGGAAAGGGCGCGACCCTTCGAGGGGGTGGGCGAAGCGCACGCGTCGTGCGCGGATTCTTCGACGCACGCGGGGCGATGCTATGCTCTCGGGATGAAGCTCCCGATCACCGCCCTCGTCGCCGCTTCGATCCTCGGCGCGTCGGGCATCGGCTGCGGCGGGACCTCGTCACCGGCCTCGGGCGGCGAGGGCCGCGCGTGCACGACGATGGCCTGCCAGAACGGCGTCGACGTCGAATTCAGCTACCGCGACGCGGGCACGTACGTCTTCGAAGTCACCGTCGACGGCACCAAGGTGACGTGCACGGCGACCTTGCCGCTCGCGCAGCAGCCTCCGGATCCGTGCGACGGCCCCGGCGTGCTGCTGTCGCTCGTCGGGTCGATGCTCCCCGCCGATCAGCAGTCGATCGGCGGGTTGACCCTCACGTCGACGACGGCCACCAGCGTCACGATTCACGCGACGCGCGACGGCGTCTTGCTCGGCGACAAGACGTTTGCACCTCCATACGTGACGAACCCGGGACCGAACGGCGCCGGCTGCGAACCCGAATCGTGCACGCTCGCGAAGGCGACGTTCCCCTGAGGTCGCCGCGGGCATGATCTCGGGGAGGGGGTCCTCGTCTTTCCGTTGGGTGGGGTCGTTTCGTTGGACGTGCCCGTGGCGAGTCTCAGTTGGGAGTGCTCACGAAGGGGCTCGACGGTGCGCTCGTCCCGACGGCGTTCGTCGCGACGACCGTCACGGTGTAGGCGACGTCGCTCGTCAACCCGGCGAGGGTGCAGGTCGTCTCCGACGTCGTCGTGCACGTCCGTGTCGTTTGACCGTTGGCGCTGGCCGACGCGACGTAGCCGAGGATCGGTGGGCCGTCCGTCGGGGCAGGGGCCTGCCACGACACCACGAGCTTTCCCGCGCCGACGGGCTCGATCTTGCGAACGAGGTGATTGCCTTGGTCCGCGACGTAGAGGTTCCTTCCGTCGTCCACGGCGATGCCATAGGCGTTGTTGAAGCTCGCCGCGGCGCCCGTCCCGTTCGCGAAGCCCTGCGTGCCCGAACCCGCGATCGTCGTCACCACGCCGGCTGGAGTCACCTTGCGAATGCGGTAGTTGACGGAATCTACGACGTAGAGGTTCTCCGTGGCGTCCACCGCCACTCCATGGGGACCGTTGAATTTCGCGGCGCCACCGGTCCCGTCCGCGAAGCCGGAACCACCTCCACCCGCCAGCGTCGTCACCGTACCGGCTGGGCTCAGCTTCCAGACGGAGTAGTAGCCGTCGCACCCGTAGAAGGTCCCGCTGGCGCCCACCGCCACCCCAAAGGCCTCGGCAAGATTGCCTTCGAACGGTGTCGTCACCACGCCGGCTGGACTCACTTTGCGAAGATGCGGCTCGCCTCCCAGATCGACTTCTCCGACGTAGACGTTCCCGCTCGCGTCCACCGCCGCGCCACCGAGGAAAAAGCCGAAGATCGCCGCCGAGCCCGTCCCGTCCTTGAATCCGGCGCCGTTCGAACCCGCGAGCGTCGTCACCACGCCGGCTGGAGTCACCTTGCGAACGCGGTAGTTGCCGGCGTCCGCGACGTAGACGTTCCCATTGACGTCCACCGCCACACCGGCGGGCGAATCGAACTTTGCCGAGGCGCCCGTCCCGTCCGCGAAGCCGCTCGTGGCCGAGCCCGCCAGCGTCGTCACCACCCCGGCTGGGTCACTTTGCGGATGCTCGTGCTGTCCGCGACGTAGACGTTCCGGTTGGCGTCCACCGCCACGTCCGAGAGGTAGCCGAACTTCGCTGCGGCGCCCGTCCCGTCCGCGAAGCCGCTCGCGGCCGAGCCAGCCAGCGTCGTCACGTTCCACTGGATCGGTACCGCCGTCACCGCGACGCTTCCCGGAGCACCGGGGACCGATCCCTCGACCGCGGCGTCCATGGCGTCGCTCTCCGCGTCCGAGGCGTCCGAAGCATCCTCTTCCTCGACCGCGGCGTCGCCCTCGTCGACCGAGGCATCCATCGCGTCGCTTCGCGTCCCGAGCGTCGACGGGCCCTTCCGCGTCGACCGCCGCGTCGTCCGTCGGGATCTCCGCGTCGCCGAGCGGATCTCCGTCATCGAGGCCCGCATCGCGCGTCGTGTCGGAGAGCTCCGAGAAGCCGAGGACGGTGCTGCACCCGACGAGCACGCAGCAACCGATGCCTAAGAATGTGCGTGTACAATGCATGCAAATGCCCCGAGGCCGAACGTTGCGCGGCGTCACCATGCGATGGCTCCGCGGATCGCGGCTCCACCCGGGAGCGCCGCCGTTTGGAGGGTCACGGGCGGAGACGACCTCGACGTGAGGAACAAAACGAGCCCGCCCGCCACGAGCGCTCCGCCGGCGATGGTCGCGACCGTTGCGACCGTCGCCTCCGAATGGGCGTCACGCCCTCCGGCGATTCCTTGTTCGTCGCACGAGGTCGGGCCGGTCGGGCATCGCTCCGCCGAAGAGGCGCTGTCGTACGTCGACTTGGCTTTCAACCCGAACCCCACCCCGATCCCGAGGCCGACGATCCCCGCGCCTCCCAAGACGTAAGCGAGGGTTCGAGTTCCGTTCGTGGGGGCGACGGTCGGCGACGGCTCTGGTTCCGGCTCTGGCGTCAACGGCGTGCCGCGCTCGACCGCCGGCTCCGTCTCGGCGGTCGGCGGCTCGGCGTTCGCCGGCGCCGGGACGTCGACGACACGCTCGTGCTCCGCCGCGAAGATCACGAGCTTCTCCTCCGTCGGCGGCTCCTCCGGAACCTCGAAACGAAACACGTGTTCTCCGGGATCGATCGGCTTCGGCTGGCCATCGAGTCCATCGACGAACAGCGCGCCATCGACGAAGACGCGCGCGGAACGAGCTTCGGGGCGCCGGCTACGAACGACGATCGTGGGCATCGCGCGGTCGAGATCGACCAGCCAAACGGTGCAATCCCGCTCGATGACCGCCGGGCACGTCGGACGAGAGCACACGACGAGCTCCTTGCGGGCGCTCGAATAGCGGCCTTCGTCACGCAACGCTTGGGCGCGATCGGCGGCTTCGATGCATTCCCGATCCGACGCCTCGCCCGCGCGCGCGTCGGTGGATCCCAGAAGAAGCAGCGCGGACAAACCCGCTGCGCCGGACAAAGAACCCCTCATAACATCGAACGTTAGCGCTATCCGTACTGGAATTGCATCTCCATTCGAAGTCGGTCGGACTCCGTCGAAGAAAAACGCTCTCTTCGCCATGAAAGGCGAGGTGTCGACATTGAACGAAGCCCATTTCCCAAGAACGAAGTCGGTTTTTTCGATCGTAAGGATAGATTTCTCATTCCCAATGACAGAATGCTTTCGAAGAAAGACGACGAATCGGTGCTCGGACCACATCGGTGACGTGGCCTTTTCGTTCGTGCAGCCGATTGGGATACACCTCCCCACACGATGACGGGACCGCGTCGCTCGATTTTTCGATACCATCGACGTCGATGCTGGTTTCTTCGATGAACGGGGGCCGCTGGCTCGTCGGAGCCATGATTTGGAGCGCGGTCGCGGCTTCGGGCTGTTCGAGCGGCTCGCCCGCGTCCGCACCGACGGAGGACGCCGGAGAGCCCGGGCCCGACGATGCCGGGACGGGAGGCGCGACGGATTCAGGGACGGTGGGTCCGAACGACGCGGGAAGTGACGCGGGCTCGTCACCGGATGCGTCGACGCCCAACCCCTACGCCGACGGGGAGCCCATCGAAGGTGACGCCGACCACTGGACGTGGGTGTCGTTTCCGGAGTCGAGCTGCGCGAACGGTAGCCCGGCCGGCTTGGGCGTGAGCATCGGGCCGACGAAGAGGGTCTTCGTGTACCTCGAAGGCGGCGGCGCTTGCTGGGACGAGGCGACGTGCTTCGGAACGAACCCGACGGCCGTGCGAACGACGACCGGCGTGAGCGCGAGCGACGTGCCCGGGATGGGTGGCTACACGCCCTTCAACCGGAAAGATCCGAACAACCCGTTCCGCGAATACAGCTTCGTCTACGTGCCGTATTGCACCGGCGACATCCACGCGGGAGATGCCGAACGGACCTACGGCGCGCACGTGATGAAGCATTTTGGGCGGAGGAACGTCGAGGCGTTCTTGCACCGGCTCGTGCCGACGTTCGCCGACGCCGAGCGCGTCGTGCTGAGCGGATCGAGCGCCGGCGGATTCGGCTCGTATTTGAACTTCGACCGCGTGCAAACCGCGTTTCGCGAGATCCCCGTCGATCTGATCGACGACTCGGGGCAGCCGCTCCCGGCGAGCGTCGTCGCGCGCATGCCGACGTGGAAGGCGGCCTGGGATCTCGGCGCGAATTTCCCGTCCGATTGCGCGGGGTGCGGGGATTCGTTCGAGCCCGCGCTCGCGTACTACGCGGCGAAATATCCCCAGTCGAGGATCGCGCTGCTCACGTTCGCGACCGATCCCACCATTGCAGGATACATGCAATTGAACGCCTCGCAGTTCACCGGAGCGCTCGCGACGCTCCTCTCCACGAAGTTCGACGCCCACCCGAACACGAAGTACTTCGTCCTCTCGGGCAGCTCTCACGTCCTGCTCTCGGACATGCGCCGAAAAACGGGAGGGATCAGCCTCGGCGCTTGGCTCGGAGCGATGCAGGCAGCAGATCCGGGGTGGGCCAGCGTGAAGCCCTGAACGACTCTCGACGGGTTGCCCGCGTCACATCCCATAACGCCGATGCACCTCGTGGCGTTGGCGTATCTCGTGACGTTGAGGCGTTTGCCGCCCTCGCGCTACGGCACGCACGCGCCGGCGCCGTCGCACGTCGTGCCGCCGCCCTGGCTGCACGGCGTCCCGGGGCTTGCCGGGGAATTAGGAGTGCCTCCGCTGCACGCAAGAGTGCACTGGTTGCCGTCGTCCGGGGGGGCGTCCGTATCGTCATTGGCGCTGACGATGTGCCCCGCGCCGTCGCATCGGTTCTCTTTGCAGTCGTTGGGGGTCTGGCTGGACACGGCCTTGCCGTTCCCGGCGAAATTCGTCCCGCATTTGCCGGCGTTGCACGTCCGCGTTTGGCACTCGGTGTCCGAGCCCGGGCACGTCGCCGCCGTGGTGCACTCCACGCATGCGCCGGCGCCGTTGCAGGTCGTGCCACCGTTCGCGTTGCAGGCCGTTCCGGGGGCCTCGGCCGGGTTCGACGGGACGCCGGCCGTGCAGACGTCACGCGTGCACGGGTTGTTGTCCACCGGCACGTCCGTGTTGAGGTTGGCCGACACGATCGCGCCGGCGCCGTTGCACCGTCGCTCCTTGCAGTCGCCCGCGGTCTGTTGAGCCACGGGCGTGCCGTTCGCGGTGTAGGACATGCCGCACGTGTTGTTCGTGCACGTCCGCGTCTTGCACTCGTCGTCCGTCCCCGGGCAGGTCGAGGCGTTGAGGCACTGCACGCACACGCCGCTGCCGTTGCAGGTCGTGCCGCCGTTGGCGTTGCAGGTCTTCCCGGAGGCCTCGGGCGGGTTCGACGGGACGCCGGCCGTGCAGAGGTCGCGCGTGCACGGGTTGTTGTCCACCGGCACGTCGACGTTGTTGATGATCGGCGCGACGTTCCCTTCGCCGTCGCACGTGTTCGTCAAGCAATCTCCGACCACCTGGGTCTGGATGACCGTCCCCGGCGCGGCGTAGGTGACGCCGCACTTGTTGTCTTCGCACGTTCGCGTCCGGCACTCGGTGTCGCTGCCCGGGCAGTCGGCGGCGGTGTTGCAGCCGACGCACACGCCGTGCCCGTCGCACGTGAGCGACGCCCCGCACGACGTACCCTCGGGGGCATTGCGGATGTTCACCGAGCCGACGCTGCACTCCTCTTGGGTGCACGGGTTCTGATCGTCGGGTGCGTCGGTGTCGTCGACGATGGCCACCGCGCGACCGTTGCCGTCGCATTTCTGCACGCGGCAGTCGCCGGCTTTCTGCTCCTTGAGCTTCGTTCCGTACGGCGTCGGATCCATTGCGCACGCGCCGGACTTGCAGGCGCGGGTCGAACATTCGGTGTCCGTGCCGGGGCAGTTCTCCGGCTGGCACGATCCCGGATCGACGACGCCGCCGTCTTCCGACGTCTGCGCATCGTTCTTGTCGATCGCCACGTTGTCGGATCCACTGCAGCTCCCGACGGAGAGCCCCACCACCGCTGCGACGAACCCACGCGCGAACACTGCTCGCATGGTGGGATAGCTACGGCGGGCATCGAGGGCGCGTCAAGGCGCCAGCACGCCCGCCAGGCGGAATTCCTCAGCGAATGCCGCTCTGCGTCGCGCGGGGGACTTCGGCCTCCACGGTCGTCCTGGGGGGATCGAGCGCGATGCCCCGGACGATGCGCGCCCGAGCCTCGGCCAGGCGCGCCGCGAGCGTGGCCTCCTCGCCCGGCGAGGGCACCGACGTCTCGACGTGCACCAGCAGGCATTGGCGGAGGAACGCGCCGAAGAGGAACACGTGCCCTTCGAGGCCGCCCGTGCGTTCGACCCCCATGGCGACGCGGATGCGCGCGTCGTACGTGCCGCCCACGATCGACGTCTCGTCGTCGACGGTGGAGAGGGGCGCGTCCGGCACGAAACCGAGCTCTTTCGCGCGAATTTCGCAGCGTTCGCGGTTCATGAGCGCCGCCTCGTGGGTGCCGATCAGCGAGAGCCGCGAACGCGACGCTTCGTGGACGGCGAACAGGTAAGGCCACGAATGGTCGTCGATGCGCCAAGCGCGCCCGTCGGGCAGGGGGAGCGAGAGGCGGAAGCGCTTGGAATGAAACACGCCACCGCGAGGGCCGCCGCGCGCCTCGATCGCGTCGGCCTCCTTCTTCGCGGGGGTGGGGGCCGCGGTCGTCGGTTCGGACGTCGCCCTTGCGCAGCCTCCGAGCGCGCCCATGGCGATGCCGATGGCGACCGCGAATCCGGCGCGCCTCGATCGCCTCGGCCTTGCTTCGACGACGGCGCGCGACTCAACGGCGGAGCGCAACGTACACCGCTCCTTCGCCGCCGTCGGCATCGGTGGCCGTCGCGAACGCCGCGACGTATTCGCGGGCGCGTCCCTGCGAGAGCCATGCGCCGATCTCCCCGCGAAGGACGCCGGCCCCCGCGTGCCGTTCGCCTTTGCCGTGAATGACGAGCACGCAGCGCTCGCCCCGGGTGCGCATCTCGCGCAAGAACGCGAGGACCTTCTCGCGCGCGGCCTCCGCCGAAAGTCCATGGAGATCGAGCCGCGCGTCGATCGGCAAGAGCCCGCGGCGCAGCGTTCGAACGAGGTTCGGCGGCGTGTCGACGCGACGCCCTTCGATGCGCCGTCCGTCGTCGGACACCTCGAACCGCGCCGTGTCGTCGACGAGCCGGTGCAGGTGGTCGAGCACGGCGTCCGTGTCGGCCTTGATCTTCGCCTTCGCTTCGGCCGCGCGCTCTCCGGCGCGGGTCGCGCGCGCTTCATGGGACACGGGCACCCGCTCCTTGCCCGACGACAGCGGCGTCACGCCGGACATCATGCGGTGGAAGTTCAGGTCGTCGTCGCCGCCCGATTTCCCCGCGCCGCGCTCGCCCTGCCTCCCTTCGGTCTTCGGCCGTGCGGATGATGAGGAGGAGGCCGAGGACGAGGACGACCCCTTTGCGCCGCGCTCGCTCGGGGCGTTCGCCTTGCCGGCCTTCGCCGCCTCCTCGGCTTTCTTCGCGGCGAGCTGGTCCTTCAGCTCCTTGAGCCCGGAGAGCGGTCGAAACCCATCGAACTTCGGGAGCTCGGGTTCCTTCTTTTTGCCGTCGCGCTTTTTCGCCATCACCGATTCTCTTCACGCTTGCGCATCGCACGAAGCGCCGTCGCCACCGATTGAATGCCCGTCAGGATACCGTCGGCGTAGTGCCAATCGGGATCGTTCAGCTCGGGAAAATCGTGGGGGTTCAAGAGGTCTTCCCCCGTCAGGTTCGGCCGGAGGCGCCGCGCGAGGGCCGCGACCTTCGTCCGCTGGAGCTCTTCCGCGGCGGCGAGCTCCGTTTCGACGGCCTCCCAAGCGACGCGCGGCTCGTCGGGGATGCGTGGCTCGTCGGCCCGCGCGAGCGCCCGGTCCAGCAGCGCGGCCGCGTCGCTCGGTTCGACGTCGGCGTGGATGGCTTCCCCTCCGCACACGCTCGCGACCGTCGCCCCGGCCTTCGGGCAGATGCCCAAGCAGTGCGTCTTGGTGATCCACGCCTGCGCGACGAGCCGGCGCTCCGCGACCTCGCGCTTGAGCGCGTCGTAGAGCGCATCTCCGCGCGTCCCGCAGCCGGGGCCCAGCGGCGAACCTTCGCGTCGGTTCGCGCAAACGAAGAGGTGCACGCGCGGCACCGCCACATCTCGCATCCTCGCCTTTGCCTTTCCGCTGCGTTCCCGCGTCTCCGCGTCTCGTCTCGTCCCGTCTCGTGGCGCCGAACGACCCGTCGCGCCGAACAACCTCGTCGCGCCGAACGACCGATAGCCGGCGCTCGGGCAAACGCCAAGCCTTCCACGCGCACGCCGCGCGCCAGCGTCGCCTGCCACGTCCTCCATGTCCTCCACGTCGCTCCGCGCGCGCCAACGCGGAACCTCGACCCATGGAACTCGCACCCGCTGCGCCAAGAACGGCTGTGTAGCGACATCCCCTCACACTCCCTCGTCCCTGGATCGATCCGCGCTCCACCATCCATCGACGTGGATCGCGCGCGATCCGACCCTGCGGCCTCGGTCCTCGTTCTTTTGCGGACTTCCGTGGTCGAACGCGTGCTTCGGAGATGGGTTCGGTCTGTGCATGAACGCTCGAGCCGACGCATGATGAATCCGATCACACGACGTCCCCCGAGGTTCGAGGACCGCTCCCTCGGTACCGTGGAGCTCGCCGGAGGGCACCTCCGACTCTGCGAGCGCATCGGCAAGGGGAACAACTCCACGGTGTACCGCGCGATCCTCCGGACGCCGTACGGCTTGGAGCGCGCCGTCGCCGTCAAGATGTTCGACGGCATCGCGGACGACGAGTTCGACGCCAAGGTCGAGAGCTTCGCCGCGCTCTTTCGTCGCTCGGCGGCCGTTCGGCACCCGAACGTCGTCGCCATCCACGACTTCGGCGTCGCGCGCGAGCGGCCGTTCGTCGTCATGGACCTCGTCGAGGGCGTCACGCTCCGCACGCTGCTCGATCGCCACGCCGCCCACCGCCGCCGCATCCGGCTCGACCTCGCGCTCTTCGTCGCCGTCGAAGTGGCCGACGCCCTCGCCGGCGCTTGGGGGGCCCGCGATCACGAGGGACGTCGCGTCGATCTGCTCCACCTCGATCTGTCGCCCCGCGAGATCTTCCTCTGCACGGACGGCTCCGTGAAGGTCGAAGGCTTCGAGCTCTCGACGCTGCGCGGCCTGACCTCGAGCATCTGCCGCCTCGACGCGCTCGCGTCGCGCGTCGCCACCTTGTCGCCGGAGGTCGCCGACGGGCACCAGGGCGACGCCCGGTCCGACGTCTTCTCGTTCGGCGCGATCCTCCGCGAGCTGCTCATCGGCCCGCGTTTCCCGAAGTTCTCGGATCCGCGCGAGGGGCTCCGGCTGGCCCGCGAAGGCTACGTCGAGCCGATGACGTTCCAGCCGAACCTCCCGCCCGAGCTCCTCCACGTGATGTCCCGGTCGCTCGCCATCGATCCCGGGCAGCGCTTCCCGAGCCTCGGCTCCGTGGTCTCCATCCTCCGCGGCGTCGCGCTCTCGATGGGCGTCGCCGACGGCCGCCATTTCCTCCGCGATGCCCTCGCGCACGTGCAGAGCTCGGTGATCGCCGCGCCCGATCCCGACGAGGACGGCACCGAAGCCGTCCGGCCGGACGAGAGCGACACCCGCCTCGCTCGGCGGAGCCGTCCGGCGCCGTCCGCCCGATAAACGCACCGGGCAAAACGCGCCCGACAAACGCGCGCGGCAAACGCCGTTTTTCGGCGGGCCGCTTCGGCAGGCCTGCTAAGCTCCACACCCGCTGCCCATGGCTCTCGTTCAGGCCGCGCTTCGATGGCTGAAACGTGCTCCGTCGTCGCTCGCCCGCGCTCGGGAAGACATCGACGCCGTCCGCCGCAACGATCCGGCCGCGCGCTCCGTGCTCGAGGTGGCGCTCCTCTATCCCGGCGTGCACGCGCTCTGGATCCACCGCGTCGCGCACGATCTCTGGACGCACGACGCGCCGTTCGTCGCCCGCGCGATCGGCCACCTCAACCGCTTCGTGACGGGCATCGAAATCCACCCGGGGGCGACGGTCGGGCGTCGCGTCTTCATCGACCACGGCATGGGGGTCGTCATCGGCGAGACGGCGACCATCGGCGACGACTGCATCCTCTACAAGGGGGTCGTGCTCGGCGGCGTGTCGCTCAGCCGCTCGGTGCGCCACCCGCAGCTCGCCAGCGGCGTCGTCGTCGGGTCGAACGCGTGCATCCTCGGCGCCATCGAGATCGGTGAGCGCGCGCGCATCGGCTCGGGCAGCGTCGTCGTGCGCCCGGTCCCCGCGGACGCGACCGTCGTGGGCGTCCCGGCGCGCGTCATCGTCCCGGCCAAGCACCGCTTCGACGCCGCGCTCGACCACGCGAACCTGCCCGACCCCGTGCTCGACATGGTGCGCGCGCTCGTCGCGCAGAACGAAAAGTTGCGCCACAGGCTCGCCCGCTTGGAAGAGCACCTCGACATCGAGCACGAAGAGGAGCCCACGTTCTTGCCGTTCGATGGCGAAGAGCTCCCGCGCGCCGACGGCGGTTGACGGCGGACGATGGGGGCGAGGGGACACCGCCGCTCGAAATCCGGCAAAACGCGGTCTTATTCTTCCTTCTGCGACCGTCGTGGCAGGGGCTACGCAGGCCCGCATCTTGCCACGGAACGACATCGAGGTAAGGATCCGCCGATGGCCATCGACGACACGGATCCGAAAGCGCGTGAGGTTCAGCTCGCCGTGCTCCGCCGACTCGGGCCGTCCGGTCGTGTAAAGATGGCGGCCGAGATGAGCGAGGACGTTCGCAGGATCGCGCTCGAAGCCGAGCAGCGACGTCATCCCGAGCTGAGCGCCGCCGAGGTACGACGCATCGTCCTGGGGCGGATGTGGGGCCAGGCGCTCGCAGACAAGGTCTACGACAAGATCCGATGACCACCGCGCTACGCGACCTCCTGCCGAGGCTCGTCCACTTGCTCGACGCGAGCGGCGTGCCATTCATGGTCGCGGGATCGGTCGCGAGCACCACGTACGGCATGGCGCGCTCGACGCAGGACATCGATATCGTCATCGATCCACCGAACCTTGCAGCGCTCGAAGCCCTCGTAAAGTCGATGCCCTCCGACGCGTACTACGCCGATCCGGAGTCCGCGCGCGACGCCTGGTTCCGCCGCTCGATGTTCAACATCGTGGACTTCGCTTCAGGCTGGAAGGTCGACCTGATCCTGCGGAAGAATCGCCCGTTCAGTCGCGCCGAGTTCGACCGTCGTGTCTCGACGTCGCTCCTCGATGTCCCGGTGTTCATCGCGTCTGCGGAGGACACGATCGTCGCGAAGCTCGAATGGTCGAAGATGGCCGGGGGCTCCGAACGTCAGCGTCGCGACGTCGCTGGCATCCTCGCCGCGCGAGGCGACGACCTCGATCGCGCCTACATCGAACGCTGGGCTTTGGAGCTCGATCTCTCGGAGGAATGGGCGGCTTCGCAGACCGTGGTGCCGTGATCCCTTCTCCGGCGTAGGAAGGCCCCCCAGGAGAACCAAACGGAAACGGAGACGTGCCGGGACTCCTCCGGACGTCCACGCGCGAAGCCCATGCGGTCATCGCCCTTTTCGGATCGACGACGATCCTCCCTGGCTCGTGCTATCTCCCGTCCGTCATGGGCGCGGCGAAGAAAACCGACAAGGTCGACGCGAACGAGCGCGACGTCGTCCGAAACCGTCGCGCGACCTTCGACTACGACATCGAGACCCGCTTCGAGGGCGGCATCGTGCTCGTCGGCAGCGAGGTCAAGTCGATGCGCAACGGCAAGGTCGAGCTCGTCGACGCCTTTGCCACGGTCGACGGCGGCGAGCTCTGGCTCAAGCAGATGTACATTGCACCTTTCGAGCGCGCCGCGGCGTTCCCCCACGAGCCGCGGAGGCCGCGGAAGATCCTCGTGCACCGCGCGGAGATCGCGCGCATCGATCGGGCGGTCTCGCGCGAAGGGTACACGCTGATCCCGACCCGCGTGTACTTCAAGGGCGGCCGCGTGAAGATCGAGCTCGCGCTCGCCAAGGGAAAGAAGACGCACGACAAGCGGAGCGACATCAAGGCGAAGACCGCCGACAGGGAAGCGCGCGCCGCGATGGGTCGTGCGCGCAAGGAGCGTGGATGACCTCCCCGAACGACGCACCGATCCATCGCCTCGCGTGGCTCAAGGGTGGCCACGCGGATCTCGTCGCGATCGACGACGACGCCGTCGTCTTGCGATCGACCATCCCGTCGCCGCCGGGATCGCGGCTCGACGGACGGCTCCTCGAGAGCGCCGCGGGGCCCGCGTGCGACGTGCGCGTGAAGGTCCACGGCAGCAAGCGGGAGGCGGACGGCGTGTTCGTGATCCGCGGGCGGCTCATCGACGCGAACCGAGAGCTCCGCGTGCGCCTGGCGTCGGAAGGGCAGGCTCGGCCCGAAGGGAGCGGCTGATGGCCAAGCGGCAAGAGACGAAAGACGAGCGCACGCCGCGCGAGATCGACGCCGAGGTGCGCGTCGAGGATGCGCGCCTCGAGCGATCGCTCCGCCCGACGACGCTCGACGACTACGTCGGTCAGACGAAGCACAAGGAGAACCTGCGCGTCTTCGTCGAGGCCGCGAAGCGCCGGGGCGAGCCGCTCGATCACCTCTTGCTCTCGGGGCCGCCGGGCCTCGGCAAGACGACGCTCGCCCAGATCCTCGCGGCCGAGATGGGCGTCGAGCTCCACGCGACGAACGGCCCGGTCGTCGAGCACAAGGGCGCGCTCGCGGGGCTTTTGACGAAGCTCGGCAAGAACGACATCCTCTTCATCGACGAGATCCACCGGCTCAACGCCGTCGTCGAAGAGAGCCTCTACCCGGCGATGGAGGACTTCCGCATCGACGTCATGACGGGCGACGGCGCGTTCGCCTCGTCGATCCAGATCCCCGTGCAGCCGTTCACGCTCATCGGCGCGACCACGCGTACGGGCTTGCTCACGGCGCCGCTGTTCTCGCGCTTCGGCCACGTGCTGCGGCTCGATTTCTACCCGGAAGAAGATCTCGCTCGCATCGTCACGCGGAGCGCGGGGCTCCTCGGCATCGCGATCACGAAGGCCGCGGCGCACGCCATCGCCCGGCGCGCGCGCGGCACCCCGCGTGTGGCGAACCGACTGCTCCGGCGCGTCCGGGATTTCGCCGAGGTGCTCGGATCGGGCGACGTCGACGAGCGCATCGTGGAGAAGTCGTGCGAGCGCCTCGACATCGACTCCGCCGGATTCGACGAGATGGACCGGCGCCTCCTCCGCATCATCATCGAGGATTACGACGGAGGACCGGTCGGCGTCGAAACGCTCGCCGCCGCCCTCGGCGAGCCGCGCGACACCGTCGAAGACGTCTACGAGCCTTACCTCTTGCAACAAGGCTACCTGGGGCGGACCCCGCGCGGCCGCATCGCGACCCGCCGCGCGTACGAGCACCTGAAGCTCCCGCTCTCCGGCGCCGTCGCGGAAAAGCAAGAAGAGCTGTTCGAGCCCGAATCGGACTGACGAGTGGACGTCGCGTCGGCGCTCGGCTTCCGCGTCGTCGCGTCGGCTCGGGCCTCGGCAGCGCCGTGGCTCAGGTCCGGTCGATCCGGACTTCGACCGACACTTGCTCGACGCTCGCGGTCGTCGGCGGGGCCATCTTGCGGATTTCGACCTTCGCCGACAGCGCCGGCGTCTCGGCCAGGAGCCGTTGCGCGGTGCGTTGCGCGAGCGTCTCGAGCAGGCGGTAGGAGCCGCTCGTCCCTTCACCGACGACCGTGGTCGCGATGCGGTCGTAGTCGAACACCTTGCTCATCTCGTCGCGCCGCGGCAACTCGCTCGTCGGCAGGTCGAGCTCGACGTCGACCGTGAAATCTTGGGCAAGGCCGCGTTCCGCGCGCGTGACGCCGTGGCGGGCACGGAAGCGGATCCCTTGCATGCGGATGCGGTAGCTCGAGGCGGCGGAGGTCATGGGCGGGCGCATTCTGACGAAACTCGGCGAATCCCGAAAGACGAATCCCGAAAACCTCGAGCGGTGACGTGGCGACGTGGGCGACGCGGGCGACGCGGGCGGGGTGGGGGGCCGAGCGCGGGCGATGGCGTTTGCGTTGGTAGGAGTCCGACCGATACACTCTCCTTGTGACCGGAGGACCCGTCCTCGTCGTCGACGACGACATGGTGAGCCGCCATGTCCTCGGGCAAGCTCTGCGCGGAGCCGGGCTCGAGCACGTCGCGGTGGGGTCGGGGGCCGAGGCGCTCGCGACGATCGACAAGGTCAAGCCGTCGATCGTGCTGCTCGATCTCGTCATGCCGGCGCCGGACGGCTACCAGATCTTGCGCATCCTCCGCGCGCGCGCCGAGACGCGCGATCTGCCCGTCGTCGTGCTCACGGCGCTCGAGGCCGACGAAGAAGTCGCCCGCGCCTTCGAGGCCGGCGCCGACGACTTCGTCCGCAAGCCCTTCAAGCCGGTCGAGCTCGTCGCGCGCGTGCGCGGGCAGCTCCGCTTGCGGGGCGCGATGGATCAGCTCGCCCGCCGCGAACGCGACGCGCAGCTCGTCCTCGAGCTCACGCAGGCGCTCGCCTCGAACCTCGATTTCCGGAGCATCCTCTTCACGGTCGTCCAGCGCCTCGCCGAAGTCGCGCAGGTCGACCGCGTCTCGGTCGTCCTCGTGCGCGATCCGCAGGACGTGGGCTACGTCGTGGCGGCGTCCGACGACGACAAGCTGCGCGATCTCGCGATCGACTTGAAGCGGTACCCCGAGATCCGCCAGGTGCTCTCGACGGGCGAGTCGCTCGTCATCGAAGACGCGACGACCCACCCGCTCTTCGAGCTCGCGCGCGCGCAGAGCTCCGGCCGCGTCGCCTTCGCGTCGATCTGCATCCTGCCGATCCTCTTCGAAGGCCGCCCGCTCGGCGTGCTCTTCCTTCGTTCGCGCAGATCCGAGTCGTTCCGCGAGCGCGAGGTGGCCGTGTGCCGGACGATCGCGAGCGCGATGGCCATCGCTCTGCGCAACGCGCGTGTCCTCCAGTCGCTCCGCGATCAGACGCAACAGGTGAACGTCGCGCGCTTCGAGGCCGAGCGGCGCATGAAGTTCCTCGAGCGCTACGTCGACTTCTTCGACAGCTCCGTCGACGGCATCGTCGTGCTCGACGCCGAGGGCCGCCTTCTCTTCGCGAACCCCAAGGCCCTCGAGATCACGGGTTTCTCCGAGGAAGAGCTCCGCGCGCGCGGGATCGAGACGGTGTTCGCGTTCGACGACGCCAAGCTCCCCGACGACGGACGTCCGCGCTTCGGCGCCGGCTTCGCGTCCGGCCCGCTCCCGAAGGACGTCGACGTCGGGCTCCGCGATCGCGCCGGCCACGCCCTCGTCGTCAACGTCAGCTTCGCGAACGTCCTGCGCGAGGACGGCGCCGTGCTCTGTTCGTTCCGCGACGTGACGAAGCAGCGCGAGGTCGAGGCCGAGCTCGTCAAGACGAAGGACTCGCTCCGACGGGTCATCGACGCGTCCGCCGACGCCATCGTGAGCTGCGACATGCGCGGGACCGTCGTCCTCTTCAACCACGCGGCCGAGCGCCTCTTCGGTCGCGTCGGCGAAGAGGTCGTGGGCACGGACGTCCGCGGCCTCTACCCGGAGGGGACGGCGAAATCGATCCTCGCGATGATCCGCGCCGGCGGAGGCCGCATCGAAGGTGTGAAGATCGACATCGTCGACAGCGACGGCATCCACGTGCCCGTCTCGTTCTCGGGCGCCCTCATCCACGAGGGCGAGACGCCCGTCGGCAGCGTCGGCATCTTCACCGATCTCCGCGAGAAGATGCGCATGGAGCGGCGCCTCCAGCAGGCGCAAGACCAGCTCCTCTCGCAGGAGCGCCAGGCGATCATCGCGGAGCTCGCCGGCGCGGCGGCCCACGAGCTCAATCAGCCGCTCACGAGCGTCCTCAACTACGCGACGCTCCTGCGGCGCATCCTGGCGGCCGGTTCGTCGGCGTCGTCGGCGGCGGAGGTCATCGAGGGCGAGGCCTTGCGCATGGCCGAAATCGTCCGAAAAATCGGCAAAATCACGAAATACGAGACGAAGAACTACGTCGGGAAGCAGAAGATCCTCGATCTCGATCGCGCGAGCGCGGCGTCGGAGGCTCCGGAGACCCAGGCCGAGCCGAAGGGGCCCGAAAGCACGGAAGCGGACCGCGCGACGTCGCTTCATGGATCGTCGAGGACACGGAGCTCGCACGTCGAGCGGGAGCGGGAGTAGTCGATGACGCGAACGGCGAAGCGCGAAACCGAGGTCGACGAACCCGCGAAGGTCTCGTCCGTGCCGGTCAGTCAGCCGACCTCGGTCTCGGTCCTGTCGGCCAAAGACGTCTCCGCCGAGTGGCTCGACCGGCTCTTCGTCGCCACCTGTTCGCTGCCCATCGCCGATGGCGAGAGCGAAGTCGTCGGCGCCCTCGTCCGCGCGCTCGGCGAGATCTTGCCGTCGTTCGGCATCGGCGCGTGCCTCGTCCCGGCGCCGGTTCCTTCGGGCTCGTCCCCGGACTTCACGGGAGCGGCGCCCCCCGAGCAAAAGGTCTGGAAATACCTCCCGCCCGGCGAAGAGCACCGCGGGCAGGGCATGGCGCCGACGCTCCTCTTCCCCGGCTTCGCGTACGAGCGCATCGTCGAGGTCGAGTCGAGCGGCACGACCCTCCACGTCGCCTGCGACGATCCCCGCATCGAGGAGGACGACGCGCCCGTCTTGCACGTCATGCGACGCGCGGCGCTCGCGCTCGGGTGCGGCCTCCGCCTGGCGCGCGCCCACGCAAAAGCGACGATGGACGCGCGCGATCTGCGCGCCCTCAACTCCCACATGGTGCAGGCGGAGAAGCTCGCGAGCCTCGGCCAGATCGCCGCCGGCGTCGTGCACGAGCTGAACAACCCGCTGACGTCGATCGTCGCCTACACCGACTGGCTCATCCGCAAGGCGGGCCCGGACGGCGACGCCGACAGTCTCGAGCGCCTGCGCCGCATCGTCGAGTCGTCGCGTCGAATTTTGCGTTTTACACGCGATTTGGTCGCCTACGCGCGGCCCTCGAGCGAGATCCCGACGCCCGTGTCGCTCCACCACGTCATCGACCAGGCGCTCGCGTTCTGCGAGCACGTGCTGGCCGAGCATGGCGTGTCGGTGACCCGCGCGTTCCACGCCGACCTGCCCGCGGTGCGCGGCATGCACGAGCAGCTCGTCCAGGTCTTCGTCAACCTCGTCACGAACGCCTGCCACGCCATGCCGAAGGAGGGCGGTCTCCTCGCGGTGACGACGTCCATCGATGCGGCTTCGCGCGTCGTCGTCGTCGTCGAGGACAACGGGCACGGCATCGCGTCGGACCACCTCGTCGCCATCTTCACGCCGTTCTTCACGACGAAGGTCGACGGTCGCGGGACGGGGCTCGGCCTGTCGATCGTCAAGAACATCGTCGACAACCACGGCGCCGAGATCCGCGCCGAGCGCCGCGACGAAGGCGGCGCACGCTTCGTGCTGATGTTCCCGACCTCGTGATCCGACGAGGCGTGGAATCGAAGGCGGACCGGAATCCGGCCTCCGTCCGGCGGTCGTACCCTCTCAGCCCGGTGGTCGCACGCTGATGAGCGTCGTCCGGTCGCCCACGGCGGGGACGTCTTCGTCGTTCGTGGTCGGCGGCGGGGGCAAGGGAGCGTCGGCGTAGCGCCACTCGAAGCGATCGACGAGCAGCGGCGGTCCCTTCGCGAGGACGTCGTCTTTGCCGATCGTCCAGCCTTCCACGCGCCCGTCGGGGTGCACGCAGAGCCGCACGAAGTGCTTGAAGCCCGGGTGCCCGAGGACGGTGAACGACTGCTGGTGCTCGAGGCCGAGCAGCGTGAGGAGCATCAGGTACAAGCCGAAGAGCAGCGCGCCGCCGAACGCCGTCGCGACGATGACCGCGGAGTCGAGCGCCATCGACGGCAGATGCGAGACCGAGCGCCGGAGCAGCGTCGGCAAGAGGCCGAGCGCGATGCCGAACGGCGCGGCGAGCGCGGCGATGCGGGCCTTGCCTTTGCCTTGGTGGGCGATGAAGTAGAGGCCCACCGCGAGCGACAGGGCGATCACTACCGACGTGCCCGTCAGCGCGGCGTGCGGCGAGGCGCGGAGGGCCGTGAGCTCGATCGACGCGATGAGCGCGAGCGCGAGGTGCACGAGCCCGCCGCCACGGAAGAGCGCGAGGCGGAGCGGCACCTGCAGCGTGAGCTTCCGGCATTGCGGCCCGGTGGGGTAGACGGCGGCGGGCTCGCCGGCGGGCTTCGGGTAGGGCGCGATGCGTGTACCATGCAAGAATGCGCCGCCGCCGCCCGCGATGACGTGCATCGAGGGGCCGATCTGGCGTCGCTCGTAGTGGTGGAAGTCGCCCGCCAAGTAGAGGATGCGATCGCGCTCGAGGTGCAGGTGGCAGGCGGCGAGCATGCGCCGCCCCGGCTCGTTCGGCATGCCGTAGGCCGACGCCGGATCGCCCGCGACGAAGAACACGGCGCGATCCGGGTGGGCCTTCCGCCAGCGCGAGAAGTACGCGCGCTGGCGGAAATCGATGCTCCCGAGCTGCCGATCGGCGCCGAACAGGTCGAAGCCGGGCGCGAGCGGCAACGCGAAGTAGCTCGCCTCTTGGACGGGCTCGTAGCCGCGGAGGACGAGGCGTCGCCGCCGCTTGACGGGCACGCCGCGGAAGAACGCCTGGACGCTCCGCGCGAACGAGAGCGCGAGGCCGTAGGCGCCGCCGACCTCGTCGAGGTGGAGCTGGCGCGCGACGAGACCGACCTTGCGCCCGCTGCGTTCGCGCAGGTGCCGGGCGAGCTTCGGCGTCGTGTCGCGGTGGTCCTCGCGGAACGGCTCGTCCGTGCGCCGCCGGAAGAGGCGCCCGAAGCCGTCGAGGCCGTCGTACCAATCGTGGTTGCCGGGCACGCCGAGGAGCACGCGCTTGTCGTCCGTCTCGGGGCGCCTTCGGAGCTCGCTGTTCCACGGCTCGACGAGCCGCTTGTAGATCTCGTCGGCGGTCGCGACGGGGTAGGCGACGTCGCCGCCGAAGACGAGCAGATCGCCGCGCGGCAAATGGCGGGGCGCGCCGTCCGGCCCGATCACCTCGTAGGTCGACGCGAGCATCGCGCCGACGCCCGCGCTGACGTCGCGATCGTCGCCCGTGTCGGCCACGAAGTCGATCCAGACCGGCCGGCCGACGGCTTCGACGAGCGTGGCCGGCGCGTCGAGGTCTGGCATGGCCCCGAACGACGGCGTGCGCGCGGGCCCTCCGCGGAGCACGTTCACCGTGGCCGACAAGAGCTCCTGAGGTGGGTTCGGTCGCATCCAGTCGCGCGAGTCGACCGACTCGGTCGCGATGGCGCGCGCCACGAAATTCCGCAGGTGGCCGAAGAGTGAAGTGATGCCGTACCAGCGGATGGCGTAAGGTGGGTGGGCGCCCTGCTTGAAAACCAGCGGTTCGGCCCGTGTTCCGCGGGGTTCGAGGAGCACCGCCGTACCGGGGTAGAGGACGCTCGGGGGGCTCTCGTCTTCGTCTTCCTCGAAGAACTCGAACTCGCTCGACGGGGCGTAGAACTCGCTCGATGTGGGATTCCCGTAGCTGTCGGGGGCGGCCGTGCTGGCGGGCGCATCGCTGCTCCCGGCACCGCCTTTGGGTTTCTCGTTCCCGTCGTCGACCTGCACGTGGAAGATAGTAGCGGTTTTGGGTTACCCTCGTCCGGTCTCCATGCAGATCAGACTCGCTCTCGGGGCGCTCGCGACGTTCTTCCTGCTTTCGGTGACCAGCCGAGCCGGCGGACCGAACGTCAAAGGCAAGGTCATCGGACAGGACAAACTCATCTCCGACGTGTACGCCGAGGCCGCCAAGCCCGACCCACGCAAGTGGACGTGGCGCGAGCCGTCGCCGTCGGTCGCCGCGCAATTCCGGACGCTCTCGGCCAATCCGTCGCGCGATCTCTGCATCGTGGCGACGCGTGCGGACTCGTCCGGCCCGCAGGATCCCATCCGCATGACGGTGACGGGCGGCCGGATCAGCCCGACCACGATCGTCGTCACGCCGGGAACGCCGCTCGCCTTCAAGAACTTCGATCCCTTCAAACACCGCCTCTACGTCGTCGGGCAGCCGACGATGAAGGTCGAAGATCTCCAGCCGAACGCCGTTCGGACGTGGGGCGCCCCGGGGCCCGGAAAATACGAGGTGCGCGACGAGCTCTTCCCGAGCGTCCGCACGTTCGTCGTCGTCGATCCGCAGGTCGTCCAGATCGCGTACCCGACCCGCGACGGCTCGTTCGCCTTCTCGCTCCCGTCCGGTGAGTACGTGCTCAAGGCCTTCTTCGGCGGCAAGCAGGTCGGGAAAATCGTTCAGCTCAACGCGAAGGATCGCGGCACGCTCGAGCTCAAGGATCCCATGAACGTCGGCCTCGCGGACGGAGCGGAATCGAAATGATGATCCTGTCGCGCATCTGGTACCTCATCCTCGGCCTTCTGGTCGCGGCGGCCTACTACGTCGTGTCGCTCGCCGTCGGCCAGTACAACCGGCGCAACGCGACCGCGATGGAAGAGGTCGTGAAGGCCGACGCCCAGGTCGTGACGTGGGCGCTCCAAGTCGACGCGCGCCGTCGTCTCGACGCGCTGTCCCTCGCCGCCACCGATTCGGGCGTCGGCAAGGCGCTGCGCGGCGCGAACGGCAAAGAGCGCGTCCCGAACGCGTCGGTCGAGGAGGGCGCCAAGGCCCTCGCCGCGTTCAACGACAAACTCCCTGCAGAATACAAGAACGACGCCCTCTTCGTCACCGACCGCGACGGCCGCGTCATCGCGCAAATCGGCTACGACGCGTCGAAGGCGTCGTCGGAGTTCGAGCTCGGCGGCTACCCGGCCGTGAACGACGCGCTCCACGGCTTCCTCCGCGACGACACGTGGGTGTGGGGCGGCCGCATCGCGCGCGTCGTCGCGCGTCCGGTCGAAGACGAGGTCGGTCAGCCGCCGCTCGGCTCGGTCGTCGGCTTGCGCTGGATCGACAACTCCTTCGCCAAGGAAATCGGCAAGCGCACGCGCACGAACATCGCCTTCTTCGTGGCCGGGCAGGAAGTGGCGCGCGCCGCGTCGACCGAAGGGCTCGACGACGGCGATCTCGAGACGCTCGCCTCGGACCTGCCGGCCATCGCCGACGACGAGTCCTTCAAGGAGAACGGCCGCACGGCGGTCCGTCCGATCGGCGACGGGACGAAGGGCGGCGCGCTCTTCTTGCGCGTCCCCGGCGAGGCGTGGGATCTCGGCGCGAGCTTCGCGGTCGCGCGCCCGAAGGTCTCCATCGGGACGGCGCTCGGCTTCCTCCAAGGCGCCGACGACGCCGACAAGAAGAACGTGAAGCTCTGGATCGTCGCGCTGGTCGCGTTCGTCGCCGCGTTCATCGGCCTCCTCTTCTCGTACTTCGAGCACTCGCGTCCGATGAAGGAGATGGCGCGTCAGGCCGCCCGTCTCAAGAAGGGCGAGATCGACACGCTCGCGCTCCCGAACTTCCGCGGCGGGCTCCGTCCGATCGCCGCCGACATCAACGACGGCATCCAGCGCGTCGTCGAAAAAGGCGGCGGAACCGCGCGAAAACCGGCCGATCTCGAGTCGATCCTCGGTCCGGTCCCCGCGCAGCCGAGCATGAGCGCGTTCTCGTTTCCGCTCTCGGACGCGTCGTCGCCGCAGATCGCCGGTGCCGCCGCGGGAGCGGCCGCCGGCCCGTCGCCCTCGGGGCCGCGTCCTCACGGAGCGCCGCCCCCGCCCACGTCACGCGCGAACCTCGGTCCGCCCCCGAAGCCGTCGAAGCCCGGCGGTCCGTCGGCGACGGGAGGCTTCGCGCCCGAACCGGCGTCCGGCGCGCGCCCCGTCCCGTTCTCCGCGAACGGCGGGACGTTGCTGCCCAAGGTGCCGGGCGAAGACGGCCCCTCGTCCGTGGACGTCTTGTCTTCGGTGGGGAGCGCCGCGGCCGAGCCCATGGCCGAGTGGAACAAGGTCTACGAGGACTTCCTCCACCTCAAGCGCGAGTGCGGCGAAGCCACCGACGGCCTGACGTTCGACAAATTCCAACAGACGCTCAGGAAAAACCGCGACGCGCTCATCCAGCGCCACGGCTGCAAGCACGTCAAATTCAGCGTCTACGTCAAGGAAGGGCGCGCGTCGCTCAAGGCCACGCCGGTCCGCGACTGACGCCGCCGGTCCGCGACGGACGGCGCCGGTCCGATTGGACGGCGGGGCTCGCCCACGTCTGGTGAACGAAGCCCGACGGGCGTATGCTTCGCCGCATGAGCGAAACGCGCAAGGTCATCATCATCGGCTCCGGCCCCGCCGGTCACACCGCGGGCATCTACGCTGCGCGCGCGAACCTGAAACCCCTCATGTTCGAAGGCCTCGCCCGCGGCGGCATCCCCGGCGGCCAGCTCATGATCACGAACGACGTGGAAAATTATCCCGGTTTTCCCGCGAAAATTGCCGGTCCTGAGCTCATGGCGGCGTTCCGCGCCCAGGGCGTCCACCAAGGCGTCGAGATCCGCACGGAAGACGTCAACAAGGTCGATTTCTCGAAGCGCCCGTTCAAGGTCTGGGCCGGTGACGACAACGTCGAGTACACGGCCGACACCGTGATCATCGCGACGGGCGCGCAGGCGAAGTGGCTCGGTCTCCCCAGCGAGTCGGCCCTCCAAGGCAAGGGCGTCAGCGCGTGCGCGGTGTGCGACGGCGCGTTCTTCCGCGGCCAAGACGTCGCCGTCATCGGCGGCGGCGACACCGCGATGGAAGAGGCCATGTACCTCTCGGGCCTCTGCAGCAGCGTCACCCTCATCCACCGCCGCGACCAGTTCCGCGCGAGCAAGGCGATGCAAGAGCGCGTGCTCAAGAACCCGAAGATCAAGGTCCTCTACAACACCGAGGTCGACGAGATCCTCGACGTCTCGAAGGGCGAAGTCACGGGCGTCCGCGTGCGGAACAACAAGACGAACGACGCGCACGTGCTCAACGTCACGGGCTATTTCGTCGCCATCGGCCACACGCCGAACTCCGACCTCTTCAAGGACTACCTCGAGCTCCACGACAACGGCTACATCCGCACGAAACCGGGCACGACCCAGACCTCGGTGCCCGGCGTCTTCGCGGCCGGCGACGTCCAGGATTTCGTCTACCGGCAGGCCGTCACGGCCGCCGGCTCCGGCTGCATGGCCGCGCTCGAGGCCGAGCGCTGGCTCGCCGCCAACGAGTCCCACTGAGGAAGTGGACGCCTTCGCACGGAGCGCGATAGGCTTTCGACGTGTCTTCCGATCCGGCAACGTCCGCCCGAGCGGCCGCCGAGCCGACCCACGAAGATCGCGCGCTCCAGCTCGCGAAGGTGCCCTTCTTCGACGGGCTGACCTCCGACGCGCTCGCCATGATCGGCGGCGTGACGACGGAGGAGTCGTACACCTACGGCAAGCGCATCTTCCAGTACGGCGATCCGGGGGACAAGCTCTACGTCATCCTCGAGGGCAAGGTCCGCATCTCGCGCGAGATCGGTGGCATGGGTGAAGAGGCGCTCGCGGTCCTCGGCGCCGGCGAGATCTTCGGCGAGATGTCGTTGCTCGACGAGTCTCCGCGCTCGGCGTCGGCGCTCGCCCACGAACCTTGCCGTCTGCTCGTCATCACGAAAGACGCCTTCGACGATCTGCTCTTCCTCCACAAAGATCTCGCGTACGAGGTCCTGTGGAGCTGCGTTCGGATGCTCGCGTCGCGCCTCCGCGAGACGAACGACAAGCTCACGTTTTTGTCGACGAGCGGGCGCTTCTAACGTAACCCTCGAGGCATGCGCTCTTCGGTTTTCGGGGGCTGCGTCGCCATCGGTGGCGCCTCTGTCGCGTTTGCGTTCGCGCTCACGCTCGGAGCGTGTGGCGGTGGTGGCCGGACGGAGTCACCGTCGACGCCCGCACCGTCGGCTTCGACCGGCGCGCCGACCGGGTCGCCTTCGGCATCGTCCGTCGAGCCGGCCCCGACCGGCGCGCCTTCGACCGAGAACGCGGGCGCGAACGCGACCCCGGACGTCCGGCCGACGGAAATGACCGCGGAGCTCACCGCGCTCGGCCTCGATCCGAAGAACCTGCCGCCGCTCGGCAAGCTCTCCGAAGGCGATCTCCGGAAGGTGATGAAGTCCTTTTCGAAGTCGCTCGGCGTCCCGTGCACGAAGTGCCACGACGCGAACGACTTCCACGCGCCGACGAAGAACAAGAAGATCGCGTCGATGATGTGGGATCTCTACGTCCGCGGCCTGACGATGGCCGACGGCGGCCCCGTCTATTGCGACACGTGCCACAACGGCAAAAAAGAGTTCCTCGATCGCCAGGACAAGCAGGCGCTCGGCCACTGGATGCACGAGAACTTCGTCGAGAAGATGAAGCGCGTGGACGGGAAAGAACACTCCTGCGAGACGTGCCACGGCAAGCCGTTCCAGCCTGAGTTCCTGTCCGCCTGGGCACGCTGACGCGGCGCGCGCTGACACGGCGAGCCGCGATGCGGTGGCGGCCGTCGGCGCCGGCCCACGCGCCTCCGCCCACGTGCGTCAGCCTTCCGGCTTCTCGTCTTCGGTACGCTCCTTCGTGAGCGCGTCGAAGCGAGCGAGCGCTTCTCGCCGCGTCGAGGCCCCGAGCTTCTTCGTCGCTCGATGGAGGAGCACGCGCACCGTCGAGGTCGAGAGGCCGAGCTCGTAGGCGATGACCTTGTCCGAGTGGCCCAGGTGCGCTTGGGTCATCACCTGGTGCTCGCGCTCGCTGAGGTCCTTGCGCGGAGGTCGCGTCGGCGGCGCGTTCTCGATGGCCACCACGAAGCGCCGCCCGTCCGTGTCGAACTCGTCGATGAGCGACCAGCGCGAGACGACGAGCGGCCGCCAGCGCTTCGTCGCGAGCCCGACGTCGTCGCGCATCTTCTTCGTGCGCGCTCGATCGAACGCGAGCGTCGCGCGACGCAGCTCCTCGCGCGCCTCGACGACGCCTCCCCCTTCCTCCGCGTCGAGCAGCTTGCCGTTCGGAGAAAGGACCGCCGAGGGCCGAGGCTTCGAGCGCCCCGCGGTCCGCCGGAGGCGCAGCGCCGACGTGAGGTGCGAGGCGAACCGCTCGAAGAGCGTGAGGCGCGCGGCGGGGACCTTCGCGGTCGACGGTAGCGGCGCGCCGAGCCAGAGGCCTTTGCCGCTCGCGTCGACCGCGTTCACGGCGAAGGTGTCGCGCGCTCCGCCGATGTGCGCGAAGATCGGGAGGAAGGGGCGCATCTTCGCGACGGCGCTCGCCTGGCCGCACGTCATGTGCTTCCAGGTCTCGAAGCCGGTCGGGTAGGGGGGACCGTCGAGCCCCGCGGTCTCCACCGCCTCGTAGTACGGCTTGAGCCAGCGCGGATCGAAGCGCTTCGACGTCGCGAAGTGATCGATGGTCGGGCGCTCTCGATCCCGCGCGTCGTAGGTGTACGCGATGACGCCGAGCCCGTGGTCGAGCAGCGGCGCGGCTTCTTCGACGAGCAGACGCACGTACTCGGCTCCGTCGAGATCGAGCCGGTAGCTTGCCGCGAGACAATCGAGGAACGCGCCTTCTCTTGTCATGGGGCTGGTCTCGACACAGAAAAGCACAAGAGCGCCTTGGCCGTCAGCACGCGACGGCACGCTCCGGCGCGGCGTCACGGTCCTGTCCGGCGGCGCGTGAACTCGGCTTTTTCTTCAACGATCCCGCAAGAATCCCGGCGACCTCGAGCGTTCGGCCGGCGGTTTCGGGCGGTTTTCGGGCCTTCCGGCCAATTCGGCCCCGTTTGCTTGACTCAGGTACGAGTGTTCAGTACGCTGAACGACGTGCAAGGTTTGACCCAACGTCAGCAGATGGTGCTCGACTTCATCCGCCAGTCGATCACGGATCGCGGCTACCCTCCGACGCTCCGCGAGATCGGCGCGCGCATGGGCATTCGCTCCACGAACGGCGTCAACGATCACCTTCGCGCGCTCGAACGCAAAGGGTACCTCACGCGCGAAGACATGAAGTCCCGCGCGCTCCGTCCCACCGCACACACGAGCAGTGTCGTGTCGAACGGCGCGTCGCCGAACGTTGCACAGAACGACTCCGACGAGGTCGCGTTCGCGAAAGAGCCCATCGGGCTCGACGAGGACATGATCGACGTCCAGATCTTGGGCCGCGTCGCCGCGGGCCTCCCGCTCTTCGCCGAGGAGCACGTCGTCGACACCGTTCGCGTCGACCGCGGGCTCCTCAAGGGCGGCCGCGAGGTATTCGGCCTGCGTGTCCAGGGCGACTCGATGATCGACGCCGGCATCCTGAGCGGCGACTACATCTTCGTGAAGAAGGCGCTCACGGCGAGCCGCGGCGACATCGTCGTGGCGCTCATCGGCGACGAAGCGACGGTGAAGTACTACTACCCCGAGAAGGACTACGTCCGCTTCCAGCCCGCGAACAAGACGATGGCGCCGATCCTCGTGCGCGCCATCGACTTCAAGCCCACGATGCTCCTCGGCGTCGTCGTCGGCGTGTTCCGCCGCCTCTGAGCGACGGCTCGCCGCCTTCCGGCTCGGCGTCCCCGGTTCGACGGTTTCGGATCGACGTTCGGGGGCGACGCCTCCAGGCAGCATCGATTCCCGTGGTATTTTTCAGCGTGTCCGTTCACGGCGGACGTCGCCGCGATTTGTCGACCCCAAAACGGGCGAATTCGTGTAAGCACGCGGCGTGCAGACACGTCGCGTTATCGCCTCACTCCTCGTAGGGACAGTCCTCGCGTTCGGCTCGACGGGCGCGACCCCCGCGTTCGCGCAGGGAAAGGCTGAAGCGGCCGCCAAGGCGCTCCAGAAGAAGGCCATGGAGGAGGACTACCTCGGGACCGACTTCACGAAGGCGCAGGACAAACTCGAAAAGGCCCTCGCGCAGTGTGGAACGAGCCAGTGCTCGCCGGCGGTTCGCGCGGCGCTGCACCGCGATCTCGGCGTCGTGCAGATCGGCGGAGAGATCGACAAGGACAAGGGCGCGCAGCACTTCGCCGAGGCGCTCAAGATCGATCCGAGCATCCAGCTCGATCCCGACGTGAAGACGAAGGCGCTCGAGGCTGCGTTCGAGGCGGCGAAGAAGCAAGGCCAAGGAGGAGCGAGCGCGGCGCCGTCGACCGACGCCTCCGGTGAGCCTTCGGGGGACTTCGACCACACGCCGGTCGCGTCGCAGCAAGTGCGGACGCCCGTGCCGATCTACGTCGAGTATCCCGGCGAAGAGAACCTCGTGAAGGTCGTCGCTCGCTACAAGGGCTTCGGCATGACGGACTGGAAGTCCATCGACCTCAAGAAGATGGGCGAGAGCGGCTGGGGTGGGCAGATCCCGTGCGTCGACGTCGAGCTCGAGGGCGTCGCCCAGTACTACCTCCAAGGCTTCAACGCGGACAACGACCCCGTCGCGACGTCCGGCGATCGCAACAACCCCTTCAAGGTCGCGTTGACGCGTGAGAAGCCGGATCAGGCGCCGTCGCTCCCCGGTCAGTCGCCGCCCACGCAGTGCGCCGGCTCGGGCGATTGCCCGCCCGACTTCCCGGGTTGCAAGGCCAAGAAGAAGAAGGGCAAGGCGTCGTCGGAGGAGTCCTCGGGCAAAGACGGCGGCGAGTTCTGCGAAGAAGACAACGAGTGCAAGTCCGGCCTCTGCGACAACGGCCAGTGCGCCGAAGACGACGAGGAGAGCAGCGGACCGACGCGCAAGGTGTGGATCGGCGTGTTCGGGGCGTTCGACTACTCGTTCATCCCGAGCGCCGAGAACGTCTGCAAGCTCTCGCCGACGAGCGAAGGCCAGCTCCCGCTCAACGACAGCAACTACTACTGCGTCGACACGGGCGGAAACGACTACCCGTTCCGCCGCGCGCCGAGCGCCACGAACCCGCGTGACTACGAGAACGACGCGCTCCAGCCGACCGCCACGGACGGCTACGACAAGGTGTCCGGCGGCGGTGCGTTCGGCAACGTGCGCCTCATGGTGTCGCTCGACTACGCGCTGAGCAACAACTGGCTCATCGGTGCGCGCCTCGGCTACGTCCTCAACACGTACCCGGGCCAGGCCGGCGGCGACGACGGCAAGACTTTCCCGCCGATCCACCTCGAAGCGCGCGGCACGTACCTCTTCGGCAAGGACGCGCTCACCAAGAAGTTCGCGCCCTACGGCTTCTTGGGCGGCGGCGTCGCGACGTTCGACACGAAGATCCCCGTGACCGTCAGCGAGCTCGATCCGGCGACCAGCCGCATCGTCCGGAAGCAGGTCAACGCGTGGAACGTCGCCGGCCCGGGCTTCGTCGCCCTCGGCGGCGGCGTGCGCATCGGGTTCGCCGAGCGGTTCGCGTTCATGGGCGGGCTCCGCTTCAACGTCGCCTTCGGCAACGCCGCGGCGCCGAGCATCGGTCCCGAAGTCGGCCTGCTCTACGGCTTCTGAGCGGCGAGGGCGCATGAAGCCCACGCCGCCGCTCTCGGCGACCATCGCGCGCATGAAGCCCGCGGTGTTCGCGCGGCTCCAAGGGCGCATCGACGAGCTCACGAAGCTCGGCCGGGCGCCCTTGCCGCTGCACATCGGCGACACGCACCGCGCGCCTCCCGCGGGCGCTCGTCGGGTCCTCGAGTCGCTCGACGGCGCCGACGCGTCGCTCTTCCGCTACGGTCCGACCGCCGGGCTCGCCGAGCTCCGCCGGGCCTTCGCCGCGCGCCTCTCGTTCGAGGTCGACGCCGACGACGAGATCCTCCTCGGCAACGGCGCGACCCATGCGCTCTTCTGCGCGGCGCGCTCCATCCTCGACGCCGGCGACGAGGTCCTCGTCGCGTCGCCGTACTGGCCGCTCGCGCCGGGCATCTTCACGGCCTGCGGCGCGGTCCCCGTCGAGGTACCGTTGACGCAGGCGCTCTACGCCGATCCGAGCCTCGACGCCGGCGCGCTCCTCGCCGCGAAGCTCGGGCCGCGCACGAAGGCGCTGTACGTCATTTCTCCGAACAACCCCGACGGCAAGGTCCTGTCGCGGCGCGATCTGGAGAGCATCGCGCGCGTCGCCGTCGAGCACGATCTCTGGGTCATCGCCGACGAGGTCTACGCCGACACGCGCTTCGACGCCGGCGAGCGCCTCTCCATCGCCGAGCTCGAGGGGATGCGGTCGCGCACCCTCGTCGTGCACTCGCTCTCGAAGAGCCACGCGCTCGCGGGGCTGCGCGTCGGCGCGGTGGCGGCGCCCCCCGAGGTCGTCGCGGCGGCGCGGCGCGTCTCGACGCACACGGCCTTCAACGTCCCCGTCGCCCTGCAGCGCGCGGCCCTCGCGGCCCTCGAAGACGATGCGTTCCCGCGCGACGCCTGCGCCGACGACCGCCGCGTGCGCGATCGCGCCGAGCACGCCCTCGCGGGGCTCCCCGTCGCGTTTCATCGACCCGAAGGCGGCACCTACTTCTTCCTCGATTTCGCTCCTGTTTTCGCGCGCCTCGGCACGGCGGACACCCCGACGTCGACGGAGCCCGGCGCGCCCCCGCCGCTCGTGTCCCTGCTCGAACGCGCCGTCGATCGCGGGGTGCTCTTGGCGCCGGGCGACGCGTTCGGTCGCGGCTGGGAAGCCTGCGCGCGCCTTTGCTTCACCGCCGTTTCGCCGGACGAGGTCCTCACCGGCATCGCGCGCCTCGGCGACGCCATCGACGCGTTGCTCCACGGCCGTCCCTGAACGGCGCGCGAGCGGACTCCGTCGGTGCACGACGGGCGTCCCTCGTCGGTGCACGGCGTCATCGGGGCGTTCGGGACCGACGCGGCGACTCGGCGTTGGTTTCGGCGAGGCATCGATCTAAAAGCGTCGCGTGAAAACGATTCGCGCCTTCGCCACGTCCTCTCGCTCCCTCACGCGTCGCGTGTCCCTCTTCGCCGTCGTATCGGCGGCCTTCGCGTGCGGTGGCCCGAGCTCCGATCCGTCGTCGCCCGTCGTGTACGGAGCGGGCTCATCGCCGTCCTCCGTCGCTCCCTCACCCAGCGCGCCCGGCGCATCGTCGACCACGCCGGCCACGCCGGAGGAAGCCCGCGCGTTCGTCGCCCAGGTCGATCGCGATCTGCGCGACCTCTGGATCGCACGCGATCGCGCCGCCTGGGTGAACCAAAACTTCATCACGGACGACACCGACGCGCTGACCGCGGCCGCCGAAGAGGCGACCTCCGCGTACGTGGCGCAGGCCATCCAGAAGGCAAACCGCTTCGACGGCGTCGCGGGCATCGACCCCGACACGCGCCGCCAGCTCCTCCTCTTGAAGCTCGCCCAAGGCGTTCCCGGGCCGACGAGCGCCGAGCACCGCCGCGAGCTCGCGGAGCTGCAAATCGCGATGACCTCGACCTACGGCAAAGGCAAATACTGCCCGCCGGCGGGGCACCTGACGAAGTGGCGCACGCAAGGCGAAGGCGGCAAGCCGCTCAAGACGCCCAAAGAGTGCCTCAACCTCGACGATCTCTCGCGCATCCTCAAGAAGAGCCGCGATCCGTCCGAGCTCCTCGAAGCGTGGAACGGCTGGCACACGATCTCGCCCGGCCTCCGCGACAAGTTCGCGCGTTACGTCGAGCTCGGCAACGAAGGCGCGCGCGCGATCGGCTTCTCGGACATGGGCGCGCTCTGGCGCTCGGGTTACGACATGTCGCCCGAGGCGTTCGAGGCCGACATCGAGCGCCTCTGGACGCAGGTGAAGCCGCTCTACGACGATCTCCACTGCTACGCGCGCAAGAAGCTCCGCGCGAAATACGGCAAGAACGAGGTCCCCGAGAAGGGGGCGATCCCGGCGCACCTGTTCGGCAACATGTGGGCGCAGGAGTGGAGCAACGTCTACGACGTGCTCGAGCCGTACCCGGGGCGCGGCTCGCTCGACGTCGACAAGAAGCTCAAAGAGAAGAAGTACGACGCGATCAAGATGGTCAAGCTCGGCGAGTCGTTCTTCACGTCGCTCGGGCTCGATCCGCTCCCGCAGACGTTCTGGGACCGCTCGCTCTTCACGCGTCCGCAAGACCGCGACGTCGTCTGCCACGCGAGCGCGTGGGACGTCACGTGGAGCAACGATCTGCGCATCAAGATGTGCGTCGAGCCGACCGAGGAGGATCTCATCACGATCCACCACGAGCTCGGGCACGACTACTACTTCCACTACTACGCGAACCAGCCGACGCTCTTCCAGAACGGCGCGAACGACGGCTTCCACGAGGGCATCGGCGACACCCTCGCGCTCAGCGTGACGCCGTCGTACCTGAAGAACCTCGGCCTGCTCGACGCCGTGCCGACGGGCAACGAAGGGCGCATCAACGTGCAGATGAAGATGGCGCTCGACAAGGTCGCCTTCTTGCCGTTCGGCCTGCTCATCGACAAGTGGCGCTGGGACGTCTTGAGCGGCAAGACGCCGAAGTCGAAGTACAACGAAGCGTGGTGGGCGCTCCGCGCGAAGTACCAGGGGATGTCGCCGCCGAGCGCGCGCACCGAGGCCGACTTCGATCCGGGCGCGAAGTTCCACATCCCGTCGAGCGTCCCGTACATCCGCTACTTCCTCGCGCGCATCTACCAGTTCCAGTTCCACCGCGCGCTGTGCAAGGCGGCGGGGCACGAGGGCCCGCTCGACACGTGCTCGATCCACGGCAACGCCGCGGCCGGCGCGAAGCTCCGCGACATGCTGAAGCTCGGGCAGAGCCGCCCGTGGCCCGAGGCGCTCGCGGCGCTCTCGGGGGAGCGGCAGGCCGATGCCTCGGCCCTGCTCGAGTACTTCGCCCCGCTGCGAACGTGGCTCGAAGAGCAAAACAAGGGCGAAACCTGCGGTTGGTGAGCTGCGCCGACATCTCGGTCGGAAGACTCACATTTCGCGCGCACGTCCCCCGCGAGACGTGCGCGCAGCGGCGGGACGACGCGCCGGCGAGACGACGACGCGACGGTCGACGAAATGATGATCCCGTCGCCGCGGCGCGCGTAAGATGTTGCGCATGAACCAACCCCCTGGTGGCAACTCACCTCCCGGCTTCCCTGGATATCCGGGTCAGCAACCTCCTCAACAGGGTGGCTACGCTCCTCCGCAGCAACCCGGTTATGGACAGCCGCAACCTGGTCAGCCGGGGTACGGTCAGCCGCCGCAAGGTTACGGTCAGCCGCCGCAGCCGGGCTACGGCCCGCCGCCGGGTGCGCCTCCGGGTTATGGTCAGCCGCCTCCGGGCTACGGTGCACCTCCGGGCGCGCCGCCTCCGGGTTACGGCGCGCCGCCGGGTGCGCCTCCGCAAGGGTATGGTCCGCCGGGAGGTCCTGGTCAGCCGCCTCCGGGTTACGGTGCACCGCCGGGCGCGCCTCCGGGCTATGGCCAGCCGCCTCCGGGCGCGCCTCCTGGTTATGGCGCACCGCCGGGTGCACCTCCGGGTTATGGCGCACCGCAGGGCGCGCCTCCTCCTGGATACGGTGCGCCGCCTCCGGGCTACGGTGCACCGCCGGGTGGTGGATTCGGTGCTCCGCCGCAAGGTTCGATGGGGCAGCTCCCGGGCGGCGTGCAGAACGCGCTCTCGCAGATGGGCATCGCCGGCGGCGTGAACGCGCCGGGCGGACGGCCGACGGAGCGCAACGCGATCATGACGCAAGTGTTGCCCATCGCCGTCGGCGTCGGCGGCATCGTCGTCGCCACGATCTTGACGATCGTGACGGGCGTTTCGTCGATCATGTACCTCGGTCAGCTTTGCCAGCTCGCCTGCATGGTGTTGATCATCCTCGCGATGCTGCGGATGGGAAACGAACTGAAGGCCGTCACGAACAACCCTCAGTTCACGCCGTGGCACGTCATCATCCCGATTTACGGACCGCTCGTGGTGGTTCCGCAGGAGATGGCAAGAGCCAAGCAGATGCGGGGTGTCCAGGCGCCCGTGCGCAACATCGTCATCTACTTCTTCTTCCAGCTCTATGCGTTCGCGTCGGATCTGAACGACATCGCGAAGGCTCCCTGAGTCCTTCCGCGCGATCTGCCGCGCGCTCGCCGAGCGTGTGAGTGCATCGAACCCACGCCGTGTCGGACCTCGCGCCGACACGGCGTTTTTTCGTCCGATTCTTCGTCCGATTTTTCCGTCCGGTTCGCGCGTCCGAGCCCGCGAGGTCGCGGCGACGTCGTGGCTCGTTGCAGCCAGAACCGATCGCGCCATGTGCGCCCCGCCCTACGAGCACGGCAAATGTACGTCATCGTAGGTAGGTGACGCTGTCCCCGCATGCTCATGGAAATGAACGTGTGCTTTGTGTCGGCATCTTTTCTTCTGTTACGATCGGAGGGTCGTGGTCTGGAGGTAACCCCAGTGCGACCGAGCCCTTGCGATCGGTCGATAGCAGCGTTCGACGAGCTTGCGTCGGGCGGGATGGCCACGGTCCATCTCGGGCGCCTGCTCGGGCCGGCGGGCTTCGGGCGCACGGTCGCCATCAAGCGCCTGCACAAGCACTTCCTGGCGGAGCCGGAGTTCATCTCGATGTTCACGGACGAGGCGCGCATCGTCGCCCGCATCGTCCACCCGAACGTCGTGCCGATGTTCGACGTCGTGCAATCGGACGAGGGCCTCTTCCTCGTCATGGAGTACGTCCACGGCGAGACGCTCTCCCGGCTCATGCGCCACGCGCGCAACAAGAAGGAAGCCATCCCCCCGCGCATCGCGTGCGGCATCCTGCACTCCGTGCTCCTCGGCCTGCACGCGGCGCACGAGACGAAGGACCAGAACGGCGTGCTCCTCGACGTCGTGCACCGCGACGTTCCCCAGAACGTCATCGTCGGCGCCGACGGCGTCGCGCGCGTGCTCGACTTCGGCATCGCGAAGGCCGCGGGCCGGGTGCAGGTCACGCGCGAGGGTCAGCTCAAGGGCAAGCTCGCCTACATGGCGCCGGAGCAGATCCGCGGAAAGGCCGACCGTCGCACCGACGTGTTCGCGGCCGGCGTCATGCTCTGGGAGATGCTCGCGGGCCGCCGCCTGCACGACGGCCTGAAAGACGTCGAGATCGTCACGCGCGTCATCGACGGCACGTTCACGCCTCCCAGCGACTTCGCCCCGGGGCTGCCGCAGGTGCTCGACGCGCTCGTCATGCGCGCGCTGGCCGTCGAACCCGACGACCGCTACCCCACCGCGCAGGACATGGCCATCGAGCTCGAGCGCAACGTCGGGCTCGCGTCGCCGAACGAGATCGCGACGTGGGTGCAGCGCTTCGGCAAGCCCTCGCTCGACGCGCGAGCGGCGAAGATCGCGGCCATCGAGCAAGCCGCCGGCAAGCTCACGACGCACAACGGCTCGGTGGTGGTCGCCCCCGCGGCGCCGGCCCCCGAGCCGCCCTCGGCGCCGGCCTCGCTTCGACCCGGCGCTGCACTCGGTGCCAGGCCGCAGAGTTGTCCGGCGTCCACGGCGCGCCGCCGCAGTCGGCGCAAATGACGTGGACCGGGGCGTACACGCAGAGCTACGGCGGGCAGGCGACCTCGTCGTCGCTGTTCGCCCACTCGCAGACGCAGAACTCCGTCCTCCAAGGACCGAAGCTCGCGCTCGGGCTCGTCCTCTTCGGCATCTCGATCTTCCTCGGGATCATCGGCCTCGGGCTCGGCACGTACTCGATCATGTACCGCCGCGCCGTCGCCCAGCGCATCGAAGAGCGACGCGAGCTCGATCGCATGCGCCAGTCGCAGGACGTGCTGCCGCCCGAGTCGCTCTCGACGCTCCCGGCGCGGGCCGACGCGGGCGCGCCCTCGGCCCCGTCGACCGGCTCGCCGCGCTGACCGGCTCGACGCGCCGCCTGCGCGCGTCCGTTCGCCGTTCGGACGCGCGCTCCTTGCCGGGCTACCAGTCGTAGATCTGCTCGACCGGGTTGTTCGCGTCGTGCGGCTTGAGGTGCGCGTTGCGGTCGACGTCGATCGTCGTCACGTTCGAGAACATCGCGCTGCCGCCGTCGTTGACGAAGAACGTCACCTTGTTGATCTGCGGCTTGTCGTACGCCCGCTTGTCCGACTTCTTCGACAGGTGCAGGGTCGAAAACCCGAACGCCGCGTTGCCGTTGTACGTCTGCGACGTCAGATCGGCGGCGCAGACGAGCCGCAGCCACACGAGCTCGCGCCCGAGGGTGCCGTCGCCGTCGAGGAAGCGCGGCGCGCCCGCGAGCACCGGATCGACGAGCTCGCCGAAGCGCGCCGTCCGGCGATGCACGATCGCCATGCCGAGCTGGTTGACGTCGTAGTCCGGCGTGTCGCGGATCGACGTCGCGAGGCCCGCGACCTTGCGCTGCTCTTCGAGCATCGCGTAGCCGCGGAAGGGGTTCTGGATCTCGAGCGTCGCGAAGCGCTGCGCGGCCGGCCCGTCCACCGTGATCTTGCCCGGCAGGAGCTCGTCGCCGGACTGGAGCACCTCGAGCTGGTTGTAGTGCGTGTGCCCCAAGAGGAACGTGCGGATCTGCCGGTTCTGCGCGATGCGCTTCATCAGCTCGATGCCGCTGAAGTAATACGTGTGCGCGGGGGCGCCGTTCGTCGACGAGAACAGCGACTTGTCGCACGTGCTGTCGGCGAGCCGTTCGTCCCAGCGGCAGTCGAAGTCCTCGTCCGCGCGCATCCACTCCTGCAAGCCGTCGTGGATGCAGTCCTCCTCTTTCGAGCGCGGGAGCACCCAGTCCGGCAAGCCGCACACCGCCGGGTTGAACTTGTCCTGGACGATGTAGTTGATGGCGCTCTGGTAGACGCTGCCGTACTCGAGCTGGTCGAAGTAGTAGCCCGGGTCGAGGTTGTGGTGACCGCCGCGCGGATCGTGGTGCGCGAGCAGGATGACGTCGTCGCCGTTCGTGTCCGCCCGGAGCAGCTCGCGGTCGAGCCACGCCATCTGCACGTCGCTCATGCCGCCGCCGTAGTTGACGGTGTACATCCCCCAGCCGGAGCGGCGGTGCTGCCGGAGCTCGAAGCTGTTCAAGTTGACGTAGAAATTCTTGCCGAACTTCCACGACGACGTCAGCGGGCCATACGTCTTCTGCCACTGGTAGAAGCCGTCGTAGAGGACCTCGTTGCGCTCCTCGCGCGGGTGCTCTTTCCAGGAGCTCGCGAACGAGTCGACGACGCCGGCCTTCGCGTACGGCGGCGGCTGGCGCGAGAAGGAGCCCGTGAAGACGTCGCGGTGGTAGCCGCCGAGCAGATCCGCCGCGGCGGTGTCGTCGAGGTATTTCTGGTAGGCGTTCCACTCGAAGTTGGGCCACGCCTTGGGCGTCGCCTCGCGCACGACCTCTTGGAGGTTGTCGCGCACGCCCGTGTCGACCGCCTTGACCGCGCTCGGCACCTGCCCGGTGGCGACGTAGCCGTCGTGGTTGCCGATCGTCAAAAAGATCGGCAAGGGCAGCTCTTTGAGCGTGTCGAGGATGGTCTTCGCTTCGTCGTTGTACGTCCACGCGACGGGGCGCTGGCGGAGCGTGCCGGGCGATCCGCCGTTGTGCAGATCGCCGTTGAACGTGATGAACGAGGCGTCGCGGACGTTCGGATCGTTCGTCGACGCGAGGAATTGGACGAACTGATCGAGCCGGACCTTCGTCTTGTTCTTGTAGAGATCGCCGACGGAGACCTGGGTGTCGGTCACGTTGAGGACCGAGTACTCCGACGGCTCGTCGTCGAACACGCGGACGGCGTTGTATTGGTACTCGTAGACGCCGGGACTCCCCGGCGGACGGTAGAGGGCGTTGTCTTTGCGCATCTCGAAGCGCACGTCGTAGAGGCCGGGCGGCACCTTCGACATCGTCGTCTGCTTGAAGACGAAGCGGAACGTCTTCCGCTTGCGGAGCGACTCGGGCATGTCGTCGGGGATGGGGTTCATCCAGACGTCGCTCGGGTAGATGCGATAGACGCCCGTGCTGCCGCCGTACGAGAGTCCGTCCGTCGATGTCGTGCGGAGCGGCCGCGCATCGCGCGAAATCAAGAAGAACGCGAAGCCGTTCGCCGGATCGCTGCCGACGTTCACCTGCGACAGCGTCGCGCCCGCGGCGGGCGGTTCGACCGTCGCGCCGAGGTAGTCGTACGCGCGATCATCCATGCGCAAGACGACCATGAACTGATCGGAGACGTCGTTCTTCGTGTAGAGGTTCGGGTTGCCGATCGTCGGGTAGACGAGCCGATCGATCTGCACGTGACCGTCGAGGGTCCACGGCATGATCTGCTCGTTCTGCGACGGATCGGCGTAGAAGACGTTCGACAAGTACGTCTCGCCCTTGTTGCTGACGACCTCCCAGGCGCGCTCGGCCAGGCGATCGGTCGTGGTCGGCGCGTCGGCGTCGGTTGCGTTGGCCGCGCCGTCTCGCGTGCCGTCGTCCGTCGTTCCGCCGTCGGGCAGGCCGTTCTTCGGCCCACCGTCGCCGGCGTCGGAACCGCACGCGATGGCGGTGATCGCCATCGTCAGGGCGGCGCTGGCCCCGAGGATCCGGAGCCGAAAGGGACGGAGCGCAAGGAACGAAGCGGACATGATGGTGGGGAGCGTACGCATGGAACGTACCGAGCCGAGGGATCGAAGGAGCATGGGGGTCTCGTGCGTGATTTCGCCGATGAATTTTGCGTTCTTGGGCCGGACTTGTGCGGGGTTTTCAGGCGTTCGACGGGGCGGCTGGATCGAACGTGATCCAACGCGCAGGATCCGTCTGGTCACGCGAGCGACGCGAACCCGTCACCGAACGGGTAGCATGATCGCGCCATGACCGACCGGCCTCCGGCACCGATCGACGACGTCCCACTCTCGTCTCTCGAAGGCACCTCGTCGGAGGCTCGTCCGGTCCGGCAGGTTCCTTCGTCGCTCCTACCGCCGCCCGAGAGCCTCCGCGACGTCGCTTCGGCCTTGGCGTTCGAGCTCGCGTCACCGAGCACGCCACCGTCGTCGTCGCTCCGTTCGATCGCGCCACCGCCCGCGTCGTTGCGCTCGCTCCCGCCGCTGCCGGCGATCGAGCCGATCCTCGACCTCGCGGCCGACGCGCGGAGCGCTGGCGATTGGGAGCGGGCCCTCGAGGCTTACAAGAAGGCGCTCTTCATCCTCGACGCGTCGGATCTCGCCGCCCGCGCGTCGCTCTACGCGAGCGTCGCGGAGGTGAAGCTCGCGCAGGGCAAGACGCGCGAAGCCGAGACCAATTTCGAGAAAGCGCTCGCGGCGAACCCGGACCACCTTCGCTCGATCGAGGGGCTCGTCACGCTCGCCGAGGCCGCCCGCGAATGGGAGCGGGTCGCCACGTACCGCCGCAAGCGCGCCTTCGTCCTCGACGATCCCGACGAGCGCGTCCTCGAGCTCCGGCGGCTCGCGGACGTCCTCGACGGCGAGCTCGGCGATCGCAAAGGGGCCCTCGCCGCGCTCGAGCGCGCGCGTGACGAACGCCCCGACGACGCGGCGACGCTCCGCAAGCTCCACGAGGTGCTCGTCCGCGAGCAGGCTTGGGCGAAGGCCATCGAGGTGCTCGACGCGCTCGCGAAGGTGGTCGACCGTCCGCGCGATCGCGGCGGGTTCCGCTTCGCGCAGGCCGAGATCGCGCTCGGCCGCCTGCGCGAAGAGCCGCGCGCCATCGCGTTCCTCGAGCTCGCGCTCGACGAAGATCCCCAGCACGATCGGGCGCTCGCGGCCCTCGTTCGCCTCCGGACGACGCGCGAAGAGTGGGCCGAGCTCGCGGCGACCTACGAGAAGCAAATCGACCGGCTCGCGGGCCTCGGCGATCCCGAGCGCGCGTGGGAGCATTGCAAGAAGCTCGCGATGGTCCGCCGCGACCGGCTCCTCGACGGGCCGGGCGCGCTCGACGCGTTCCGTGGCGCCGTGGAGTTGCGCGCGGACGACGTCGAATCGCGCGCCGCGCTCGCCGAGCTCCTCGCCGCGAAGGGCGACCGCGCGCAGGCCGTGCGCGAGCTCGAGATCGTCGCGACGCACGCCCCGACGCGCGCGCAGACGTACCGGCGCCTCTTCGATTTCCACGTGCGCGCGCAGCGCACGGACCGCGCGTGGCTCGTCGCGACGTGCCTCGAGGAGCTCTCGGCCGGCGACGTCTCCCACGATCTCGTCGTCGCGCAATACCGGCCCGACGGCCCCATCCGCCCGACCACGGCGCTCGCCGAGGCGTGGTGGGACGAGTGCCTGCGCGCGCCGGGGGCCGATCCGCTCGCGCGCGAGCTCCTCCGCGTCGTGTCGCGCGCGGCCGTCGAGCTCCGACGCAAGGAGCTCGCGGGGAACAAATCGGCCGTCGTCCTCGATCCGGCGCAGAAGCTCGAACGGACGAGCACCGCGTCGATCGTGCGCACCTTCGCGTGGGCGTCGCGCGTGCTCGGGATCCCGGCGCCGGATCTCTACACGAGCGACGCGGCGGAGGGCATCGCGGCCGTCCCTTCGGCCGTCGCGGCCACGGTGATCGGACCCGACGTGCGATCGGGCATGAGCGTGCAGGAGCTCGCGTTCTATGCGGGCCGGCATTTGACCTACTACCAGCCCGGGCACGACGTGCTCGTCCACTACCCGACGTTCGCGGATCTCTCGGCGCTCGTCATCGGGGCGATGCGCGTCGTCATCCCCGGCCTCTCTCTGCCGGTCCCTTCGTCCACGGGCGTCGTCGATCTCGGCGCGCGGCTCTCGGCGGACGAAAAGCGCGCGCTCGAAGACGTCGTCCGCCGGATCGACGAGCGCGGCGGTACGCTCGATCTCTTCGCGTGGATGCGCCACGTGGAGCTCACGGCGTCGCGCGTGGGGCTCCTGCTCGCGGGCGACCTGCGCACCGCGCTACGCATCGTGAAGCGCGAGACGTCCCGCAAGATCGCCGATCTGACGACGGATCAAAAGCGCGGTGATTTGCTCGCGTTCGCCGCGTCCGAAGGGTACGCGACGCTCCGCGAGCGCATGGGCGTCTCGATCTTGCCGGAGATCTCCGTGCCGTCGTCGTCGTCGCGCTGACCGCGTTCCGGTCTCGTCGTCGCCTTCCCTCGCTGCATCGTCTCCACGGCTCGTCGTCGCCGAGGTCCCGCTCGTCATCGATTCGCTGCGGTGTCGTGCGCCATTCGTTGCCGTTCCGTGCGCCATGGTGTACCTCGCGGGGCGATGAGCCTCGACGTACGCCGCATCGGGGCCGCGTCGCGCCGCGCGATCGCGCGGTGGAGTCGCGACGTGCCGCGGAGCGTGTGGCTCGTCTTCTTCGTCCAGACCGTCTTCCTCGTCGCCCTCGCCGCGACGGACGGCTACGACGCCGCGCGGAGCGGAGAGGCCGTCCGCGTCGTGCTCACCTACGTGGTCCTCGGCGCGATCTTCGGGTTGCTCCATCTCTCGTTCGAGGGCCGCTCGCGCGCGTCGTTCATCGTCACGCTGTTCGTCTACGCGATCTTCGTGGGCTTGAACTTCGCCCGCTTCGAGACCGCCGGCGCCTTCGACTACGCGTTCTTCTACGAGAACGTGCGCGAGCTCATGACGCCGCTCGGGCGCCACATCGTCGGCTCGCAGGTCAAACCCGTCGAGCTCTTCTTCTTCTTGTTCGTGCCCCTCGCGCTCGGCGCGCTGCTCGTCGTGAAGCCGCCGCCGCCGCACGAAGGGGGACCGGGGGCTCGCCGCCGTCGTCGAATGGCCGCCCTCGCGTGCTCCTTCGTCCTCGTCGCCGTCCCCGCGATGGGCATGACCACGCACGAGAACCTCACGACGTTCGCGACCGCCGCCGTCCGCTTCCACGTCACGCAGCGCGAGGCCGAGGCCGCGAGCGAAGGCGACGCGTACCCGCTCGTTCATCGGTTCGTCCCGAGCGCCGAGGCGCGCGCGCTCTCGAAGGAGCCGTCGCCGCGCCCGCACGTCGTCCTGCTCTTCCTCGAATCGTGGAGCGGCATCTGGCAGGATCGCCGGCGGCCGAACGGGAGCTTCGTGACGCCCGTGTTCGACGAGCGGCGCCGCCAGGGGCTGACGTTCGACCACTTCTATGGCAACTCGATCCAGAGCAGCCGCGGCCGATTCTCGACCCTCTGCTCGCTCATCCCGCTCTACCGCGGCAAGGAGTTCGCCGATCTCGCGAACACGCGCCTGCACTGCCTCCCGCATTTCCTCCGTGACGCGGGCTACGCCACGATCATCCGCTCGGCCGCCGACACGCCTCAATTCGAGCGCTCCGAAGATTTCTTCCGCCAGCTCGGCTTCGAAGACGTCTTCTTCGAGTCGCCCGAGTCGCGCGGCCGCGATCCGGCGTTCTGGGGCACGGGCCTCCAAGACGATCACTTCTACCGGAAGTTCTTCACGGCGCTCGACGCCGAGCTCGAGCGCGCGCCCGGCAAGCCCATCTTCGCGGTCGGCATCAACGCCTCCCACCACTACCCATTCCGCGAAGGTCCGAACCACGTCCCGGCCGCCGAGTTCCCGACGCGCTACGGCCGCGACTTCGTCGGCTCGCTGTCCGAGCAAGACGCGTGGCTCACGGTCTTCTTCGAGGAGCTCGAGAAGAGGCCTGCGTTCCGCGACGGCATCGTGATCCTCGTCGGCGATCACAGCTTCCCCGCGGACGAGCACGGCGTGCATTTCAACGGCCTCGGCTCGTACGAGGAGTCGTTCCGCACCGCGTTCGCGCTCCATTGGCGGGGCCACGTCGCGCCGCAGGTCGTCACCGATCGGACGGCGTCGCAGCTCGATCTCGCGCCGACGATCGCCGACTTGCTCCAGATCGAGGGCCCCGTCACCTTCGCGGGCCGCTCGCTGGTCGCGAAGGACGACGGGCTCACACCCGTGCCGATGGTGCAGCCCTACGACGGCGTACGGCTCGTCGCGGTCCGCTACCCGTACAAGCTCGAGTACCACATGGCGGCCGACCAGGAGCACCTCTTCGACCTCGCGAACGATCCGGACGAGCGCGACGATCGCGTCGACGATCCAGCGCTTCGCCCCGAGCTCGAACGCCTGCGCACGACGATCGCGCGCATCCGCCGGAGCCAGGCGATCCTCCGCTCGGGCCGCGTCTGGCCGAAGTGAGGGCGGGGGAGCGAGCGCGGTCTACGCCCGGAGCTCGACGGGTTGGGTCATCAGATCTTCGAGGATCGTCGCGTGCGTCCGGCCTTCGACCACGCCGCGCGCGAGCGAGCGGAAGATCGGCGCCCGGACGCCGCGCGTGTCGGCCCACTCGGCGACGCGCGGAATGAGCTCCACGGCTTCGGTGCGGAGGCCGCCGGCGCGCATCGCTTCGTCGAGCGAGGCGCCGCGACCGAGCGCGGTGCCGACGAGGACCTCGGGGCGCTCCGACTGCGCGATCGACGCGAGCAAATCCCCGTAGCCCGCGAGCCCGAGGAGCGTCCGCTCTTCGCCGCCCGCGGCCGCCGCGATGCGCGAGGCCTCGCCGATCGACCGCGAGATGAGCGCCGCGATGAGGCCCGGGCTCGTCTCCAGTGCCTGCGCGTACCCCACGGCGAGCGTCAGGCAACCGACGAGCGCGCTCGCCCACTCGAGGCCGCGCAGATCGGTCGTCGGGTACACGCGCAGCACCGGTGAGCCGAGCGCTGCACCCACCGCCTCGTTGACCTCGGGGAAATGGGAGCCGGTGACGATGACGGAGGGCCGGCCCTCGAGGAGATCCGTCGCGAGCGCCGGTCCGCCGAGGGCGCCGACGCGCTTGGCGGCGGTCTCGTCGCACAAGACGTCGGACACCGCTTCGAGCTCGTCGCCCTCGAGCCCGCGGACGCCGTGGACGAGGTAGTGGCTGCCGTCGATGTGGTCGCCGAGCGAGCGCGCGACCGCCCGGCAGGCCGCCGTGGGGACCGCGATGATCACGAGCCGGGCGTGCCGCGCGACCTCGCCGAGATCGCGCACGACGCGCACCCCTTCGGGCAACGCCTCGTGCCGCTCGCGCCGCGAATAGAGAACGACCTCGCTCTTGGCGCGCGCGGCGGCCGCGGCCAGCGCCAGCCCCCACGCGCCGCCGCCGATCACTGCGACGGATCGAACCTTCGACATGCGGCGAACGTACCACGCTCTCGCACGCGCGCCTCCCGCGAACCGTCGCCGAACCATCCCTGGACGCCGGACCTCGGCCCCTTGGTCGTATCGCGCTACACGTGGGGCGCTTGTGGGCGTGACGGACCCGCGCGCCGTCCCTTCGATACCGCGGAGCCCGATCGCGAACGCCGCTCGCGTCGCCGCGCGATTCCGCACCTCGCACGTGGGTTCGCGGCCTTGCGAACGCGCGCGGCGTCGCCCGATCCCGCGGCGTTCGGCGCGTTTTCTTGGCCCTGCGCTTGCTCAAGCGGGCGGCTCCCGCCTGGAGGAATGTCATGGACAAATTGATCAACGAGCTGACGCACAAGACCGGTATCGATCGTTCGCAGGCCGAAAAGGTCGTTTCGTATCTCAAGGACAACGTCAGCCGGATTCCGGAAATGCTCCGCGGCGAGAATCATCGCGGCGGGCAGGACCGGTCGCAGTTCGACAACCGCCGCTGAAGCGCCGTCCACGAATGTCGGCGTGCGAACCTGCACGCCGACGGAGCCTCGCTTCGTCGATCGCCGCGCGGAAGCTTTCGGGCCGTGCGGGGATGGACGACGAGCTTTGCGCAAGGGCCGCTTGCGAGGGTGAGGGGAGCGAAGGGCCGGGCTGGGGGTCCCGGGTTTTCGCCGACCGACCTCTCGCATGCGGCTCTTTTTTTTGCCCGACGACCCGCCCGATTGGCGGGATCGCGGGTTTTCGGGCATGTTTCGCCCTTCATGCAGCTCACGCAGCTCCGCCGAAAGCCTCGTTTCCCCGAGGCCGCGCGCCCGGCGCCCCGCTTTTTGCCGACGACGCGCGAAGAAATGCGCGAACGCGGCTGGGACGAGCTCGACATCCTCATCGTCACGGGCGACGCGTACGTCGATCATCCGGCGTTCGGCCCGATCCTCATCGCCCGCTTCCTCGAGGGGCGCGGCTACCGCGTCGGCGTCGTGGCGCAGCCGCGCTGGGACTCGCCCGCGGACATCGCCCGCATGGGGCGGCCGCGGCTGTACGTCGGCGTCTCGGCCGGCAACCTCGACTCGATGCTCAACAAGCTGACGGCGCAGAAGAAGACGCGCTCGGAAGATCAGTATTCGCCCGGCGGACGCGCGAACATGCGCCCGAACCGCGCCACGCTCGTCTATTCGAACCTCTGCCGGCAGGCGTTCCCGGGGCTGCCCGTCGTCCTCGGCGGCATCGAGGCCTCGCTCCGGCGCATCGCCCACTACGACTACTGGTCGGACCAGGTCCGCCGCTCGATCTTGCTCGACGCGAAGGCCGATTTGCTCGTCTTCGGCATGGGCGAGCGCCCCGCGTGGGAGATCGCTCGACGCCTCGCGGCCGGCGAAAATGTCTCGGATTTGACGGACATTCGCGGCACGGCGCACGTCAAGAAGAACCGGCGCGCGTGGGAGCCGCTCCTCACGGATCAGAGCCGCTTCGTCACGGACAAGAAGCTCGTCGTCTTGCCGTCGTACGAAGAGGTCGTCCGCGACAAGGCCGCCTTCGCGCGCATGTCGCGCGCGTTGCAGTACGAGACGAACCCGAACAACGGCCGCCCGCTGCTCCAGCCGCACGGCGACGAGGCCGTCTATTTCAACTCGCCCGCCGCGCCGCTCTCCGAAGAGGAGATGGACGGCCTCTACGACTTGCCGTTCGTGCGCGCGCCGCACCCCGGGTACCGCGAGCCGATCCCCGCCTTCAACACCGTCAAGGACTCCATCGTCACGATGCGCGGGTGCTTCGGCGGCTGCACGTTCTGCAGCATCACCGAGCACGAAGGCCGGATCATCCAGAGCCGGAGCGAGGCGAGCGTCCTCCGCGAAGTGCGCGCGCTCTCCCGCATGGACGGCTTCAGCGGCGTGCTCACCGATCTCGGCGGGCCGACCGCGAACATGTACAAGATGACCTGCAAGGACGAGCGCATCGAGGCCGCGTGCCGGCGCCTCTCGTGCGTGCACCCGGGCGTCTGCGAGAACCTCGTCACCGATCACGCGCCGCTCGTCTCGCTCATGCGCAAGGTGCGGCAAGAGAAGGGCATCAAGCGCGTCTTCATCGCGTCGGGCGTCCGCTACGACCTCGCCGAGAGGAGCCCCGAGTTCATCCGCGAGCTCGCCGAGCACCACACCGGCGGCCAGCTCTCCGTCGCGCCCGAGCACTCGAACGACCGCGTCCTCGACAAGATGCGCAAGCCGAGCATCCAGAGCTACGAGCGCTTCGCGCAGCAGTTCTGCCAGGCGAGCGACGAAGCGGGCAAAGAGCAATACCTCGTGCCGTATTTCATCACGGGGCACCCGGGCTCGACGCTCGAAGACACGATCGAGCTCGCCATCTACCTGAAGAGCAACGGGATGCGCCCGCGCCAGGTGCAAGACTTCATCCCGACGCCGATGGCCATCGCCACGACGATGTTCTACACGGGCCTCGATCCGATGTCGGGCGAAGACGTGTATAGTGCACGTGATTTGCGCGAGAAGCGCATGATGAAGGCGCTCATCTTCTATTGGGATCCGCAGCACTGGCCGCTCGCCCGCGAGGCGCTCGTGAAGGCGGGCCGGCGCGATCTCATCGGCCCCAAGCCGCACCACCTCGTCCCGCCCGAGGGCGCGCAAGATCGACGCCTGGCCGAGCGGACCTCGCCGCGCGGTGGTGGAGGTTGCGGAGGCGGAGGCCGCGGAGGCGGGCCCGGCGGCTCTGGCGGCGGCGGCAAAGCACGGTCCCGGTTCCGTCCGCGCGGATGAAAAGCGCGTTCGCGTGTATGCTTCCGGGGTGAACGACGCAAACGTCGATGCGAGGGTCGAAGACGTCATCGCCAAGATCGAAGCGCACGCCGCCCGCGAACCCGGCGGCGGGCTCGCGTTCGACGGCGACGGCACGCTCTGGTCGGGCGACATCGGCGACGATTTCTTCGACGCCTTCCTCGAGAGCGACCTGCTCTGCACGGTCCCGCATGCCTCGCTCGTCCGCGAAGCCGAGGCCGAAGGCGTCCCCTCCCACGGCACGACGCGCGAGCTCGCCCGACGCATCCACGAGGCCTACACCGCGGGCGCGTTCCCGGAAGAGCGCACGTGCGAGATCGTCACGTGGATCTCCGCGGGGCTTTCGTGCGAGGCGCTCGACGCGTTCGCCGCGCGCGTGATGACCGACCTCGCCCTCGAGCGACGCTTCCACGAAGAGGCGGTCGCGATCGCGACCTGGGCGCGCAAGATCGGCCTCTCGGTGTACCTGGTCAGCGCCTCGCCGCGCGCGATCGTCGCGCAGGCCGCGCGCGTGGTGGGCATCGATCCGGCGTGCGTCGTCGCCGCGACGGAGGCGAAGAGCGAAGCCGGTGTCGTCGAGCCGGCCGTCCAGCGCCCCATCCCGTACGGCCCCGGCAAGGTCACGCGCCTCCGGGAGAAGCTCCACGCCCGCCCGCTCTATGCGGCGTTCGGGGACAACGCGTTCGACGTACCGATGCTGCGCGAGGCGAAGGTCGGCGTCGCCGTCCGCCCGAAGCCGCGCCTGCTCGCCCGCGCCGCCGAAGTCCCCGGGCTCACGATCCTCGCCCGACACGGCGGACACGACGGAAAAGAACGACACGGCTGAAAGAACGATACGGTTGAAACCCGCGGGTCCCCCTCCTAAAGAGGAGGGACGATGGATTTCGACCTTTCCGAAGAGCAGCGCCTCGTTCGTGACACCGCGCGTGATTTTGCGGCCCGTGAGATCCTCCCCAAGGCGGCGGAGATCGACAAGAGCGGTCGCTGGCCGGCGGAGATCGTCGCGCAGATGGCCGAGCTCGGCTTCCTCGGCATGGCCATCCCGGAGGAGTACGGCGGCGCGGGGCTCGACACGGTCTCGTACTCGCTCGTCATGGAAGAAATCAGCGCCGCCTGCGCCTCGTGCGGCGTCATCATGAGCGTGAACAACTCGCTCTTCAGCGATCCCCTCTACAAGTTCGGCACGCCCGAGCAGAAGAAGGAGATCCTCACCCCCGTCGCGCAGGGCAAGAAACTCGGTTGCTTCGGCCTCACCGAGCCGATGAGCGGCTCGGACGCGCAGACGATGGCGACGAGCGCCGAGAAGGTCGACGGCGGCTGGGTCATCAACGGCGCGAAGAACTGGATCACGAACGGCCCCCACGCCGACTTCATCCTCGTCTTCGCCATCACCGATCGCTCGGGGGCGAAGGTCAAACACACGGCGTTCGTCGTCCCGAAGGGCACGCCCGGCTACACGCAGGCCCCGCCGGACCACAAGCTCGGCATCCACGGCGCGCACTCGTGCACCGTGTTCTTCGAGAACTGCAAGGTGCCCGACAGCGCCGTGGTCGGCAACGTGGGCGAGGGCTTCAAGGTCGCGATGGCGACGCTCGACGGCGGGCGCATCGGCATCGCCTCGCAGGCGCTCGGCATCGCGCGGGCCGCGCTCGACACGAGCGTCGCGTACGCCAAGGAGCGAAAGAGCTTCGGCGTGCCGATCGCGCAGCACCAGGCGATCCAGTTCATGCTGAGCGACATGGCCGTCGAGCTCGACGCCGCGCGCCTGCTCACGTGGCGAGCAGCGACGATGAAGGACGCGGGCGGCCGCCACACGATGCAGAGCGCGGAGGCCAAGCTCTACGCGAGCGAGATGGCGACGCGCGTGGCGCACAAGGCCATCCAGATCCACGGCGGCTACGGCTACTCCGTCGAGTTCCCGGTCGAGCGCCACTACCGCGACGCGCGCATCACGGAGATCTACGAGGGGACGAGCGAGATCCAGCGCATCGTCATCGCCGCGAGCTTGCTCAAATGATCCGCGCGTCGTCCGTCGTCGTCACGGGCTCGCTCGTCGTCCTCGGCGCGCTCCTCGCGGGCTGCGGTGGCTCGGCGCCGCCGCCCAAGGTCGAGGAGGCGCCGAAAGAAGAAGAGGCGCCGGTCTCGCGCGCGCCGCTGCCGCAGATGCAGCAAGAGCTCGGCTCGATCGACGAGCGCGCCGTCGAGCAGACCTTCCAGCAACTCCAAACGAAGGTGGAGGTCTGCCACGACAAGGGGCGTCGTCAGATCGAATACCTAGCGGGCGACGTGAAGGTGTTCTTGCGCATCGACCAGAGCGGCAAGGTGCGCTGGGGCTATTTCGAAGAGACGACCCTCGGCGATCGCGCGACGGAGACGTGCATCCTCGACGTGTACCAGGCCGCGACGTGGCCGAAGCCCCAAGGCGGCGAGGCCGAGGTGCGCTACGGCTTCGGCTGGGGACCCGGCGGTGAGCGCGAGCCCGCGACGTGGGGCCCCGAGAAGGTCATGAACGCGCTCGTCGAGCAGAAGACCACGAAGAAGGCCGTCGCGAAGTGCCGGGCGAACGCCAAGGGCGAGGTCCGCATCACCGCGTACGTGGTGGCCTCCGACGACGAGACGGCGTTCGACGACGAGGCGGACGAGCCCGCGCTCCGCGCCAAGCCGGGGACGAAGTCGAGCCACGCCAAGCACGGAAAGAAGAAGGGCGCCGCCGCGAAGAAGGGCAAGGAAGAAGAGGGCGGGAAGTTCCAGGCCATCGGCGTCGGCGCCTCGACGCGCGAAGCGGCCGATCGCGCCGACTGCATCGTCGACGCGCTCAAGGATCTCGCGCTCCCGAGCCCCGGAAGCTACGTCGCCAAGGTCTCGTACACGCTCCCGTGAGCGCCGCGGTGAGCCGCGTCGTGGTCCCGGGCCGAACGGGTGAGTCGTCATGGATTTCACGCTGACCGAAACGCAAGCGATGGTTCAAAAGGCGGCGCGCGAATACGCGGCCCGCGCCATCGCTCCCGAAGCCGCGCGCATCGATCGCGAAGAGCTCTTCCCGAGTGCGCTGCTCAAAGGGCTCGCCGATCTCGGGCTCATGGCCGTCAACGTGCCCGAGGATCTCGGCGGCGCCGCGGCCGGACCGGTCGCCTACGCGCTCGCGATGCAAGAGGTCGCGCGCGCGTGCGCGTCGACCGCCGTGACGATGGCGGTCACGAACATGGTCGGCGAGGTCATCGCGACGTTCGGGACCGACGCGCAGAAGAACGCGTATTGCCCCAAGCTCGCGAGCGGCGCGTACGCGGCGGGCGCCTTCGCGCTGAGCGAGCCCGAGGCCGGCAGCGATCCCGGCTCGATGCGCACGACCGCGCGAAGAGACGGCGATCACTGGGTCCTCGACGGCCAAAAGCAGTGGATCACGAGCGGCGCGCACGCGGGCGTGATGGTCGTCTGGGCGCGCACGGGCGATCCGAAGGAGCTGTCCGGCACGCGCGGCATCTCGTGCTTCCTGGTCGAAGGCGGCACCCCCGGTCTCAAGATCGGCAAGGCCGAAGACAAGATGGGCCTCCGCGGCTCGAACACCGTCGGCCTCACGTTCGACGGCTGCCGCGTGCCGGAGTCCGCGTTGCTCGGGCAACTGCACGGCGGCTTCAAGATCGCGATGATGGCGCTCGACGGCGGCCGCATCGGCATCTCGAGCCAGGCCATCGGCATCGCGCGCGCGTCGCTCGACGAAAGTGTGCAATATGCACGCGATCGCAAGCAGTTCGACCGCGCCATCGGTAGCTTCCAAGCCATCCAATGGAAGCTCGCCGACATGCAGGTCGCGATCGACGCCGCGCACGCCTTGTCGATGCGCGCCGCGTGGCTCAAGGAGCAGCGCCGGCCGTTCTCGCGCGAGGCCTCGATGGCGAAGCTCTACGCCTCGGAGATGGCCAACCGCGTCGCCAACCAGGCCGTCCAGATCCACGGCGGCTACGGCTACATCCGCGAGTTCCCCGCCGAGCGCCACCTGCGCGACGCGCGCGTCACGACCATCTACGAAGGCACGAGCGAAGTGCAGCGCATCGTCATCGCGCGCAGCACGCTCGGCGCCTGATCGGACGCGACGCGGCGCGTTCGGCCTTCGCCGGCGCTCGGGACACGGCGCTGGCTCGTACGACGTTCGCGCGCGAGGCGCTCAGTCTCCGCAGCGCGGCAGCCCCGGGACCGGATCGTCCTTCGCGTGGACGGCGTAGGCGGGGACGAAGCCGTCCTTGCCGTGGAGATCGCCCGTGGTCCAGTACCAGATGGAATTGCCGCCGCGGTGCGGCTCGCCCTCCCAGTAGCAGCTGAACCAGCTCTTCGTGGTCGTCAGCCGGTCGACGACGGCGCTGCTCGCCCAAGGATGCTCGCGGATCTCGACGGGCTCGTTCGCGCAATGGAGCTTCTTGTCCGACGCGCTCACGAAGCACTCGCCGTTCGTGGAGCTCACCGGCGTGTCCCCGCAGCGAATCAGGCCAGGGGCGGGATCGTTGGGCGTGTGGACGGCGGAGGCGGGCACGAAGCCCTCGCGCCCGTCGACGTCGCCCTTGGTCCAATACCAGATGGAGTTGCCGCCCTGGTGCCGCTCGCCCTCCCAGTAGCAACTGAACCAGCTGTTCGTCGTGGTGAGGCGGTCGACGACGGCGCTGCTCGCCCAGGGATGCTCGCGCACCTCGATGGGCTTGTTCGCGCAGTAGAGCTTCTTGTCCGAATCGCGGACGCTGCACGCGCCGCCGCCACCGCCCGTGCCCGTGCTCCCCGCCTGGCACGGCAAGGAGAGACCGCGCGCTCCCAGATAGCCGATGGGATCGATGCCGTGCCCGTCGCCGGCGCGCGCGTAGGTGCGGAGGTGCAAGTGCGGTCCGGACGACTGCCCCTCGGTACCGACCGCGGCGATGACTTGACCGGCTTCGACGCGCTGGCCGACGAAGACGTCGCGCCGAACCATGTGCCCGTACTCCGTCATGCTGCCGTCGTCGTGCCGGATGCGGATCCACTGCCCGTAGCCCTGGGCCGGCCCCGACGCTTCGACGACGCCCGCGCCGGTCGCGTAGATGGGCGTGTACATGGGCGCCGCCAGATCCACGCCGTCGTGACCCGCGTGATAATATTGGCTGATCGACGCCTGGACCGGGCACGCGGCGCCTCCGCCGAGCGCGCTCTCCTCTTGGGTGGCGGCGTCGGCGTCGAACGGGGACGAGCACGCGGCCGAGCCGACGCTGGCGGCGAAGAGCGTTGCGAACGACCCCAAGACGAATTGGATGCGACGGTTCATGTGGCCTCTGCACCTCGTCCGGTGCACCGATCGTGCCGCGCCGTACCACCTTTCGTCTCCGCGTGCATTTGCACGAAATTCCCGAAGATTTCGATGCACCCGCGCCGATCTTCACGCAGTGAGGGTGGGCCTTTCGAGCCCCGCCTCCGGGATCTTCGAATTCCCGGGGGACCGAGGGGCGCGGCCTTCGACACGCACGCACGAAAACGGCGAAGGCACCTCCGTGGGGAAGCGCCTTCGCCGTGGGTCGGAACGATGGGACGTCACCGGTCGACGTCGTCGGTGAGCACACCGACGTGTGGGTCGGCGCGCTCACCTCGGGCCTGGGTCATTCCGCTTGCGTGTCGGGAGCCGCGTTCTGCGGGAGCCCTCGTCCGTGCATCGCGCCCTTGAACTGCGGGCCTTGCTCGATCTTCACGGCGAGCTTCTCACGCTGCGCCGGGGTCAGGACCGACGTGACGATGGCGAGCATCTTCGCGCGGCGGTTCTCGTGGGGGCGAGCCTGCGCGCCTTCGGGGCGAGCCGGGGGCGTGACGAAGGCGTTGGCGTCGAACGAGTCGCTCGCGAAGCTCTGGAGGCGCGACTGCATCTCCGCGCGGCCGTTCTGGAACCGGGCCTTCATCGCTTCGCGCTGCTCTTGCGAAGGCGCCGCCGGACGTTCGGCCTCGAGCTTGGTGCGGATGGCGTCCTTCTGCTCCTGCGTCAGGTCGAGGTCGTTGAGCAGGAAGCCCATCGGACCACCGGCTTTGTCGTGCGCGCGCTGGCCACCTTCGCCGCGGGGTCCTCGCTGCGCACGCTCGCCACCTTCGCCGCGCGGTCCGCGCTCGCCGTGCTTCGGGCCTTGCTCCATCCGCTTCTCGACCGCCGCGACGAGCGACGTGCGCTGCGCGGGCGTCAGGATGTCGTGGAGCTTCGAGACGGCCTTCGCGGTGGCGGCGAGGTGCTCGGCCCTCTTCTGCTCGCGGTCGTTCGGCGCGCCTTGGTCGACGGCGTTCTCGCTGATTTGGCCGGCGCGGATCTGAGCGGCGAGGGCGCTGGCGCGCGACTTGTCGAACGCGGGCGGCGCCGCGGGCTTCATCTCTTCGCGGAGCGCCTCGATGGAGGCGCGCTGCGCGTCCGTGAGCTTCAAGTCTTCGTGGAGGGCCGCGCCGATCAAGAAGCCGGGGCCGGCCTTGGGGCCGTGGAGGCGAAACTTGCCGAACGCGGGGCGGTCGTTCGTGGCCACTTGGTCGTTCGTGATGGCCGCGCGGGTCGCGTCGGCCGAGTCGGCGCCGCCGCTCGCGGCCGCCTCACCGCTGCAACCAACGGCGAACGCAGCAAGAAGACCAAGGACCGGGAGAACCATCGACGGGCGGAACGAGATCATGATTGGGCTCCTTCGAGAATGACGGGATCGGTTCGAGAGGGACGGAATCGTTGGGCGGCTCGTTTCGTCGCGCTTCGCTTCGGCGTGTCGTTCGAGCCGTACGCCAGGAACTCTTTGCAACCGCCTTGCCAACGGTGCCGAACGAGAAAAAGGCCGAAAAATCCGCCTTTTCGAGGGTGGTGACGATGTCGGTACGGAGTGCGGAATGCGGATTCTGCCGATGCGGGGAGTGCGGATTCTGCACTCGGTCGTCCGCGCGTTCCTCCGTCGGCCACCTGCGGACGCCGACCGTTCGTCCTCCGGTCGTCGGCGCTTGCTCCCGCGTCCCTCGTGCGTAGGGTAGTCCGCATCGTGAAGGGTACGTGGTGAAGGATACGTGGAGGTCGTCCGCGCGATGAAGCCGGGCGTCAGGAAGGTCGAGCGCTTCTGGTCCGTGTGGGCCGCGCGCGGCAGCGCGGTCATGGCGATCGTGGCGGCCTTGGCGCTCGGCGTGACCGTGTTCGTCGCCGAGCGCGCGCTCTCGGACGCGTCGGCCGTCATCGTCCGCGGCGAAGGCGACGCGCTGCTCACCGAGATCGCCGGCGACCTCACGGAGGCCGAGGGCGCGCCGTCGAAGGAGCTCCTCGAGCGCGTCATGGAGGCGCACGCCTCGTCCGGGGTTCGCTACGTGGCCGTCGTCGGACGCGGCGAGCTCCTCGCCGACGCGGGGCACCCGGAGCTCCCTTCGCAAATGACCCGCCCCGGCGAGCCCATCGTGCAAGGCAAGCGCGTTCGCGTCGTCGGCATGGTCGCGCAGCGGCGCGGGCTGCGTCGGATCTTCGGGCGCGACGGAACCCGCGTGACCGGTCCGCCGCCGGTGCTCGTCGTCGAGTTCGAGTCGACGACGCTCGCGCAGCTCCGATCGGATCTCGCGCGCATCGGCGTGGTCGCGGCGCTCTCGGGCGCGGTGCTCGTGGTGTTCGCCGTCGCGTTGTCGCGGAGCGCGAAGCGGCTCACCGCGCTCGAGGAGAGGGCCTCGCGCGAGCAGCGCCTCGTCGCGCTCGGGAGCATGTCGTCGGTGATGGCGCACGAGCTGCGCAACCCGCTCGCGTCGCTCAAGGGCCACGCCCAGCTCCTCGCCGAAGATCTCGAATCGGCGGGGGACGAGAAGCGCAAGAAGAAGGCCGAGCGCGTGGTCGCCGAGGCCGTGCGCATCGAAGAGCTGACGACGAGCCTGCTCGATTTCGTGCGCGACGGCCCGATCGAGCGCGTGCGCATCGCCCCGGCGGCGCTCGTCGAGCGGGCGCTCGCCGATCTCGACAAGGATCGGGTGCGCGTGGTCGTCGAGGACGCGCCCGCCCTGCTCGAGGTCGACGCGAACCGGCTCGCGCGCGCGCTCCACAACCTCGTCGACAACGCGCTCGACCTCGGGGGGAAAGATGCCCTCGTCGCGCTCCGTGTCGCGCGCGACGGCGCCGGCGTCCTCTTCGAGGTGCGCGACCACGGGCCTGGCCTGCCGCCGGGCTCGGAGGCGCACATCTTCGAGCCGTTCGTGACCACGCGCGTGCGCGGGACGGGGCTCGGCCTCGCGGTGGCGCGGAGGATCGCCGAGCAGCACGATGGTACGCTCGTCGGTGAGAACCACCCCGAAGGCGGCGCGGTGTTTTCGCTGCGCCTCCCCCTCACGAAGGACGCATGAAAGAGCAACGAACCGGCCGAGTCCTCGTCGTCGACGACGAAGAAGGCATCCGGACCTTCATCGCCGAATCCCTCGAGCGCGACGGCCACGAGATCGTCGAGGCCGAAGACGGCGCTTCGGCGCTCGCGCTCGCGCGGCAGGAGCCGTTCGACGTCGTCATCACGGATCTGCGCATGCCCAAGATGGACGGCATGACGCTCGTGCGCACCCTCCGCACGGAGCAGCCGAGCATGGAGTTCGTGGTCCTCACGGCGTTCGGCGACGTGTCGACGGCCGTCGAGGCGATGAAGCTCGGCGCGTACGACTACCTGCAGAAGCCGGTCGCGAGCCCGGCGGCGGTCCGGGAGCTCGTCGCGGGTGCCATCGGTCGCCGCAGCGAGCTCGGCGGCACCGACGGATCGGCCGACGCCTCGCCGCGCACGACGTTGACCTTCGGCGCGCCGTCGATGCAGCCCGTGGTCTCGGCCCTCGCCAAGGTCGCCAAGAGCGGCGCGACCGTGCTCCTTCAAGGCGAGAGCGGCTCGGGCAAGGAGGTCGCCGCGCGCGTCTTGCACGAGTCGAGTCCGCGCGCCGACAAGCCCTTCGTCGCCATCAACTGCGCCGTGCTCACCGAGCAGCTCCTCGAGAGCGAGCTCTTCGGCCATGAAAAAGGCGCCTTCACCGGCGCGCATGCTCAGCGCCGCGGCCGCATCGAGCTCGCGAACGGCGGCACGTTCTTCCTCGACGAGGTCGGCGAGCTCAAGCCGCAGCTCCAGGCGAAGCTCCTGCGCGTGCTCGAAGAGCGCAAATTCGAGCGGCTCGGCGGCTCGCAGAGCATCGAGGTCGACGTGCGCTGGGTCGCCGCCACGCACCGCGATCTGCGCGCGATGGTGCGCGAGGGGACGTTCCGCGAAGATCTCTACCATCGCCTCGCGGTCTTCCCGATCCGCCTGCCGTCCTTGCGCGAGCGCCGTGAAGACATCGTGCCGCTCGCCGAGGCCCTCGTCGCGTCGCTCTCGTCCGCCGCCGGTCGCAAGCCGCCGCGCCTCGACGAGGCCGTCCAGGCGAAGCTCCGCGAGGCGAACTGGCCGGGCAACGTGCGCGAGCTCCGGAACACGCTCGAGCGCGCGATGATCCTCGCCGACGGCGACGTCCTCCGGGTCGAGCACCTCTGGATCGAGCCGAGCGAGGCGAGCGAGCCGAGCCACGCGCACCCGCCCGACGTGCCGACGGCGGGCGGTGGTTCGCTGGCCGATCTCGAGCGCGCCACGATCGAGCGGACCCTCCGCGAGGTCGGCGGAAACCGACGTGACGCCGCGGCGAAGCTCGGCATCGGCCTGCGGACGCTCTACGACAAGCTGAAGCGCTACGGCCTCCGCTGATCGACGACGTGCGCGGCCGTCATGGGGATGGTCGTCATGGGCATGAGCGACGTGAATCGGGCCGCTTTCGTGGGAGCCGAGCGCGCGATTCGGTCCCGCGTGCTCCCTGATGATCGAACGCCGTAGGGGATTCGCGGCGTTCGGTCTTCGAAGACGAGCTTCGAGACGACGAGATCGCCGCCCGCGCGAAAGACCCAATCGTTGATCCCCGAGTCGAACGTCTCGGGCGGGAGGGGCAACTCGAAATCGATGGGGTGCGTGGTGGCGGG
>JBGAHN010000206.1:0-9046 GCA_044226145.1 Labilithrix sp. | reverse complement strand
CGCGTGGCGCCGGCATCGGCTCCGTGGCCACGGCGGGAGGTTTCGGTCCCGAGTTCGTCCCCGAAGGCGAGCCCCCGCACGCCGCGCCGCACGCAACGACGAGCGCCACTTTCCAGATTTCGCCGAGACGTTGCGCGCGGTGCATGCGCGACACGCTCGATCACTCACGCCCGTCGGTCAATGCCTGCGCGGCGGAGGTGAGGGCGCGTCGTACGCACGGAACCCCACATCTCCCGCGTCCTTCGACGCACACGCGCGTGCCCCACCGATGCGCGCGTCGATGACGGGACACGCGTGATCGGTTAGCCTCGCCGTCCCGTATGCGGCGTTCGTATCCTACTTGGAGGTCTTGGGCCTACGTCGTCCTCGCCCTCGGGACGATTTTTTCCGTGCTTGGACCGGTGCGTTCGGCGTTCGCGCAGACGCCGCCGCCGAGCGCTGCACCTGCGTCGCCCGCGTCCGGCGCGCCCCCCGAGGCTCCCGTGCCTTCCGTGCCGCCCGCACCCGCGGCGTCGGCCGAAGACGGCAAGCCGGTCGAAGCCTCCGCCGAAGTGCGCGTGCGCGACAAAGTCGTCTACGTCATTCGTGCGCGGCGCGGCGATCGCTCCGCGGCCGATCGCGCCCGCGTCGCCAATGGCGCGATCGAGGCCTTGCTCGCGCACCCCGAAGACAGCGGCCCCACACACGTCGAAGAAACGAACGGCACCGCCGTCGTCTTCGTCGGCAAGACCCCCATCCTCACGCTCGCCGCCGAAGACGTCGCCGCCGCCGGCGAAGCGAGCCTCCAGGTCCTCGCGGCGCAGGTCGCCACCCGCGTCGGCGACGCGATCGCGAGCGAGCACAAGCGCAGCGTCATCGCCAAGACGGTCTTCTCCTTCTCGCTGCTCGTCTTCTCGGCCCTCATCGCCTTCCTCTTGCTCGGCCGCGCGTCGGAGCTCGCGGCGCGGATCCGCGGCTCGCTCCTCGACAACCCCGAGCGCGTGACCGCGGTGCGCCTCGGGAAGGTCGAGTTCGTCAGCGCGGGATCGGCCCGCGGCGCGCTGACGATCGCCGTCACCATCGGCTACCGGTTCCTCCAGCTCGCCATCGCGTACGGCTGGCTCATCTTCGCGCTGTCGCTGTTCGAGGCGACCCACGGCTACACCGAGCGGCTCACCGGCCTCGTCATCAAGCCGCTCTACGGGCTCGCCGAGCGCATCGGCACGGCGTTGCCGCTCGTCGTCGTCGCGGTCATCGCCGTCTTCGCCGTGAGCGTGCTCGTCCGCTTCGTCGGCCTGTTCTTCGACAGCGTCGCCCGCGGCGACACGCGCATGGTGTGGCTCCCGCGCGATCTCGCGCGCCCGACGAGCCTGCTCCTCCGCATCGGCATCATCGTCGTCGCGCTCGTCGTCGGCTCGCCGCTCATCACGGGCGAGTCCGACGGCGTCATCTCCCGCGCCGGGATCGTCGCGCTCTTCGCCATCGGCCTCTCGGGCACGCCGCTCGTGGCGTCGGTCGTCGTCGGCATCCCCATCGTCTTCGGTCGCCGCCTCCGGCGCGGCGAGCTCGTCGAGGTCGGCGGCCGATCGGGCCGCGTCCTCGACGTGACGCTGCTCGACGTGCGGCTCGAAGATGCATCGCTCGCCGAGGTGAGCGTCCCGCACTTGCTCGGCTTGTTCCACCCGACGCGCGTGCACAAGCCCGCCCCGCTCACGACGTTCGAGATCGTCGTCGACGGCGCGGCCGCGCAAGACCAGGTCGAGCGCGCCCTCGAAGAGGCCGCGCGATCGCTCAGCGCCCGCGGATCGGTCGAGCTCCTCTACCTCGACGGCGCCGGCGCCCGCTGGCGGATCACCAGCGCCGCATCGCGGAGCGACGTGTCGCTCGCCCGTGCCGTGCAAGAGGCGCTCTCCCGCATCGGCGTCGGGCTCGGCCGCGCGCCGTCGTCCGCGAAGGGCCGCGAAGGAGATCCGCGCACGTGAGCTCCATCGCCCTCCTCATGGGGCTGCTCCTCCTGTCGTACGTCGGCAGCCTCATCGTCGGCGGCCAGGCGGCGTCGCGCGGCACGCCTTCGGGCGTCGAGTACATCGTCGTCGGCCTCGTCGTCGGCCCGCACGCGCTCGCGCTCGTCGACCGCTCGATGATCGCCGACTTCGCGCCGATCGCGCAGGTGGCCCTCGGCTGGCTCACGTTCATGATCGGGCTCGATTTCGGGCGCGTCCAGGGCCGGCGCGTGCGCCTCAAGGCGATGGTCCTCGGGGTGACCGGCGCGCTCTTGACGGGGATGATCGTCACGTTCTCGGTCTACCGGTACCTCGTGGCGTTCCCGCAAGCGGGGCTCTCGGGCTCGAGCGCCTTCATCCTCGCCGCCGGCGCCGGCGCCGTGACGGCGGAGACCACGCGGTTCGCCGTCCAATGGGTCTCGGCTCGTTGGGACGCGAAAGGACCGCTGTCCGATCTCCTCGTCGAGATCGCCGCGTCCGACGACTTCGCCCCGCTCGTCGCGGTCGGCGCGCTCTTCGCGATGGAGCCACCGCGCGGCGCCACGGTCGATCTGCCGCCTTCCGGCTGGTTCCTCGTCAGCGTCGCGCTCGGCGGGCTCCTCGGGACGGTCACCGCGCTCTTGCTCCGCGGCGCCGAAGGTTACGCGGTCTGGGGCGCGCTCCTCGGGACGCTGCTCCTCGGCGTCGGGGCGGCCGAGCGCCTCGGCCTCTGCTCGATCTTCGTCACGTTCGTCATGGGCATCGCGCTGGCGGCGCTGTCGCCCAGCCGCCGCGTCCTTCGTCGAATGGTCGGCTCCACCGAGCGCGCGATCTTGTTGCCGACGCTCCTGCTCGCGGGGGCGCGCGTCGACGCGCGCGAAGTCCTCTCGCACCCGTCGCTCGTCGCCGTCGTCGCGCTCGCGATTTTGGCCCGAATTTTCGGCAAATTCGTCGCGGGCACCCTCTTTCGCGTCTTCGCCCCCGCGGCGCGCCCGGCCGGACCGATGCTCGGCGCGGTCCTGCTCTCGTCCGGCACGTTTTCGATCGGCTGCGGGCTCGTCCTCGCGCTCCGCTTTCCCGGCCTCGTCGGCGACACGCTGCTCATCGTGGCGATGGCGTCGGTCGTCACCGGCGAGCTCGTCTCGACCTTGGGCATCAAGCGCCTGCTCGAGCGGGTCGGTGAGATGCGCGAACCCCCGCCGAGCCTCGACCCCGGCTCCTCGACGCGCGCGACGCCGACGAGCCCGCCCAGCGCCTCCACCGCACAGAGGACCACGTGAGCGCGAAGAAGCATCACAAGACGCCCCTCGGTCGCGCGGCGGACGCGTTCAGCCTCGCGCTCGTCTTCGGCATCCTCTACGCGGCGACGCGCCTCGTCCCCCAGTTCCACGGGGACACCGCCGTCCTCGCCGGCCTCGGGTTCCTCCTGCTCTCCGGCACGTTGATGAGCGAGCTCGTCGAGGTCCTCGGCGTGCCGCACCTCACGGGCTACCTCCTCGCGGGCGTGCTCGCGGGCCCGCACGTCTTCCACCTCATCGATCACGAGACGGTCACGAAGCTCGGACCCGTCAACACCCTCGCGATCGCGCTCATCGCGCTGGCGGGCGGCGCCGAGCTCCGTTTGTCGACGCTCCGCGAAGGCCTCCGGAGCCTCCTCACGGCGCAGCTCATCCAGACCGTGTTCGGCCTCCTCTTGATGACCGGCGCGTTCATCCTCATCCGCCCGGGATTCACCCAGAACATGACGTTCACCGCGCTCGTGGGCGTGGCGCTCCTCTGGGGTGTCTTCGCCACCACACGCAGCCCGGCGGCGCTCCTGGCCGTGCTCTCGCAGACCCGCGCGTCGGGGCCGCTCGCGCGCTTCGCGCTGTCGTTCGTCATGTCGAGCGATCTCATCGTCGTCGTCGTCCTCGCGCTCGTCATCACGATCGCGCGTCCGCTCGTCGATCCTTCGGCGACGCTCTCGTTCGCGGCGTTCGGCGATCTCGGGCACGAGCTGATCGGTTCGATCGCCATGGGGACGACGCTCGGCCTCGTGCTCGCGGCCTACCTCAAGCTCAGCGGTCGCCAGCTCCTGGTCGTGCTCATCGCCCTCGGGTTCGGCGCGACGGAGGTCCTCCACTACCTCTCCCTCGAGCCGATCCTGACGTTCCTCGTCGCGGGCTTCGTCGTCCAGAACCTCTCGAAGGAAGGGGACAAGTTCCTCCACGCCATCGAAGAGACGGGCGGCGTCGTCTACGTCGTCTTCTTCGCTGCCGCGGGCGCGCACCTGAACGTCCCGCTCCTCAAGGAGTTCTGGCCCGTCGCGCTCCTGCTCACGGGATCCCGCATCGCGGTCACGTTCGTGCTCGCGCGCTTCTCGAGCCGCCTGGCGAAGGACGAACCCACCGTCCGGACGTGGGGCTGGGTCCCCTTGATCTCGCAGGCCGGCGTGGCCCTCGGCATCGCGCAGGTGGTGGCGCGGCAGTTCCCGACGTTCGGCTCGAGCTTCCGCGACGTCGGCCTCGCGTGCATCGCCGTCAACGAGGTCGTCGGCCCCGTCCTCTTCAAATTCGCGCTCGATCGCGCCAACGAGACGAGCGCGCCGAGCCCGTCGCTGTCGGACACGGAAGAAGCGGCGTGAGGGCACGGACGCACTCTGGGCGGCGCGTCCGGCCGGAAGTTTGATAGCGTACGACGTGATGTCACCGCACGCGCCCTTGCCCGACCGGCTCGCCGGCATCGCGCGCACGCTCGAAGCCCGATTCCTGGGCAAAGACGAGGTCGTTCGGCTGCTGCTCATCGCCGTCCTCGCCGGCGAGCACGCCGTCTTGATCGGTCCGCCGGGGACGGCGAAGAGCGCGCTCATCCGCACCTTCGCGCGCCTCATCGACGCGCAGTATTTCGAATACCTGCTCACGCGCTTCACGGAGCCGAACGAGATCTTCGGCCCGGTCGACATCCGCGCGTTCCGCGAGGGCAACTACCAGCGTCGCGTCGAGAACATGCTCCCGACCGCGGAGATCGTCTTCCTCGACGAGGTCTTCAAGTCGAACTCGGCGATCCTCAACGCGCTGCTCACGCTCCTCAACGAGCGCCGCTACACCTCCGGCGGCGCGGTGCTCCGCTGCCCGCTGCTTTCGTGCTTCGGCGCGTCGAACGAGGTGCCGGCGGACGAGACGCTCACCGCGATCTTCGACCGCTTCCTCCTCCGCATCCGCTCCGACAACCTCGACGCCTACCATTTCCAGGATCTCCTCTCGAAGGGCGTCGAAAACGAGATCGCCTCGCTGATGGACGCGCCCATCCGGCCGCTGGCGACGGCGCGCGAAATCCAGGAGCTCCACCGCTCGTTCGGCGCGCGCATGCGCTTCCGCGAGGAGTTCTTCAGCCAGTACAAGGGGCTCGTCTTCCAGATCCGCGCCGAAGGGGTGAGCTTGTCGGACCGGCGCGTCGTCAAGCTGCTCAAGCTCTTCGCCGCCAGCGCCCTGCTCGACGGCCGCGAGACGCCGGACGCGAGCGACTTCTTCGTCCTCAAGCACGTCTGGAACAACGAAGACCAGGCCGCGATCCTCGACGCCATCGTCACGCCCGTGCTCGAGGCCCATTTCCGCGATCACCCGAACGCCCGACGCATCTCCGCGGTGGGCGTCGGCATCGAAGCCATCGCCGGTGAAATCGATCGCGTGCGCCAAATCCTCACGGGAGGGACCGGGCTGTCCGACGTGCAGCTCTTCAGTCAGCTCAAGGCCCTCGGCGAGATCAAGTCGGCCCTCGGCACGTCGTCGGACCCACGCGCGCACGAGCTCGTCTCGCGCGTCGACCAACTCCTCGAAGCGGCCTTCCGCAGCGGACGCTTCGCGCAGCTCTGATCCACGATGAAGCTCTGCGCCATCGACACGTCGACGAGCCTCGGATCGGTCGTGCTCTACGACGACGAGCAGGTCCTCGCGGAAGGGGCGGCCCGCGTCTCGAACGCGCACGGCGAGTCCCTCTTGCCGATGATGACGCACGTGTTCGAGACGGCCGGGTGCAGGCCCTCCGACGTCACCCGCTGGGCGGTGGGCATCGGACCGGGCTCCTTCACCGGGGCGCGCATCGCCGTGGCGACGGTGAAGGGGATCGCGCTCGGCACCGGCGCCGACGTCGTCCCCGTCGGTTCGCTCGAGGCCATGGCCGCGTTCACGTTCGCCGCGACCCCGCCGGAGTCCCGCGCCGGCCTCGTCGTCGTCCCCATGCTCGACGCCATCCGCGGCGAGGTCTACGCGCAGGCGTTCGGGCCGACTGACCATCGCGACCGCCGCTCCGCGCCCGTCTGCATCCCGCCGGATCGGTTCGTCGCGTGGCTCGTGTCGGTGGTCCCGATCGCGGAGCTCGCCGCCGCCGCGGGCATGGTGTTCGTCGGCGCCGCGTCCGAACGCGTCGCGTGGCCTTCGAACGAAGACACCGTCGAAGCGACGCTGCTCTCGGCCTTGCCCGTGCGGCGCCTCGACCGGGACGAGCACGCGTTCCCCCAAGCCCGCGGCGTGGCGCTCGTCGCGCGCACGCGCGCTCCGGTGGACCCGAACGACGTCGAGCCGATGTACGTGAGGCCCCCGGAAATCACCACGAAGAAAGCCGCGGAGGGGCCGCGATGAGCGACGCATCCTCGATCTACGCCGCGTTGCCAGCGTTCGTGCGGCGCGCGCTCGACGCGTTGAAGGAGCGCGTGTCGGCCGCGCTCGGCGACGATCTCGTCGGCATGATCCTCTACGGCGCGACCGCCCGCGGCGAGGTGCGGCCGCACGAGTCGGACGTCGACGTGCTCCTCGTCCTGCGCGACGTGGGCGTGAAGAACCTCGACGCCATCGCCGACGCGCTCCAGGCCGCCCGCTACGCGGCCCGCGTCGAGACCACGATCTTGTCGGAAGACGAGCTCGACCCCTCGCGCGAGGCGTTCCCGCTCCTCTACGACGACGTGCGGAGGCATCACGTGGTCCTCGCCGGGCGCGATCCGTTCGACCCGCACCCCGTCGATCACGCCCACGAGCGTCGCCGCATCGAGCAAGTCCTCCGCGTGACGCTCGTTCGCTTGCGCCGCGCGATCACCGACGCGCTCGGCGCTCGCGAGGCCATGGGAGGCGCCGTGCTCCGCCGCCTCGCCCGCATCGAGCTCGCCCTCCGCTCGTTCGCGCGCATCGTCGGGATCGCGAGCACGGAGCCCGAGGCCATCCTCGCGGAGCTCGGTCAGCGCTACGCCGTCGACGTCCGCCCGCTGGCCGATCCGAGGCAAACCCCCGAGGAAGCCTACGGCGCGCTCGTCGCGCTCCTCACGGGGATCCTGCACGAGCTCCGCAAGCACGACGAAGCCCGCGTCGCACCGGTTTCACCGGCCAACGCGGGCTCCTGACGCTCGCGGACGCGATCTCGGCTTCGGCCCGCGCTCCCGAAGGAGCGAGGACCGGCCGAACGCGCGCTCAGAGGCGCGTCGGGCAGACGATCTCGGCCTGATCGCCGTGCTTGCAGAAGAGCTGCAGCGCGACGTTGCCGGTCGTCTGGAAGTAGTCGACCGTGAGCAAGTGCGTGCCCTTCACGAGGTTCACCGGGCCGCTCTTCTCCTGGAGCGCGTGGTTGCCGTCGTTGTCGACGATCGTCATGCCGTCGATCTTGACGATCGCGCCGTCGTCGGAGGCGATGCGCAGCGTGTAGACGCTCTCGTTCTCGACGACGAGCGGGGCCTGCCACCGGATGGCGAAGTTCTCGTTGAGGCTCGCGTTGATGCCCGGGAATCCGCCGCTCATCGCGGACGACGGGGTGTTCAACGTGGCCGCGAACAACGTGCCGATGGGCGTCAGCGCGTCGAGGCTCGGCAGCTTCGTGGAGCCAGCGGGGATGGTGTAGAGGCTCCCGGCGAAGCCGTTCGCGTCCGCCGTCCCGTTCCCGAAGACGTTCGTGCCCGTCATGACGGTCTCGGGGCCGGTGGACGTCGGCGTCGTGCCCGTCCCCGCCGGCGCCGTCGTTCCGCCGCCCGGCTTTCGCGAGAGCTTGATGACCTTCGCGTTCGGGGGAAGGGTGGGCGTCGGGACCGCGGCGGGCGTCGTCGTCGTGGGCGCGGCGGTCGTCGTCGCGGCCGGCGGGTTCGACGCTTGCGGCGTCTGCGGCTTGCTCGACGTGCCGACTTGGAAGCTGCACGCGAGAGCGGTCGTGCCGGCAAGGAAACCAATGGATACGTAGAGCTTTCGCATGACAATCCTCGAAAGAAAAAGGTTGAAGGAATTCCGCGGAGCGGACGATCAGTCGAAGTCTTCGATCTTCCAGAGCCCCCGTTCGCGCACGAGCTGGAGCGTCGCCGTACCGTACGCCATCGTCGCGTGGTCGCCCGTCTCTTCGATGGTCGCCGTCGGCAGGGCCTGCTCCAGCGCGGCGACGACCTGTTGGATTTCTTCCTGGTCGTGCCCTTCCCAGGCGGCCTTGAGCTTGGCGGCGTCGAGCCCTTCGCGGTGGGCGTCGGGGACGTACTTGAGCACGACGTCGTAGCGCTTGCGTTTGACGGCGCGGACGAACCCCTGAACGGCGTGGCGGGGTGTGTCTTGCGGGTACAGATCGATCGCGGTCGCGTCGACCTTCCACACGCCTTTCTCGAGCACGAGCAGGAGATCCTGCCCGTTCGCGGTCGTGATCGTCGCCGTCACGACCGGTCGCGAGGTCGGGCGCGCGAGCGATTGCGCGATGTCGCGGACCTCCGCCGGATCGTCTTTGACGGCGCGACGGAACGCCTCGAGCGAGGTGCCTCGCCGCGCGTCTTCGCTGAGCATGCGGTAGGCGTCGTCGGCGCGTCCTTCCTCGAGCGCCCGCGCGTAGCCGCGGAGCACGGACTCCGGATCCTCGGCCGACGAGCCTCCGCACGCGGGAACGAGCGCGAGCATCGCCAGGAGCGCCGCGAGGGATCGGCCCCACCGGGCCGCGCGCGGTTCGACGTTCGCGTGCCGTTTCATCGCGAAAAGCACTACCACGGCCCGGGCGACGCGGCGCCCAAAACACGACCGGACCCACCCCGGAAAACACGCCCGAAAGCGGGTCCGAAAACAGGCCCGGCCGAAAAGCGTGGAGGACCTGCAACGGACCAC
>JBGAHN010000205.1:0-9116 GCA_044226145.1 Labilithrix sp. | reverse complement strand
CGCCGAGCTCGGCGCGCGCGAGGTCACAATGGTCTACCGCCGGGGGCGCGCCGCGATGAGCGGCTACGTCCACGAGATGGAGGCCGCGCGCGTCGAAGGCGTCGGGCTCGCGCTCCACGCCAAGCCCTTGGCGTTCGTGCGGGACGGCGCGGGCAAGCTCGTCGCGCTCCGCGTGGTCCAGACCGACGACGAGGCGAACGCCATCGCCGGCACCGAGCACGAGCTGCCGTGCGATCTGGCGCTCGTCGCCATCGGGCAATCGAAGCTCCGCACGATCGCCGAAGGCTTCCCGGGCGTCGCGCTCGACAAGCGCGGCTGCGTCGTCGTCGATCCCGAGACCGGCCAGACGGGCCACGCGAAGGTCTTCGCGGGCGGCGACTGCATCAACGGCGGCAAAGAAGTCGTCAACGCGGTCGCCGACGGCCGCAACGCCGCGCGCGCGCTCATGGCGCGCTGGGTGACCGGCGTGACCGGCGTGACCGGCGCGACCGGGGCTCGCTGAACCGAACCATCCGACCGAGGAAACGCGCCGATGGCCGATTTGAGCATCGATTTTTGCGGGATCAAGAGCCCGAACCCCTTCTGGCTCGCCTCCGCGCCGCCGACGAACACGGGCGAGCAGATCATGCGCGCGTTCGACGCCGGCTGGGGCGGCGCCGTGTGGAAGACGCTCGGCGATCCCATCATGAACGTCACGAGCCGCTTCGGCGGCGTCGACTACGACGGCCGCAAGCTGATGGGACTCAACAACATCGAGCTCATCACCGACCGCCCGCTCTCGGTGAACCTCCGAGAGATCGCCGAGGTCAAGAAGCGCTACCCGAAACACGTCGTCATCGCGTCGCTCATGACCGAGACGAGGGAAGACTGGCGCGTCCTCATCAAGAAGTGCGAAGACGTCGGCGTCGACGGCCTCGAGCTGAACTTCGGCTGCCCGCACGGCATGTGCGAGCGCGGCATGGGCTCGAGCGTCGGTCAGGAGCCGAAGCTCCTGCAAGAGATCACGAGCTGGACGAAGGAGTTCGCCAGGACGCCCGTCCTCGTCAAGCTCACGCCGAACACCGGCGACATCCTCGAGCCCGGGATCGCCGCGGTCCAGGGCGGCGCCGACGGCCTGTCGCTCATCAACACGATCAAGAGCATCGTGTCGGTCGATCTCGATCGGATGGTGCCCCTGCCCCGCGTCGGAAACGCGTCGACGAACGGCGGCTACTGCGGCCCGGCGGTCAAGCCCATCGCCATGCACATGGTGGCGGCGCTCGCGCGCGATCCGTCGATCGGCATCCCCATCTCCGGCATCGGCGGCATCTCGAACTGGCGCGACGCCGCGGAGTTCATCGCGCTCGGCGCCACCAGCGTGCAGGTGTGCACGGCGGTCATGCACTACGGCTACCGCATCGTCGAAGACATGATGGAGGGCCTGTCCGAGTACCTCGACGCCCACGGCATGAAGAGCGTCGACGAGCTCCGCGGCCGCGCCGTCTCCGCGTACAAGGAGTGGGGCGAGCTCGATCTCGGCTACAAGCTCGTCGCGAAAATCGACAAGGACGCCTGCATCGGCTGCCAGCTCTGCGTGACCGCGTGCCACGACGGCGCGCACCAATGCATCTTCACCGGTCCCGAAGACAAGGAGCGGCCGCCCCACGCCCACACGCCCGGCCTCGCCGCGGCACCGAAGCCCCTGCCCGTCGGCGCCATCGCGGGCGCGCGCGTGCCGTGGGTCGACGAGCCGGAGTGCGTCGGCTGCAACCTCTGCCAGCTCGTCTGTCCGGTGCCGGGGTGCATCTCGATGACCGAGGTCGAGACGGGCCGCTCGGAGACGTGGAACGACCGCGTCCACCAGGGCCGAAACAAGCTCCCCGGCGGCATCCACGAGGGCTGATTGCGCCGGCGCGGCACCGATCCCGCCACGCTCCCCGTGCGGCGAAGAACGGGTGTGCGGTAAGAAACGGTGTGCGGCAAAGAACGACGACGCCGCGACGGCGGCGACGTCGACGAATCCACGTGTGCCTCGCGGGTCGGACTCGTAAGCTCTACGAGAACGAATTTCCCGAGGGTTTCCCATGCGTCATCGAACGGCCTCGTGCACGGCGATCGTCTTCGTTGCGGCTCTCGTCGCGAACTGCGGGAGCAACACGTCCTCGCCGGGAGAAGACGATCCGAACAACTCGCCGAGCTCCGACGACGACGGCGCGGACAGCGGCGCGCAACCGGGCCAAGACGGCAGCTCTCCCCCGAGCTCGGGATGCCAATCCGACACGGAGTGCGATGGCGGCGTTTGCTCGAACGGATCCTGCACCGATCCGACGACCGATCCGCCGGACACGGGCGCGCCCGTCGGCTGCACGAAACACGAAGACTGCCAAACGGGATGCGGTGACGATCACCAGTGCGCGACCGCGCCGAGCTGCACGCGCATGCGCGGTGGCCGCACGTGCGGCCCCAATGGAGGCGACGACTGCTGCGCCCGCGTGAAACAAGGCACGTACACGCTCGACAAATACCTCGTGACGGCCGGGCGCATGCGCGCGTTCATCGAGCGGTTCAACGGCAACATCGACGGGTTCGTGAAGACCCTCTCGGCCGATCGGTGGGATCCTTCGTGGAACGATCCCACGACCATCCCGACGGACATGGCCTCGGCGGACATGGCGCTCGGCATGGCTGGGAAGCGGTCGTGCAAGGCGGGAGACTTCACCGGACGAACCTATTGGACGCCCAAAGCCGACGACGACTATTCCGATTTCGATCAAGACACGCTCGACGAAAAGGCCCTCAATTGCGTTCCTTGGCAGTTGATGCAGGCGCTCTGCGCGTTCGACGGCGGTCACCTCGCGAAGCTCGCGGAGCTACGCGAGGCCTTCACCAACGGCGGCACGACCAAATACCCATGGGGCGACGACAGCTACGATCCGAACGGCCAGGATCCGAAGGGCCGGCTGAACGCGTATTACATCTACAACGACACGCCCATTCCTCCGGGCGCGCGATTGTCCGATGACGGCTCTCCCAAGGACATTGCGTTTTACGTGTCGCCGCCGGGGCGATACCCGCTCGGGAACAACCAGGCCGGCGTCACGGACTCCGCCGGCAACCTGCTCGAGTGGGTCGGCGATCAGCCGCGGCAGTTCGTGTGGAAGGCGGATTGGGAGAAACACGGACAGAACGCCAAACAGATCCGCGTGCTCGTCGGCGCTTCGTCCGGTCAGGCGGACATCTGGCTCGAGACGTATTTCTTGGGCAAGCCGTGGATCTGGGGAAACAGCCAGGGCATCCCGAACGTCTTCGCGGCCGGCGAGTCGAACGAGAAGAACGGCTACTATTCGATTGGCGGCCGATGCGCGTATTGAGCGGGTCGATCCGGGTGGAGGGGGCATCGATGGCGAGGCACGCGCGGTGACGACGCGTGAGGAGCGGTCCGCCGTGAAGGACACACCCACGGCGTAAAATTCCGTTCACACGTTCGCTCCGTCGCGTGTCTCGAGAACGCAGGGAAGGTCGAAAAGCCGACGGAACTCAGCGAGAACGTGTCGGGATCGCCATTTGCGTAAGGGTCATCGAACCGCCAACGGCTCGAACCGCCAACCCATGGAATCACCGTCATGCTCCGACGCTTTGTTGCGACGACGTTCTCTTGTCTCCCGTTCGCCTTGGTCTTCGTGACGGGCTGCACGCTTCCGAAGCCGCTTTCTCCGCAAGAAGTCGAGAACCTGACGACCTGCGCCACGGGGGATCTCGACGTCATCAAGAAGAACCTGTTGCTCGCCGGCTGGTCCATCGAAAGGGAGGACGCGGACGCGCTGCAAACGGACTTCAAGCCCATCGATGGCTACCGCGGCGTGAGCTATGCGTCGAATTCCTCCGAGCGCATCGCCGTCGTCCGCCTGAACGACCACGCGTCGCGCTTCGTCGTGCGCCAGCGCGCCGAGGGCTACGAGACCGTCACGACGGGAGAACGGAAGGACTCACGCGGCCGAACGGTGAGCACCTCGTCGCAAGTCGTGGATACCAAGTCCGAGTCCGAAGAGGCGTACTACGACACCGATCGCGCGAGGTACCTCGAGCGACGGCAAAAGATCTGCGGCGCGTACTGACTCGAGTCCGCGCCGCATTCTCAATGCAATGGAACGACGCCTTCAGTGCCAGAGATCGAGCGCCAGCGGGGCGTCGAGCTCGTCGACGGGCGGCGTGACGACGCGCGCGCCGTTCGGCTTGTACGTGTGGGCCGCCGCCGGGAACGTCCCCGTGCGCACCTCGGCGATGTAGTTCGTGAACGCCTCCACGGCCTCGTCGCCGAGGTTCGCGAAGCGCTTCGTGAACTTCGGCTGGTGGCCGCGCGTGAGACCGAGCATGTCCGTGCACACGAGGACCTGGCCGTCGCACGACGGGCCCGCGCCGATGCCGATCGTCGGCACCGGCAGGAGCGCGGTGATTTCCTCGGCGACGTCGGGCGGGACGGCCTCGACGACGACGGCGAACGCGCCCGCTTGAGCGACCGCGAGGGCGTCTTGGACGATGCGCTCGGCGTCGCCCGCGCGGCCCTGCACCTTGAAGCCACCGAACGCGTGCACGCTTTGTGGCGTCAGGCCGATGTGCGCGACGACGGGGATCCCCACGCGCACGATCCGGTGGACGTGCTCGGCGATCTCCGAGCCGCCTTCGAGCTTGACGCTCTCGCAGCCACCTTCCTTCATGAGCTTGCCCGCGCTCTCGACGGCCTGCGCCGGCGACACTTGGTAGCTCATGAACGGCAGATCGCCGACGAGGTGCGCCCGCGCGAGACCCCGCGAGACCGCGCGGCAGTGGTAGGCCATCTCGTCGAGCGTCACCGGGATCGTCGTGCTGAGACCCTGCACGACCATGCCGAGCGAGTCGCCGACGAGGACCATGTCGACGCCCGCCTCGTCCGCGAGGCGCGCCATCGTGTAGTCGTACGCCGTGACCATCGCGATCTTTTCGCCGCTGCCGCTGCTGGCCTTGCGTGCGCGCAGATCGGGGACCGTCACCTTCTTCTTCGTTACCGTCGTTGGATTTCCGTACATGTTCGTGGGTCGCGGCCTCCGAGGAGGTCCACGCCTTTCTTGTCATGGAGGTCTAGCGCCACCGTCCCGGTGCGACAAGGTTGGTCGTCGGCCGGTCTCCGCGATAAGAAGCACGGGCCATGCGTGCCCCGGATTTTTCCGCCATTGTCCGCCTTTTCCGCCCGCTTCGTGGCCCCGCCATCGAGCGGCGCAGTGCGGCATCGCAGGCCATTTTCGGGCGGAATTTGGCGCGCACCGTCCTCGCGAGCGCCGCCTTGGCGGGCGTCACGGCGGGTGCCACGGCTTGCGACCGGGCGCCGTCGCCGAACGGCCTTCGCGAGTGGACCGCCGCCGATCACGGGCGTGACGACGTGCCGCCGGGGGCGGAGGCCGCGCAAGCACAAGCCGCGAAAGCGTCGCCCGCGACGGGTGCCGATCGGTTCGCGGCGGTCGTCGACGCGACGTGGGCGAACCAATGCGCGCTCTGCCACGGAACGGAGGGACGCGGCGATGGTCCCCAGGGACCGATGTTTCGCGCCCCCGACCTGACGCGCGCCGACTGGCAGGCCTCCGTGACGGACGACGCCATCGCGGAGACCATCACGACCGGACGGGGGCGCATGCCGAAGTTCGATCTGCCGCCGGAGGTGACGGAGGGGCTCGTCCGTCGCATCCGGGCGCTCGGATCGGCCGGGAGCGCGGCTCCGGAAAGGTGACGCCCGTGGACGAACCGACCCAGGTCGAACCGACCGAAAGCGCTCCTGCCGCTCCCTCGTCCCGCTACCGGCGGAGGCTCCCGACGTTGCTGCTGCTCGCGGGCGGGGTGGGCCTCGCGCTCTACCTCTCGAACACGGCCCCGCACGAGCAGCACGTCCGGTACGTGCTCGGCGACACGGCGTCGGACGTCACCGCCGTCGAGCTCGAGTACACGGGCGACGACGGGGAAATCGTCCGCCGCAGCTCGATGAGGTTCGATCGCGGGACGGCGCCTCGCATCGTGACGCACGATCCGAAGCTCGTCGATGGGAACTACCACGTGCACATCGACATCGACGCGCCGTCGGGACGACGCACGGTCGAGCGACAAATTGCCCTCTCGGGCGGGCGAACCACCATCGATTTGGCCGAGGCTCGACCGTCCCACTAGGGATGACGTTGAGCCCGAACGAAACCACGGGCAAGATCGCACCCACGATGCCCAAGACGACGATCTTCGAGCGCTCCCCGGCCCTCCACGCGAGCACGGACGGATCGCGACGCAGCCGCCCCGTGCGGGGCTTGTCCGACGAGCCGCTCTGGTACAAAGACGCCGTCATCTACGAGGTCCGCACCCGCTCGTTCTTCGACAGCAACGGCGACGGCATCGGCGATCTCATCGGCCTCGCGGCCAAGCTCGATTACCTCGCCGATCTCGGCATCAGCGCCATCTGGGTCCTGCCGCACTACCCTTCGCCGGGGCGCGACGACGGGTACGACATCGCCGACTACACGGAGGTCCACCCCGAGGTCGGAACGATCGAGGACTTCGACGAGCTCATCGAGCAAGCCCACAGGCGCGGCATCCGCGTCATCACCGAGCTCGTCATCAACCACACGTCGGAGGCCCACCCGTGGTTCCAGCGGGCGCGCCGCGCACCGAAGGGCTCGCCCGAACGCGATTTCTACGTGTGGAGCGACACGACGAATCGCTACAAGGACGCGCGCATCATCTTCCGCGACTTCGAGCCTTCGAACTGGACGTGGGATCCCGTCGCGAACGCCTACTACTGGCACCGCTTCTTCTCGCACCAGCCGGATTTGAACTTCGAAAATCCGGCCGTCCACGACGCCGTCTTCGGGGTCGTCGATTTCTGGCTGGCGCGCGGCGTCGACGGGCTGCGGCTCGACGCCGTGCCTTACCTCTACGAGGCCGAAGGGACGAACTGCGAGAACCTCCCCGCCACGCACGCGTTCCTCAAGAAGCTGCGCGCGCACGTCGACGCGAAGTTCAAGGGGCGCCTGCTCCTCGCCGAAGCCAACCAGTGGCCCGAAGACGCCGCCGCCTACTTCGGCGACGGCGACGAGTGCCAGATGAACTTCCACTTCCCGATCATGCCACGGCTCTTCATGTCGATTCACATGGAGGACCGCTTCCCGATCATCGACATCTTGCGGCAGACGCCGGAGCTCCACCCGAGCTGCCAATGGGCGATGTTCCTCCGCAACCACGACGAGCTCACGCTCGAGATGGTGACCGACGAGGAGCGCGACTACATGTACCGCGCGTACGCCCGCGAGTCGCAGATGCGCATCAACCTCGGGATCCGGCGGAGGCTCGCGCCGCTCACGGGCAACGATCGGCGCAAGATGGAGCTGCTGAACGGCCTGCTCTTCTCGATGCCGGGCACGCCGGTCCTCTACTACGGCGACGAGATCGGCATGGGAGACAACGTCTTCCTCGGCGATCGCAACGGCGTCCGCACGCCGATGCAGTGGAGCGCGGACCGCAACGCGGGCTTCTCGCGGGCGAACCCGCAGCGCCTCATCCTGCCGATCATCATCGACCCCGAGTACCACTACGAGGCGCTCAACGTCGAAGCGCAACAGTCGAACTCGAACTCGCTGCTCTGGTGGATGAAGCGCCTCATCGCGCTCCGCAAGCAGTTCCGCGCGTTCAGCCGGGGTTCGGTCGAGTTCCTCCACCCGTCGAACCCGCGCGTGCTCGCGTTCGTGCGGCGCTACGAGGGGGAGACCGTCCTGGTCGTCGCCAACCTCGCGCGTCACGTGCAGGTCGTCGAGCTGGATCTCTCGAACATGAAGGGCGCGGTGCCCATCGAGCTCATGGGCGGGACGCGGTTTCCGTCCATCGGGGAGCTGCCGTACATGCTGACGCTCGGCGGCCACGACTTCTACTGGTTCAACGTCGTCACGCCGCGACCGACCCAAGAAGAAGAGCGCATGAGCATGCACGGGGCGCTGTCGCTCTCGTGCGCGAACCCGCACGAGCTCCTCTTCGGGAGCGAGCGAGGTTTGCTCGAAGAGGCGCTCCCTTCGTACATGGACGCGCGGAGCATGCTCTCCGCGGAGCCGTCGGAGGTGCGGGTCATCGAGGTTGTCCGCATCGGTGACGCGGCGCCCGTCGAGGCGCCGTTGGTGCCGGTGGGCGCGCACCTGCCGCTCGTCGTCGCCATCGTGCGTGTCGATTACCGCGAGGGCGAGAGCGAGACGTTCGCGCTGCCGCTCGGCGTCGTGGCGGTCGAAGCGAAGGCGGGCGCCGGGAGCGCCATCGCGAAGCAGCGCACGGTCGTGGCGCACTTGTATTTCCAGGATCCGTCGTTCGACGGTGCGGCGGGGGCGCTCGTCGAGGCGACGACGACCGAGACCGCGCGCTCGATGTTCGACGCGATCGCGGCGGGCCGCGTCTTCCGCGGATCGGCCGGGAAGATCGTCGCGACGACGACGGCGGGCGCGACGCTCGAAGGAGGCGCCCGCGATCCCCACCTTCTGAACACGAGCCGGCTCAACGCGACGATCGCGTACGGGTCGACGTACGTGCTCAAGTCGTTCTACCAAATCGAAGACGGCGTCGCGCCCGAGCTCGAGATCGGCACGGTCCTCGCGACGCAGGAGCGCGCCAAGGGGCTGACGCCGGCCATCTTGGGGCACGTCGAGTACCGCGTGCCGCGCGGAGAGAACCTGACGCTCGCGGTCCTCGAGCAGTACGTCCTCAACGAAGGCACGGCCTGGCAGCAGGCGCGCGCCGAAGTGGCCCGCGCCTACGATCGCGTGCTCGCGCGTCCCCCGGAGGAGGCGACGCCCGAGGCCCCGCACGCGCCGCTCATCGAGCTCGCGTTCGCCGAGCCGCCCGAGGAGCACCGCTTCTTGCTCGGCGGCTACCGCGATCTGGCGATGCGCATCGGTCAGCGCATCGGCGCCTTCCACCTGGCCCTCGCGGCGTCGTCGGAGCCGACGTTCGAGCCGCAGAATTTCTCGGCGATGGACCAGCGATCGCGCTACCAGACGGCGCGCAACCTCGTCGGCCGCGAGCTACGGACGCTGCGGCGCACGCTCGACGAGCTGCCCGCCTCGATCCGATCCGACGCCGAGCGCGTCGTC
>JBGAHN010000204.1:0-9136 GCA_044226145.1 Labilithrix sp. | reverse complement strand
GGAGCTCGTGGCGGCCGTCAAGGTCGAGCCGCGTTCGTTCGAGGACGTGCGCTACTTCGAAGGATGCCTGCCGGTGGAGGTGATGGCGTCGCGCGGCGAGATGACGCTCGCGTTCGGGCCGATGAAGCCGGTGGGGCTCACGGATCCGCGCACGGGCAGGCGTCCGTTCGCGGTGATTCAGCTCCGTCCCGAGGACAAGGCGCAGACGGCGTACAACCTCGTCGGGTTCCAGTCGCGCATGACGTGGGGCGAGCAATCGCGCATCTTCCGGACGATCCCGGGGCTCGAGAACGCGGAGATCCTCCGTTTTGGGAGCGTGCACCGCAACACGTTCGTCGACTCGCCGAAGATGCTCGACGAGCGCATGCAGCTTCGCGCGCGTCCGAACGTGTTCCTCGCCGGGCAGATCACGGGCGTCGAAGGCTACGTGGAGAGCTGCGCGGGCGGCCTGATTTGCGCGATCTTGCTCGCGCAGGCGCTGTCGGGAGAGCCCCTGACGCCGCCGCCGGAGACGACGGCGCTCGGTGGGATCCGCACGCACCTGATGCGCGCGTCCGACCGGTTCCAGCCGTCGAACATCACGTGGGCGTGCATGCCGCCGCCGCCGAACAAGAAGCTCAAGAAGCGCGATCGCTACCAGGCGATGGCCGAACAGGCGCTCGTCGACCTCGACGCATGGCTCGCGACCGCGCCGCTCGCGTGCGTTCGGCGGTAGGGATCAGCGCTGCTTGAGCGTGATCCGAAGACCGGTCGCGGTAAAGAAGAAGTTCGTGTGTCCGCACGCGTCCGTGGTGACGCCGTACGGGAGGGTTGTCTTGCCTCCGTCCTTTTCTTCGCCGTTGGCACACGTGGTGGTGAACGTGATTTCATTTCCGTTCGTCGCGTACGTTCCCGAGGCGTGGGTGACCGGACCGAGGCCGTTGCCCGAACCCGTATCGATCTGACGAATCCGTGTAAACTTGTTCGTTCCGTCGAAGACGAGCGTCTCGCGCCACGAGCCTTTGGGCGTGTCACGCTCCGCACGGGAGACGTCGTAGATGCCGGCGGGGATCGCTCCGCCGTTGGCCTTCGGGCCCTTCGGATCGGACGCCTCGAACGCGAGGGCAGCGACGCCGAACGCGAGCGCCTTGCATGCCTCCGTGCCATTCAAATCGGCCGCCACGGGATCCGTGCATCCTGCATCCGACGACGCGTCGTTCGCGTCCGGGAGTGAGCCGGCGTCGTCCGAGCTGCCGTCGTCTTCGTTGCCCGCGTCGTCGTGTGAGGTGGCGTCTTCGGAGGAGCTCCCGTCGCGCGGATCGCCGTTCCCGGACGTCGCGTCATGGCCGTTGGCCGCCGCGTCGTTGCCCGTCGTGTCGACGGGATCGGCGGCGTCGCCCGAACAGGCCTGCACGCCCCACGCGAAAGAAGCCAACGAGACCAAGAAAACCGGGAAAAAGCGGCTACGCATCGTGACGCAACGCTAGCATCGACCGGTGAGGCGGACCAGGTCGCTTCCGCGGCGCATGCGGTGCTTCAGCCGAACAGTCCGTCGACGTTGCCGTCTTCGCAGAGGCCCAACGCGGCGGCTTCGCGCGCGAAGATCTCGATCGATGGGCGCACCGGATCCGTCGTGAAATCGACGAACCGGCAAGCTTCGTCGAACGTGCTTCGCGCGCCCGGGTTGCCGACGCGCCGGCGGAGCTCCTCGTAGGCCTCGTCGCGGAGCGTGACGGGATCGCGGGCGGCGCGCTCGACCTCGTCGGCGAGCGCGTGCGTCAACCGCGCGAGGACGGGATCGGCGGCGCGCTCGGCCCTCGTGACGAGGATGGCGGTCGCGAAACGTCGACCTTCCCATCGATCGCGCTCGTCGATGAGGCGCACGGCGTTGCGTTCGCGAACGATGCGGGTCGCCCAGGGCTCCGCGAGCCACGCGCCGTCGAGCTCGCCGCGCGTCATTTGGGCGAGGATCGTCGCGGCGTCGATCGCGAGCAAGCGAACGTCGCCGCCGGAGGCTTCGTCGCGGAGGCCGTTTTCGGCGAGGAAGGTCCGGAGCGTGATGTCTTGCGTCGTGCCGATTTGCGTGACGGCGAGGCGCTTGTTCCGGAGATCTGCCGGGCGGGCGATCCCGGACTCCCGGCGCACGACGAGCGACGCGCCGCCGGAGGCGCAGCCGGCAAGCACGCGCAAACCTTTGCCGCCGCCCATGTGGCGCTTGTGGTGGAGAATGACGGGCGCGGGGCCCGACGTGCCGACGTCGATGGCGCCGCCGAGGATGGCCTCGGTCACGCGCGGCCCGGCGCGGAAGAACTTCGGCTCGACGAGGACGGGGGCGAGCGCCCGGGCGATGCGGCCCGATCCCAACCCCGCGAGGAGGGGCGCGTGGGTGAGGTTCGTCATGACGCCGACGCGGAGGACGGGGGCGGCCTCGCGCGTTCGGCCGAGCGCGACACCTGCGCCCGCGGCGGCACCGAGACCGAGCACGCCGGCGAGCAGCGCGCGGCGGCTCACCACGGGACCGGCTCCGTCTTCTTCGTGTCCGCGCGGGCGTGGAGGCCGCATTCCGTCTTCGCGCGCCCCGCCCATCGACCGGCGCGCTCGTCTTCGCCCTCGGCGACGGGCCTCGTGCACGGCGCGCAGCCGATCGAGAGGTAGCGCCGCGCGACGAGCGGGTGCTCGGGCAAATCGTGGCGCGCGAGGTAGGCCGCGACGTCGCCTGTCGTGAGCGTCGCGATCGGGTGGACGCGAACGAGCGGCCCGTCTTGCTCGAAAATCGCGACATCTTTACGCGTCCGGCTCTGATCGCGCCGCAGGCCGGAGACCCACGCGTGTGCGTTCGCTCGGAACGAGGCGAGCGGAACGACCTTGTTCACGCCGCAGCAAAAATCGGGATCGCGCGCTTGGATGTCGGTGCCGTAGCGCTCGACGAACGCGTCACGCGCGATGTCGGGCCGCACGACGCGAAGCTCGAGGCCGAGCCGCGCGACGAGGAGATCGCGGTAACGAAGCGTCTCGTCGAACAGAAAGCCCGTGTCGATGAACACGACGGGCAGGTGCCGCGCGACGGTGCTCCAGAGGTGCAGGAGCACGGCGCTCTGCGCGCCGAACGACGACGTGAAGAGCAGGCGATCGCCGAACGCGTCCACGGCGAACGCGAGGCGATCTTCGGCGGATGCGTGCTCGAAGCGCTCGTTTTCGCGGGCGACGTCGAACGGTGCGGCGGGCGACGGAGCGCTGTCGGTCGCGCCGCCATCCCTGCCGCCGGGCTCGCTCACGCCGCGCATTCGCCTTCGCCCATGTGGACGAGGAAGCCCGCGTTCTCGCCGACGTCGGCGCCCTCTTCGGGGGTGGGCGGCGCGGTGACGAGCTCGCCGAGCACGGCCACCACCCGCTTCGGATCGACCCGCGCGAAGAAGGCCGCGGCGCTCTCGCCTTCGGTGCGCTCGCCCTCGTACAAGCGGATCATGCGGACGACGACGTCGGGGACGCGGCGCGCGACGATCTTGACGACCTGCTTGCCGAACCGCGCGCCTCGCTCGTCGACGCCGCCGCCGAGGTGGAGCTGGTAAATCGGCACGGCCTTGCCGCCGAAGTTCTTCGCGCCGCCGTGAAACCCGAGATCGGCGATGTGGTGCTGCCCGCACGAGTTGGGGCAGCCGCTGATCTTGATGATGGTCTTGGCGGCGTCGCCGTGGCGCCCGAGATCTTCGGCCTCGAGCTTCTCGCTCACGGCGCGCGCGACGGCCCGCGACGACGTGACGGCGAGGTTGCACGTGTCGGCGCCCTGGCAGCTCGTGACGTCGCGCGCGGTGTGCAGATCGAGCTTCGCGAGATCGAGCTTCGACAGCCGCTCGAAGAGCGCGGGGAGCGATCGCTGATCGATCCACGGCAAGAGGACGTTCTGATCGATCGTCAACCGCACGGTGCCGTCGCCGAAGAGCGTCGCGATGCGCCCGATTTCGCGGAATTGCTCGCTCGTGGCGTCACCGAGCAAGAGGCGGATGTAGACCGCTTTGTAGCCGTCTTGCTTCTGGTCGAAGACGGACGCCGCGCGCCACGCGAGGTAGGCCGAGCTCTTCGCGACGTCGCGATCGCCTTCCACCGGCGGTCCGGGCACGCCGGCCGCGGGCTCGGGGAGGGCGAGCTCCGCCAAGGCCTCCGCTTCGACCTCGGCGCGCGCGGCCTCGTAGGTGGCGCGGAAGCCGTCGGGGCCGAGCTTCTTGAGGACGTACTTGAGCCGCGCGCGGGCGCGGTTTTCGCGGTTCCCGAGGCGATGGAAGACGCGGAGGATGGCCTCGCCGACGCGCCCGATCTCCGAAGCGGGCGCCCACTCGTGCAGGACGAGCGCGTTCTGCGGCGACGCGGACAGCCCGCCGGCGGCGACGATCTTGAAGCCCTTTTCGCCGTCGCGAACGCCGGCGACGAACCCCAGATCGTGGATGGCCGCCTTCGCGCAGTCGCTGGCGCATCCGCTGAAGGCGATCTTGAACTTGCGCGGCAGCGTGGACGCGAGCGGGTGTCCCAGAAAGAGGCGCGTGATGGCCTCGGCGTAGGGGCTGACGTCGAACGGGGCGCTCCCGCACACCTCGGCGAGCTCGCACGCCGTCACGGCGCGGACGGAGTTGCCGCAGGCCTCGCGCGTCGTGATGCCGGCCTCGTCGAACCGGCGCATCGCCTCCGGGACGTCGGCGAGCTTGACGAAGTGGAACTGCACGTTCTGCCGCGTCGTGACGTGCGCGAACCCACGGGAGTATTGATCGGCGACGTCGGCGAGGGCTTGCAAGCCGCGCTCGTCGAGCCTTCCGAACGGGATCTTCGCGCGGAGCATCTGGACGTCGCCCTGGCGCTGCCCGTAGACGCCGCGGAGGAGGCGCTTGGTCCGGAACTCGTCGGCGGACAGATCGCCGCGCTCGTAGGCCTCGACGGTCTCGACGAACTCGTCGACGTCGCGCGGGTTGGAAAATCGCGGAAGGAACGCGGCGCTCATCCGTACCTCGAATCGTGAAGCGCCGATGCCTCGGTCGCGGGGAGATCGGTGGGGCGAAGGCGAGGGGAGTCGTCGACGACGGGAGCGATGATGGGCGTGAGGTAGCCGAGCTCGCGGAGCGTTTCCCGGACCATGCGCGCGGCCATCGGCACGTCGATGCGGCTCGTGTCGAGCGTGAGCTCCGCGGCCTCGGGAGCCTCGTACGGATCGTCGACCCCCGTGAGACCGCTCACGGCGCCTTCGCGCGCCTTGCGGTACAGCCCCTTCGTGTCGCGTCGTGCGCACTCTTCGAGCGGCGGCGCGACGTGGACCTCGACGAAATCTCCGATCCGCCGCCGTGCTTCGAGGCGCGCGTCGCGGTACGGCGACACGGCGGCGACGATCACGGCGACGCCGTTGCGCGCCAAGAGATGCGCGACGAACGCGATGCGCGCGACGTTCCAATCGCGGTGCTCGCGCGAGAACCCGAGCTCTCGCGACAAATTCGTGCGGACGACGTCGCCGTCGAGGATCTCGACCTTGCGTCCCTCGACGCGGAGGAGCGGCGCCAGGGCTTCGGCGATCGTGCTCTTGCCCGCTCCGGAAAGGCCCGTGAGCCAGACGACGAAGCCTCGCTCGTCCTTCGATGCGACGAGGCTCACGGGAGCCCCCGCCGAACGCGGTGCGTCGAGGTCGTCGGAACGACCGCCCGGACGTGCGCGCCGAGACGCCACGGGCTTCGCCGTGGTACTTTGGCTCCGGCATACGCCTTCGGTATTTCGAGCATTTGTCCAGTATAATGGAGGATGGTGTGACGTCGCGCAAGCCTCAACGCAGCAAAGGGAGTGCCGCGGCCCCCGCGGAATCCGATCGGGGCACCGTCGATCCGCTCGGCGACGACCTCGGCGCGGCGGATCTCGCGCGTCGCGTCGCCGAAAACCTCCGCCGCCGCCGCAAGGCTCGCGGCATGTCGCTCGACGAGCTCGCCAAGGCCTCCGGCGTGAGCCGCGCGGCGCTGTCGCAGGTCGAGACCGTGAAAACGAACCCCACGGTCGGCCTCCTCTGGAAGATCGCGGTGGGGCTCGGGGTTCCGTTCGCGGAGCTGCTCGGCGAGGTGAAGAGCGGCGCGACGATCCTCCGGCGTGGCGACGCGCAGGTCCTCCGATCCCTCGACGGCAAGCTCGAGAGCCGGCCGCTGACGCCCGCGGGCGCCTCGCCGCTCGTCGAGCTGTACGAGCTACGCCTCGCCGCGCGGGCGACCCACGTGTCCGACGCGCACGCGCCGGGCACCCACGAGATCGTCATCGTCCTGAGCGGCGCGCTCCGCCTGCACGTCGACGAGGAGATCCTCGATTTGCACGCCGGCGACTCGGCATCGTTCTCCGCCGACCGCTCCCATTCCTACGAGAATCCGGGCGGTTCCGAGGCCCGCTACCACAACGTCATTCTCTACGAGCGCTGAAGTGCCGTCCACGAATGTCGGCGTGCGAACCTGCACGCCGACTGAGCCGGACCGCCCGCGCGCGTGCGCCCTTGTGCGCGCGCAAATGTTTCGTATAGTAGAGGCGTGTTCGTTTCGACGAATCGCCGGCTCCGTGGGTTCGAGGGGGCGACCGCCCGGTCGCTCGCCGTCGCGGGCGCGTGGCGTGCAGGTGACGGAAAATCCGCGCCGAAAGCCCGCGAAAGCGGGCCCATCGCCAAGCACGACGCCGCCCCGGACCACGCCGCTCCCGCGCGCGAGGACGCCCCGGACGACGCGGTATCCGCCCGCCTTTCGGGCCGCGGGAGCCTCGCGACGTTCGACCGGGTCGGGGTCCGTTTTGGCCCTACGAACGTGCTCGAAGACGTCTCTTTTTCCATTTCCGAAGGGGAAGCCCTTTGCATCGTGGGACCTTCCGGTGGAGGAAAATCCACGATCCTGAATCTCCTGGCGGGTCTGACGGCCCCGACGTCGGGCGTCGTTCGTTATCGTGAACGTCCGATCGAAGGCCCGGATCCGGAGCGCGCCCTGGTGTTCCAGGACGCCGCGCTCTTCCCGTGGCTCACGCTCGAACGGAACATCGCGTTTCCGTTGGAGCTCGCGGGCGTCCCGAAGGACGAACGCCGCGCGCGAACGGACGAGCTCTTGCGCCTCGTGCACCTCCACCGGTTCCGCCACGCGTATCCCCACGAGCTCTCGGGGGGCATGCGGCAGCGCGGCGCCATCGCGCGCGCCTTGTCGACGAGGCCTTCGACGCTCTTGTTCGACGAGCCGTTCGCCGCGCTCGACGGGCACATGCGCGAGCTGCTCCAGAACGAGGTCGAGCGCATCCTCGGTCTGGCGCGGACGACGATGGTGTTCGTGACGCACCAGATCGACGAAGCCGTGCGGCTCGGCGATCGCGTCTTGGTCGTCGGCGCGCGTCCGGGGCGCATCCTCGGTGACGTGCGGGTGGACGTCCCGAGGCCGCGGGTGCTCGGGGACGCGCGGCTCTCGCGCGTGGCGAAGGACATCGCCGAGCTCGTCCGGGGCGAGGTCGACAAAGTGGCTCGGGAGGAAGCGGATGATGCATGGGGCACGTCGAACGGCCTTGATCGTGACGACTCTGCTCGCGATCTGGCTGGTCGCCGCTGAGCTGACGTCGAGCCCGCTCTTGCCGGGGCCGCTCGACGTCGAGCGCGCGCTCGTCCACGCGTTCGCCTCCGGCACGCTCGTCCGCGCCGTGGCGACGAGCGTGGCGCGCCTGCTCGCCGGCTACGCCGCGGCGCTCGCGATCGGCGTCCCCGCGGGCGTGTTGCTCGCGCGGAGCACGGGCGCCAAGCGCGCGCTCGGCCCGATCGTGCTGGGGCTCTCGAGCGTGCCGTCCATTTGCTGGCTCCCGCTCGCCATCGTCTGGTTCGGGCTGTCGGAGGCGGCGATCCAGGTCGTCGTCGTGCTCGGCGCGGCGCTGCCGGCGACGGTGGCCTCGGAGAGCGCGCTCCGGAACCTGCCGCCGTCCATCGAGCGCGCGGCGAAGACGATGGGCGCGCGCGGGGCGACGCTCCTCTTCCGGGTGCTCCTCCCCGCGGCGCTGCCCGGCATCCTGACGGGCGCGAAGATGGCTTGGACGTTCGCGCTGCGTTCGCTCTTCGCGGGCGAGCTCCTCTTCGTCTCGGGCGGCCTCGGCCAGCTCCTCGAATCGGCGCGCGATCTGGCCGACAGCGCGCTCGCGCTCGGCGTCGTGGTCGTCATCGTCGTGTTGAGCCTGCTCACCGAACGGCTCGTCTTCGGACGCGTCGAGCGCCTCGTGGCGCGCCGCTGGGGGACGGCCACGCCGTGAGCTCGCGCGACCACAGCCAGGTGCGTCTCCGGGGCGGGGGACACGTCTACCTCGTCGGCGCGGGGCCGGGCGATCCCGAACTCTTGACCGTGCGCGCGCACCGGATCCTCTCACGCGCGCGTGTCGTGGCGTACGACGAGCTCGTCTCCGACGACATCCTCGCGATCGCGCCGCCGGACGCCGAACGCATCCCCGTGGGACGTCGCCGCGGCACGTGCCCGAACGCGCCGCCCATCCATCCGAGGGTGCTCGAACGCGCGCTCGAGGGCGCCGAGGTCGTTCGCCTCAAGGGCGGCGATCCGATGATCTTCGGTCGCGGAGGGGAAGAGGCCGAAGAGCTCGCCGCGCTGGGCATCTCGTTCGAGGTCGTGCCCGGGATCAGCGCGGCGATCGGGGCGTCGGCGTCGTCGGGCATTCCGCTCACCCATCGCGCGGTCGCGGCCGGCGTGACGTTCGTGACGGCCCATCGCCGCGAGACCCTCGACGACGGCGCGCCCCACGATCTCGCCGCGCGCGTCCCCGCGGAAGGGACCCTCGTGCTCTACATGGGGCTGTCGACGCTGCGAAGCGCGGCGTCGGCGCTCGTCGCGGGGGGCCGCGCGCCGGAGACGCCCGTCGCCGTCGTGTCGCACGCGACGCGCCCGGAAGAGCGCACGCTCGTGGCCGATCTCGCGACGATCGCGGACGCCGTCGAACGGCACGAGGTCCGCGCGCCGGCGCTCGTCATCGTCGGCGACGTCGTTCTGCGGCGTGTGCTTTCTCCGAAGCGGCGCGGGGCGAACGCACCTTCTTCGCCGCTTTCTTCGTGGCCTTCGCGATCTTCTTCGTCGACGGGGCCTTCTTCGCCTCGGCCTTCTTTGCCGTCGCTTGCGGGCGCCGTCGTGGACGTACC
>JBGAHN010000203.1:0-9182 GCA_044226145.1 Labilithrix sp. | reverse complement strand
CGGGCATGTTCGAGGCGGGGAGGGCGGTTCATGGTAGTCTCGTCGGCCATTTCGTCGATCGTGGGGCGACCTCGTTCGATCCCGCGCCGGCCGTGGCGTGGGAACGAACCCGGTCGCTTTCACGGTGTCCTGGTACTAGCATCCGGGCGCATGCCCGAAGCCAAGGTACTCTATGCCGTGACGGCCGCGGTCGTCAGCGGCCTCGTCGTCTGGGTGTTGGTGGCGCTCAAGACCGCCAAAGAGCCGTGGGTTCGAGCGCGCGTGACGGCGAGCGCCGGTGGCGCGGACGAGGCCCTGCCGCCTTCGGACGCCGAACCGCCGGTCTCCGAGACGCCGTCGTCCGACGAACCCTCGAAATCCGACGGGTGACGCCGCACCCGTCCGAATCGCCGACGGCCCTCACAGCCCGAAGAAGTCGCGGATGCCGTCGAGGATGCGCGCGCGTTCGGAGGCTTCGCGGGCCTTCTGGGCCTTCGCGTCGAGCCCTTCGCGCAAGGCGATGAGCTCCACGCGGCGCGCGGCCAGCCGTTCGGAGAGCTCCGCCGCCACCTCGGAGCGACCGGTGAGCACGCTCTCGAGCTCGCTCTTGCCGAGGCGCCAGCACTCGACGTCGCTGATCGCGACGACGTCCGCGAAGCGCGGCTCGCCCGTCATGAGGCCCATCTCTCCGAAGTACTCGGGCGCGCTCAGCTTCGCGACCACGTGGGTCTCCGGCTTGCCGCCCGGCGTCGTCGGATCGAGGTGCGCCCGCACCTCGGCCTGCCCGGAGATCATGACGTAGAGCCAATGCGCGACGGCGCCCTGCCGCGTGATGACCTCGCCCGCGGTGTAGAGGACGCGGTGCATGCCGCCGGCGAGCGTCTCGAGCTCCGTGTCGGTCAGCGATCGGAAGAGCGGAACGGCGCGGAGCACCCCGACGCGCTCGCTGGCCGCCCGCTTCATCTTGCGGCTCCGCCGCTGGTCGTCCTCGACCTCGATGTACTCGGTGCGCGCGGGCAAGGCGAACGGGATGCCGGCGCGCTGCAAGGCCGTGAAGACGCGCGCGCGCACCCGCGAGCCCGTGCCGTCCGTCCGCGCCATGTCGGGGAGCCAGTAGCGCACGGCGTACGACCCGTAGCTCTGGCTCGCCTCCTTCGCGAAGTCCATGCACACGCAGTCGGGCGGCGGATCGTTCGCGACGTTCGGGATGGGCGTGCTCCGCAGCGCGGCCTCGACGGCCTCGACGACCTTCGACGGCGGGTAGCGGAAATCGACGTTGAACCAGACCCACATGCGCTGCGGGACGGCTTTCCCGCCGCGCTTTCCGAGGATCATGATGTTGTTCGCGAGCAGGAGCGCGTTCGGGACGATGATCGTCGAGTAGTCGCGCGTCTCGACGACGGTGTGCCGCCACCGCACCGCGCGCACGCAGCCCTGCCGGCCGTTGTCGAACTGGATCCAGTCACCCTCGTGGATGGATCCGTCGAGCTGGAGCGCGATGCCGCCGAGGATGTTGCCGAGCGTGCTCTGGAGCGAGATCGCGAGCACGGCGCTGACGACGGCGCTCGTCGCGAGCAGGTCCGAGGTCGCGAAGCCGTGCTCGGAGAACACCCCGAGCATCGCGAGCAGGTAGCCGACGCCCGCGATGAGATCGCTCGCGATGAGCGGCAGCGACATCCCGAGCCACCGGAGCACGACCGACAGCCCGAGCAAGATGAGGACGTTCACCACCGTGAACGCGCGGAAGAGCGCCGCGACGAGGCGCGCGCGGTTGGCCCACGTGGTCACGCCGAAGCGCGTCAGCAACGTCTCGGCCGCGATCGCGACCACGTAGACGCCGAAGAGGATCACGATGCGCCGGACCCGTGGCTTGTCGGCCGGCGAGAACCGGTTGACGAGCGCCGCCGTCAGGATGAGCGTGACGAGCAGGCCGATGCTCCATTGAAGCTCGGGATGCATGGGGCGTAAGGAGGCGTGCGCGGGCCGCGGGGGCGGCGATCAGGCTTTGCCGAGGGCTTCTTCGATCAACCGGTGCTGTTCGAGCTCGTGGCTCGCGTGGCTGCCCGTCGCGGGGCTCGCGGCGGCGCTGCGCGAGACGACCGACAGCGGGAGGCGATCGCCGACGTAGTTTCGGAGGTTCGAGTTGATGAAGTACCAGGGGCCCATGTTGCGCGGCTCTTCCTGGACCCAGATCAGCTTCGTCTTGTCCGAGTAGACCGAGAGCGTCTGCGCGAGCGAGTCGTTGATCGGGTAGAGCTGCTCGAGGCGGACGATCGCGACGTCCTTCCGAGCGGCCTTCCGGCGGGCGTCGTAGAGATCGTAGTAGACCTTGCCCGTGCAGAGGAGCACGCGCTTGACGTCCTTCGGATCCGTCTCGGCGTCCGGGATGACGCGCTGGAACGAGCCGTTCGCGAGATCGTCGACGGTCGAGACCGCCTCCTTGTTCCGGAGGAGGCTCTTCGGCGTGAAGATGACGAGCGGCTTGCGCCACGGGCGGAGGACCTGGCGACGGAGCGCGTGGAAGAGCTGTGCGGGCGTCGTCAGGTTGCAGACCTGGATGTTGTCCGTCGCCGAGAGCTGGAGGAACCGCTCGATGCGCGCGCTCGAGTGCTCGGGGCCGGCGCCTTCGTAGCCGTGGGGCAAGAGGAGCGTCAGGCCCGAGAGGCGCAGCCACTTGTCCTCCGCCGACACGAGGAACTGGTCGATGATGACCTGCGCGCCGTTGACGAAGTCGCCGAACTGCGCCTCCCAGATGACGAGTCCTTCGGGCGTGTCGAGGCTGTAGCCGTACTCGAAGCCGAGCACGCCTTGCTCGGAGAGCGGGCTGTCGATCACCTCGAACGTGCCCGGCCCGAGGTTCGACAGCGGCGTGAAGCGCACGCCGGACTGCGTGTCGTAGAGCGTGGCGTGGCGGTGGCTGAAGGTGCCGCGCCGCGCGTCCTGGCCGCTCAGGCGGATGGGGCGGTTCTCGCTGACGAGCGAGGCGAACGCGAGGTGCTCGGCGGTGCCCCAATCGAACGGGGCGCCCGAGGCGACGCGATCGCGGCGCGTGTCGAGGATCGCCTTGACCTTCGGGTTCGGGTGGAAGTCCTCGGGGAGCTGGGCGAGGCGCGTCGCGAGGTCGACGAGCACGTTCCGGTCGACGTTCGTGGCGACCTCGGGGACGCTCTTGTCGGGGCCGCCGAAGTAGGGCGCCCACACGCCTTCCATGGCGCTCGGCGCCTTGAGGAAGTCGCCCTGCTTCTCTTCTTCCAGGGCCTGGGCGAGGACCGCTTGCCGCTCGGCCTTGATCTGGTCGGCGATCTCGCGCGTGATCTGCCCGCTCGCGACGAGCTTGTTCACGTACACGTCGCGCACGGTCGGCTTGCGGTCGATGAGCTGGTACATGACCGGCTGCGTGAAGCGCGGCTCGTCGCCTTCGTTGTGGCCGTAGCGGCGGTAGCAAAGCATGTCGATGACGACGTCTTTGCCGAAGATCTGACGGAACTCGGTCGCGAGGCGCGCGACCTGGATCACCGCCTCGGGGTCCTCGCCGTTCACGTGGAACACGGGGACCTTCAGCATGCGCGTGATGTCCGTGCAGTAGCGCGTCGAGCGCGAGTCCTGCGGGAGCGTCGTGAAGCCGATCTGGTTGTTCACGACGAGGTGGACCGTGCCGCCGGTCGAGTAGCCCTCGAGGCCGGCCATGTTCAGGGTCTCGGCGACGATGCCTTGCCCCATGAACGCCGCGTCGCCGTGGATGAGGAGCGGGATGACGCCGAGGCGCTTCTTGCGCACCTGCTTCGCGCGCACGCGGCCCTCGACGACCGGGTCGACGAACTCGAGGTGGCTCGGGTTGAACGCGAGCGAGAGGTGGATCTTGCGCCCCGTGGAGGTCTCGCGGTCGGCCGACGCGCCGAGGTGGTACTTCACGTCGCCGCGCCCGAGGTTGCGCTCGGGGTTCGAGTCGCGGAACGCCGCGAAGATCTCGCGCACGTTCTTGTGCATGACGTTCGCGAGCACGTTCAAGCGCCCGCGGTGCGCCATGCCGATGACCATCTCTTCGATGCCGTGGCCGGCGGCGTAGTCGACGAGCAGATCGAGCATGGCGATCATGCTCTCGGCGCCCTCGCAGGAGAAGCGCTTGGCGCCGACGAAGTTCTTGTGGACGAACTGCTCGAAGATCTCTGCGTCCGTCAGCCGGGTGAGCACGCGCAAGGTCTCGTCGCGGTCGAGGGTCGTGCGGTTGCGCGTCGACTCCATCGCGTTCTGGAGCCACTCGCGCGCGTCCGGCTCTTCGATGTGCGTGAACTCGACGCCGATCGCGCCGCAGTACGTCTCGGAGAGGTGGGCGATGATCTGGCGGAGCGTCGCGCGCTCCGGCAGGCCCGCGACGCCGACCGTGGGGAAGTCCGTGTCGTAGTCGGCCTCGGTCAGACCGAAATTCGCGAGCTCGAGCTCGGGCGCGGCTTCGGGCGGCGTGCCGAGCGGATCGATCTTCGCGAACAAGTGACCGCGCACGCGGTACGCGTTGACGAGCTGGTAGACGCGCCCCTGCATGGCCGCGGTGGCCAGCAGGCGCTCGTCGCGGTTCGTCGTCGAGCTCGGCGGCACGAAATCCGGAAAGGTCGCGAGCTCGGGAGAGAGACCGCGCGCCTCGAACGTGTCACGCGCGGCGGGGCCGTGGCCGTTCGTATGACCATTCGCGTGGCCGTTCGACGGGACCGACGGCGCGGCGACGCGCGCTTGGGGCGTCGTCCGTCCGTCGAGCGTGTCGAAGAAGCGCCGCCACTCCTCGTCGACCGACTGAGGGCTCTGCTGATAGCGGGCGTGCAATTCCTCGACAAAACCTGCGTTGATGCCGAACTCGTCGAACATGGCGGACCGTCGTTCTAGCACAGAGCTCGAAACCGAATTGGTCCTTTAGAGCGGGACCGGACGACGGATCCGCCGAACGAGGGCCTGCGGATCCCGCGTTGCGGATGGGCTCTTTCGACGCGCGCCCAACCACGCCGCGCTGCACCATTTTCGGGTCGGCGACGGGGTTCGTCGGCGAAGGGGGCGGCTGCGGATCAGCGCTGGCGGATCGAGAGCCACGCCGTCAGATCGGCGTTCGGCTCGAGCGCCACCAAGACCGCGTCGACGGTGATGGCCGACACCACCGTCCCGGCGGGCGCGACGTGGACCCCGTTCGCGTCGCGCCAGACGACGACGCGAACGGCCTGCGACGTGGTGATTTCCGGATCGTGGCGAGGCGCGCTCGCCATCGGTGGACGCATCGAGACGGCGCGCGGCTCGTGCGTCGTCGGTCGGTCGACGTAGCTCGAATGCATCGTCGTCTCTCCGCCGGGCGCCCAATCGTCGTCATCGTCGTCGTCGATGGACCGAAGGCGGGAGGAGGTGTCGACGTAGCTTTGGACCTGCCCCACCATCGTGGCTTCCGAGTCGTACCGAGGTACCGACGGACGGACCTGCCGCGTGCTCGGGCTCGACGACGGGGCCGCTTCCGGAACCGGCGCCGACGCGTGCGCGACCGCGGACTTGGGGCCGAGCGGGCGTTGCGCGATGGACGGCGGACGAGGCGTGCTCGCGAGCGAGCTGCCGACCGAACCGGCGGGACCGACGCGCGAGGGCGACGGGAAGGCGGGCTTCTGCGGCGCCTTTTGAGGAGAGGGCCCGCGCGCGACGCTCGGCGACTTCGAGACGCTGGACGTGGAGGACGTCGGGGCCGGCGGCACGCCCTTCGTCGGCGGCGAATGCAACGACGGCGAGGATCCGGGCGCGCGCCTCGCGACGATCCCCGCGAGCTCCGACGCCGCTTTGGCGAGTTGGAGCGCGCGCTCGTCCGCCTCGGCGTCCGCGGCGCTCTCGGCGGCCTTGCGGATCCACTTGATCCCTTCGGTGTGCTCGCCGCGCGCCCACATCGCTTCGGCCGTCGACAGCGCCCACGCGACGTCTTCGGGATCTTCGGCCGTGATGGAGGGAACTTGCGGAAGGCGGATGTCCTCGTCGGCCATGAACGTCCTCGGCGCCCTCCCAGGAGGGAACGATCGAATCGTCCGGCAACGGACGTGGCTTGGCAAGCAATTCCGGGCGGGCGCGCGTGGGTTCGAGGCCGAATCGAGCCTCGCGATCGCCGATGGCCGCGCTCGGGCGCCGCGGAATTCGCGTCCAGCGCGTGCATGGGAGGGTGTAGGTCGGGGTCGGTCTTCGCGGGGTCGCGCTTTCGGCTGGAACACCCGACGCGCCGTGGCCGTTCGCATTATGCTCCGGGTGCAAGGCCGCCATGCACGTGACCATCAACGGAACACCGCGCGAAATTCCGGACGACCTGACGATCCGTCAGCTCGTCGCGCACCTCGGGCTCGACGGTGGGCCGGTGGCCGTCGAGATCAACCGCGCCATCGTCCCGCGCGCCGAGCACGCGACGCACGCCGTCGCGCCGGACGACGTCATCGAGATCGTGCACTTCGTCGGCGGGGGTTGAGGTTCAGTCGCCGCAGCGTTTTCGTGCACGCGCGACGAGGTGCGTGACGGCGGTGTGTGCCCGCTCGGTCACGGCCGCGGCGCGATCGGTGGCCTTCACGACGAACGGTTCGCCGATGCTCGCGACCATGCGGGTCGGATCGCTCGCGGCCATCCGCGCGAGGTGCGCAGGGAAGGTCTCGTCGACGAACGCCGCGCCGGAGCCGCGCGGGTAGGCGAGGCCGACCGGAACGACCTCGGCCTCCGCGCGCGCGGCGGCGACGAACGCGCCCGCGTGGAAGGGCCGGACCTCGTCGCCGTCGAACGTCGTGCCCTCGGGGAAGAGGACGATGGTGTCGCCGGACGCGAGGTGGTTCTGCATCGCGCGCACGGTCAGCGCTCGGCTGTTGGCGTTTCCGCGATCGACGAAGACCGTGCCGGCGGCCCGCGCCGCGCTGCCGATGACCGGCCAGGTCGCCAGATCGGAGCGGCTGACCATCGTGCCGCCGAAGGTCGCGAGCAGGACGCCGATGTCGATCGCCGAGCGGTGGTTCGCGACGACGACGCGCCCTCGCTGGCCGGGCTTCGGCACGACACCGTCGACGACGGCCTCGACGGCGAACACGCGCAGCAGCGTGCGGGCCCAGGTTCGGACCCACGCGTCGCGCACGTCGCGTCGGGCGTCGCCCTTCGCGGTCTTCATGCGCAAGACGAAGAACGGGAGGATCGACGTCGTGACGGCGACGAGGCTCCCGGTTCGGACGATCTGCCGGCCTTTCGATTGGACGATGCCCATGGATCTCACCAAAGCTTCCGGAGGGCGTGCGCGAGCCGCTCGATCCCTCGACGGACGAGCGGGCGCGCGCGCCACGTGTACAAGTCGACGCGTTCGGCCCGCGCGACGTCGCGATCGAACCAACCGCGGACGTGGGAGGCGAACGCGACGTCTTCCACGGCGACGTTGACCTCGAGGTTCTTGCGGCGGGAGCGTTCGTCGAGGTTGTAGCTCCCGATGGTGGCGAATCGGTCGTCGATGACGGCCGTCTTGGCGTGCATCATCGGACCGCCGTACTGGTAGAGCTCGACGCCGCTGCGAAGGAGGAGATCGTACATGGCCTCGAGGGCGAACTGGACGGCGGCGATGTCGCTCTTGCGCGGAACGAGGACGCGCACCCGGACGCCGCGCCCGATCGCGCGGAAAAGCGCCCGACGCACATAGCGATCCGGCACGAAGTACGAGTTGGCGATGTCGATGCTGCGTTCGGCGCGCTGGATGCGGGAAAGGTACTCGAAGCGGAGGTTTCGCCGGGTGCGCTTCGAGTTCGCGAGGACGTAGACGGGGCCGCGCGGGTGCCGGGAGAGCGGCGCGAGATCCCGCGGGCCGCGCGAGCTGCCCTTCGTTCGGGGCAGCTTGTGCGCCGCGATGCGCCGCCAGGTTTTGTAGAAGAGGGTGCGGAGCTCGGCGGAGGCGTGGCCTCGTACTTCGACCATGTCGTCGCGCCAGCCGCCGCCGCCGTCCGCGCGCGGCAGCCACGGCTGCGCGAGGTTGAGGCCCCCGGTGAAGCCGACCTGCCCGTCGACGACGAGGAGCTTTCGGTGGTCGCGCACTTCGAGGCGCGCGAGATCGAAGGTCGGACGGAGCGGGAAGAGCGGGTGGAAGTCTCGGACGTCGCCGCCGGCGTCGAGGACCCGGCGCCAGAAGCTCGCGCCGATGGCGAGGCTGCCGACCGCATCGTAGACGACGCGCACCGTGACGCCTTCGTGGGCCTTTTCGGCGAGCGCGTCGCGGAACGCGGCGCCGACGTCGTCCGCGCCGATCCAGTACATCTCGAGGAGCACCTCCCGGCGCGCGTCGCGGATGGCTTTGAGCATCGCGGGGAGGGCCTCGACGCCGTCGCGGAGGAGGCGGACGTCGTCGGTGCCGACGCGAAACCATGGACTCCGTACGTCGCGGGTGGTCCACGCTGGCGACGCCGGGTTCACGGACGGCTCCGCGGGGGCCTCGCGGCGACGACGACCATCGAGGCCTCGTCCAGGAAGCGACGCGCGAACGTGCGTGCGTCGTCCGTCGTCCCCACGGCCGATGCGGCGCTCTTCGCGTCGACGACGGTTTCCCCGCGAAAGAGCGCCACGATGCGCGCTCTCGGATCGAGGGCCGCTTCGACCACGGACGCGACGCGGCGTGCGCGGGCGGTGTCGAAGGCGCCTTCGCGCGTTCCTTGGCGCAGCCGATCGAGGAGCGCGCGCGCCTGGAGAACGGCGGCGTCGAGCGAGCCGTCCGTGGCGGCGACGCGGACGACGAGCACCGGCGTTCGCGGGCCCCCGAGCACGCGGGCCGACGTCGACGTCGCGAGGCCCGAGAGCGCCGAGGAGAGGAGACCGCCCTCTCCATCCAGCGCCGCCGCGACGAGCTCGGCGCCTTTGCGTGCGCCCTCGTCTCCGGCGGGGAACGGGAAGGCGAAGAGCGCTTCGGTGGGCTCGCCGGGCGACGTTTCGACGGCGTAGGTTCCGGGCTTCGGCGGCGTGGACGCCGAGACCGGGAGGCACGCGCGCGCGCCCGTCGAACGGCGGTCGACCCATCGATCGGCGGCGCGGACGGCAGCGTCGGCCTGCGATGCATCGACGTTCGCCAAGACGGCGACGCGCAACGGCCCGCGGCGGACGGCCTGCGCGTGCGCAACCACGGTCGCGTCGGCCGCGCGCGCGAGGACGTCGGTTCGGCCGCCGGGCAAAAACCACGAGGGATGCTCCGGCGCGAG